>NZ_AZVL01000003.1:0-487059 GCF_000514195.1 Pseudomonas sp. URIL14HWK12:I6
GATCCCATCCCGAACTCAGAAGTGAAACGATGCATCGCCGATGGTAGTGTGGGGTTTCCCCATGTGAGAGTAGGTCATCGTCAAGATTAAATTCCAGAACCCCTGTCTGCTAACGCAGACAGGGGTTTTGTCGTTTCAGGGCTCCCAAAACTCAGGCCGCTTTGCGAGCCTTGCTGATGCGCCGGGCCTGCCACTTGCGCCACCAGATGTAGACGCCAGTCCCTGACAGCCCCGCGATCACAACACCCAATACCGCGATGATCACTTGCCCGGTGAAGCCGATGATCCGTCCGCCATGTATCGGTAGTTGCAAGCGGTAAAACCGTTCCCCCAATGTCCCTTGTCCGGCAATTTCCTGACCTAATAATCGCCCGTCAGTACCGTGGAAAAACAACCAGGATTTTCCATGCGCTTGAGTGTCATGTTGCCCGAATCCTGCGCCGTAGAAGTTGTACTCAAAGCTGTAATACAACTCCCCGATCGCCGCTGTCAGTCCTAACCTCTTCCCCTCGACCAATGCCCTTTCGTACGCCTGTTGATAACTCAACTGTGTCACCCCCAACTCAGATGGAGGCATTCGCCCTCGAGCCTCATAAACGCTCGGCTCGATCGGTGAAAGCAGCGACACCGCCGGTTTGAAGACCTGACTGGGCAAGTTCATCGCGACACTGCTGACCGCAATCGGTAGCAACAACAACCACAGCCACAATCCACTGGCCCGATGCAGATCGAAGTTGAGCCGATAAGCGTGGCCGCCCTTGATCTTCCAGACCGCCGACCACTTTTTCCAGAACGGCTTGCCACGAGGAAACGTCAGCCACAGCGCGATGAAACAATCGATCACCCAGGCGCTGGCAACCAGCCCCATCAACCACAAGCCCCAGTTTCCGGGCAGCGTCAAGTTGTAATGAAACTCAAGAATGAACGGAATGAAGTTCTCCCGGGAAAAGCAGCACTCACCCCAGTAACGTTGGCCCTTCTGCTCGGCACTCACCGGGTCGAGATAGAACACCTGATTGCGCTCATCGAACGGTTTGCCGGTCACCGGATCATTACGCGGTACCGCCGCCAACATGGCGGTATGCCCCGTCTCCTGCGGATACTCCATGTACCAGACCTGCAACTTCGGATGCGTGGTTTGCACCACGTCGACCAAGGCCCCGGGAGGCAATCGTTGCCCCTCAAATGAGGCTGCGTAGAAGTGCGGATTCAGCCACTCATCCAACTCATGATTGAACGCAAGAATGCTTCCGGTGATCCCGGCCAGCAGCAAAAACACCGCTGTTGCCAGCCCGATATAGCGATGCAACAACACCAACAATGCGCGCATGAGAATTTCCCCACAGAAGCGACAAAGCCAGCTCCTGAGAAATCAGGGGCTGGCTTTTTTATGCACAAGGCAAAGGTTTAGAACTGGTAGCTGACCGTGGCGGCGACGTTGCGCTCTTCGCCCATGTAGCAGAAGTTCAGGCTGGCGCAGGAGGCCACGTAGGACTCATTGGTCAGGTTGTTCGCATTCAAGCGCACGTCGACGCCCTTCAAGCCGACCTTGCCCAGGTCATAACCGATCGAGGCGTCGAACAAGGTGTAGGAAGGCACCTTCAGCGTGTTTTCCGCGTCCGCCCAGCTATAACCGACATAACGCACACCACCGCCCAGACGCAGGCCATCGAGTACCGCGCTGTCGAACTTGTAGTCGGCCCACAACGAGGCCATGTGCCGCGGCGCCTGAGTTGGCGAGTTGCCTTTGTTCTCGATCACGTCGGTCGGAGTGCTCAAGGTGCTGACCATCGATTTCGAGTACTCGATATCGGTGAAGGTGTAGCTGCCGAGCACTTTCAGGTTGTCGGTCAACTGCATGTGCGCTTCCAGCTCCAGACCTTGCGAGCGCACAGCGCCGACTGCTCGGTAGAAGTTTTCCTGTGGCAACTTGGTCGCAAGGTTCTCCTGATCAATGCGGAACAGCGAGGCGGTGAACAGATTGTCGGTGCCCGGCGGCTGGTACTTCAGGCCGACTTCCCATTGCTTCCCGTCAGTTGGCGGCAGAGGATTACCGGCGCTGTCGGCATACGAGTTCGGGTTAAAAGATTCGGAGTAGCTGATGTACGGCGCCAGGCCGTTATCGAACAGATACAACGCGCCGGCGCGGCCGGTCAGTTTGGTACGGCGGTCGTTGATTTCGGTGCCCACTGGCCGACCCGCTTCGGCGATACGGTTCTCATCGGAGGTCTCGACCCAGTCCTGACGCAGACCCAGCGAAAACCGCCATTGGTCCATCTCGATCAGGTCTTGCAGGTAGACCCCGGTCTGCTCCAGGCGCCGCAGGTAACTGGTGTTGCCGTACATGTCGATCGCCGAATTGCCGTAGACCGGGTTGAACGCATTGATCGGCGCCAGACCACCACTGGTCCAGTCGACCACCGTCTTGCGCCGTTGATAATCTGCGCCCATCAACACGGTGTGCTTGGTGGCCCCGGTGAAGAATTCGGCCTGCAGCATGTTGTCGACGATGAACGCATGCAGACGTTCATCGCCGCCGGTGTAATAGCGGTTCAGTTCGTTGCTGGTTGGTGTCGTCCAGCCGTAGGCGTAGACCTGATCCATGTTCACTTTGGAGTCGAGGTAACGGAAATTCTGCCGCGCTGTGAAGACATCGTTGAAGCGATGTTCGAACTGATAGCCGAACGATTGCTGATCCCGCGAGTAGCCATCAATCCCCGGCTCGCCCTCGAAGAAGTGCGGCGAGATGCGATTGCCGTTGCGCTGATGAATCGTCCCGTCCGCCGGCACGCCACCGTGGTAGCCGCCATCCGGATCGTGCTGCAGATACGCCTGCAGCGTCAGCGAGGTGTCTTCAGTGAAATCGATACTCAGCGTCGGAGCGAGGGCGAAGCGTTTTTCCTTGTTGTGGTCGAATTGTGTGTCGGACTGATCCGTCAAACCGGTCAGACGATAGGCAATGCGCTTGTCGTCATCGACTGGGCCGCTGAAGTCAAAACCGACCCCGCGCTGACCTTGGGTACCGACCGTGGCCTGAACCTGATGATAGGCCTCGTACAACGGCTTTTTGCTGGTCAGCGCCACCAGGCCACCGGGCGAACTGCGGCCATACAAGACCGACGACGGGCCTTTGAGAATATCCACGCGCTCGAGGAAATACGGATCGACCTGCATGGTGCTGTAGGTCCCGCTGTCGCCCATCGACTTGAGGCCGTCGAGGTAGATGTTATCCACCGAGCCATCGTTGAAGCCGCGCATCGCCACATAGTCGTAGCGATGGGTCGCCCCGTAAGGGTTGGTCAGCACGCCGGGGGTATAGCGCATCGCCTGAGAGACGGTCTGTGAACCTTGGTCGTCCATTTGCTCGCGGGTGACCACGGACACGCTTTGCGAAGTTTCCAGCAACGCAGTACTGGTCTTGGTGGCGATCTGGCTGTGGGTGGCGTTGTAGCCTTCCATACTGCCGAGTGCGTTGCCGAGGGCGAAACCTTTGATATCGGTGGTTGGCAGTGCCAGCGCATCGGTTTCACTGACAGGACGCAGGACGTAGCTGCTGCCGTCCTGGCTGACTGCTTCCAGGCCCGAACCGCTGAGCAAATGGCTCAACGCCTGATCAGTTGAATATTCGCCCTGTACGCCCGGAGACTGTTGTCCCTGCGTTTGCTGCGGAGTCATCGCCAGGGTAATGCCGGCCTGACGGGCAAACTGGTTCAGCGCTTCGCCCAGCGGGCCGGCGCCGATGCTGTAGCGATGACTGCTCGCTTCACTGGCAGGGGCGGCGACGCTCAGGCCGGGCAGCGCACCGGCACCCAGAACGGTGGACAGCAGGGCGGCGCGAACGGCGTGGCGCAGCAGGCCCGATTCGGCAGTGAAATTCAGCGGTTTCTTACAGGTGAGGCGGACAGTCATTGTCGGTTTCCGTGGCAAGTCGCAAAGGCTGAGTTGAAGTGCTTACTGACCAAGCCGGACTTGTCGCGAAAACCCGCCAAAATAATTTCAGGCCACCGCCTCGAGTGTGACCCACCATCGGGTGCGATAACGCAATTGCACTGGCAGGGTCTGCGGCAGGATGGCCAGCAGCGTGTCGGTGTCCTCCAGGCGGAACACTCCGGACAGGCGCAAGTCCGCCACCTGCGGCGCGCACGTCACAAAGCCCTGACGATAACGCCCGACTTCATTGAGGAAATCGCCCAGGCGCATATTGCGGGTCACAATCAAACCATCGGCCCACGCGCCCACGTCCATATCCAGTGGCGCTGCCGGGCGCACCTGATGATGATCGATCAGATAGGTCTGCCCGGCGAGTGCCTCGACAGAGGTTGCGCCGCTGCGGATGGCGACGCTCCCGGAGCTGACGGTGAGCCGTGTGCAATCGCTGTCCTGACGCAGGATGAAGCGGGCTTTTATCGGCTCATAAATACCATGACGACTTTGCACGCGAAGTGGCCGGTTGAACGTCGCGCCTTCATCGTTACCGCCGCATGTGACGATGATTTCGCCGCGAGTGAGTTTGATCAGCCGCTGCTGCGCGGTGTAGTCCAGATCCACTGCGCTGGCAGTGTTCAGCTCGATCCGCGTGCCGTCGGGCAACTGGAACCCGCGACGCTCGCCGGTCGCCGTAGCGTAATCAGCGCGCCACTGCTGCCAGACGGAGGTGTCCTTGGCCAGCCACGCCGCGGAGCCCATCAGCACCGCGCCAGACAGCAGCTTCAAGGCTTGTCGCCGCCCCAGCCCTTGCGCACTGTTTTCCAGCGTATTGAACGCCACGTGCGCGCCGGGCACTGCGCGCAGGTTATGGCTCAATTCCGCCTGCAGCGACTGCACGCGCTGCCAGGCCAGTTCATGTTCATGATGTTCGGCGCGCCACGCGTCGCACTGATGACTCAGGCGCGCATTGCCATGGTTGTTACGCAGCCGCAGCAGCCAGTGGATGGCTTGCTTGACCACCTGTTGCTGCGGCTCGGCGCGGCGCGCGACTGAGTTGTTATCCACAGGCATCAACTTGCGTACCGCAACACGTAGCAGTGATACAGCGCATCGGCGACGTAACGTTCGACTGAACGCAGTGACAAGCCCATCTGCGCGGCGATCTGCTTGTGCGTCAAACCTTCGCACTGCGCCAGCAGAAACGCCTGACGGACTTTCGGTCGCAAGCCTTCAAGCATGCGCGCGATGCTCTCGAGCAACTCGATTACCAGCGCGCGGGTTTCGGCGCTTGGGGTTTCGGCTTCGGGCAAATGGGCGATGGTTTCGAGATAGGCGCGTTCGATTTCTTCACGACGCCAATGATCGATCACCAGGCCACGGGCGATGGTGCGTAAAAATGCGCGAGGCGCCTTGAGTTCCAGGCGTTCGCTGCGCTGCAACAGGCGGACGAAGGCGTCCTGAGCCAGATCTGCGGCATCCGCGGCATTGCCCAGCCGCGCCCGCAGCCAGGCGTTGAGCCAGCCGTGATGACTCCTGTAAAGCGCCTGCACTGCAAACTCAGGTGAGGACATGAACGCGACAGCCCGAACGTCACAAATGATAATTAGTCGCATTTTTATCAGGGGCTGCGAATTTTGCAACCTCTGCTCGGAGATCCAGCAAAAAAACTTCGTGGCGAACGCTCTGGCACGCCGTTCGGCGGGAATCTGACAGAAATGCAGGCCATTTCCCACGCAGCCCTAAGATTTCCGTGAATGGTGCCGACAGACTGGTGAGACATGCGTGCACCAAAGTAGAGCGGCCGTCAGAACGCCGCCTGCGCTGTACATGGAATGTTGCATCCCGGAACGCATCCCCACTTTTGCATAAGAAGTCCCATGAAATGAATCTCAAGTTCAGCCATAAAATCCTGTTGGCCGCCTCGGGCGTCGTGGTCCTGGCTTTCGCTTTGTTCACCCTCTACAACGACTATCTGCAGCGCAACACCATTCGCCAGAACCTCCAGTCGTCTGTGCAGCAGGCCGGCGATCTGACCGCCAGCAGCGTGCAGAACTGGATGAGCGGGCGAATTCTGGTGCTGGAAAACCTCGCGCAGAACGTTGCCCATCAGGGCAAGGACGCCGACTTCCCGGGGCTGGTCGATCAACCGGCCTTCACCTCGAACTTCCAGTTCACCTACGTCGGTCAGGCCAACGGAGTGTTCACCCAGCGCCCTGACGCGAAGATGCCCGACGGCTACGACCCGCGTCAGCGCCCTTGGTACAAGCAGGCCGTGGTCGCCGACAAAACCATGTTGACCCCGCCATACATGGCGGCGGTCGGTGGTCTGGTCGTGACCATCGCCATGCCGGTGAAAAAGAATGGCGAACTGCTGGGTGTGGTCGGCGGTGACCTGAGCCTGGAAACCCTGGTGAAGATCATCAACTCGGTGGATTTCGGTGGCCTTGGTCACGCGTTCCTGGTCAGCGGTGACGGTCAGGTGATCGTCAGCCCGGACAAAGACCAGGTGATGAAGAACCTCAAGGACATCTACCCGAATTCCGGTGTGCGCATCGAGAAGGGCAACCAGAACGTAGTGCTCAACGGCCAGGAACGCATCCTGTCGTTCACCCCGGTCAGCGGTTTGCCGAATGCCGACTGGTACATCGGGCTGTCGATCGATCGTGACAAGGCCTACGCCGCCCTCAGCCAGTTCCGTACTTCGGCGCTGATCGCGATGTTCGTCGCGGTCGCTGCGATTGCGCTGCTGCTGAGCCTGCTGATCAACGTCCTGATGCGTCCGCTGACCACCATGGGCCGCGCGATGCAGGACATCGCCCAGGGTGAAGGCGACCTGACCCGGCGTCTGGTCGTGGCAGGCAAGGATGAGTTCGCCGAACTGGGCAGCGCGTTCAACCAGTTCGTCGAGCGCATTCACGCGTCGATTTCCGAAGTGTCGTCGGCTACCCGTCATGTGCACGACCTGTCGCAACGGGTAATGGCCTCGTCCAACGCCTCGATCATCGGCTCCGACGAACAAAGTGCGCGCACCAACAGCGTGGCCGCCGCGATCAACCAGTTGGGCGCCGCCACTCAGGAAATCGCCCGCAACGCCGCCGATGCGTCGCAGCACGCCAGCGGCGCCAGCGAGCAGGCCGATGACGGTCGTCAGGTGGTCGAGCAGACCATTCAGGCGATGACCGAGCTGTCGCAGAAGATCAGCCTGTCGTGCACCCAGATCGAAACCCTGAATGCCAGCACCGACAACATCGGCCACATCCTCGATGTGATCAAAGGTATCTCGCAGCAGACCAACCTGCTGGCGCTCAACGCGGCCATCGAAGCGGCCCGTGCCGGTGAAGCCGGACGCGGTTTTGCGGTGGTGGCGGACGAAGTGCGTAACCTCGCCCACCGCACCCAGGAGTCGGCGGAAGAGATCCACAAGATGATCACTTCGTTGCAGGTCGGTTCGCGTGAAGCGGTGACCACCATGAACGCCAGTCAGGCGTCCAGCGAAGAGAGCGTGGAAGTGGCCAATCAGGCCGGTCTGCGCCTGGTCAGCGTGACCCAGCGCATCGGCGAAATCGACGGCATGAACCAGTCGGTGGCTGCCGCGACCGAAGAGCAGACGGCGGTGGTGGAAACCCTCAACGTCGACGTCAACCAGATCAACCTGCTGAACCAGCAGAGCGTCGCCAACCTCAATGAAACATTGAAGGATTGCGATGCGTTGTCGCAGCAGGCGAACCGGTTGAAGCAGTTGGTCGACAGCTTCAAGATCTGATTTTCAGATTCGAGACCGCGTTATCGTTCTTCGCGAGCAGGCTCGCTCCCACAAATTGACCGCGTTCCTACAGAAGGAATGCAATCAGAATGTGGGAGCGGGCTTGCTCGCGAAGGCGGTAGTTCAGTCACCGCCAAACTGAAGCCTTATACAAACAGCTTCAACACATTCCCCATCGCATCATCGGCAAACCCCTGCACGAAATCCTTGAACCCCGGCAGCGCTTCCTCCCCACCTGAAGCCGGCTCGGCAATGATCGTCCAGGTCGCCCGCGACTTCCCCGCTCCCAATGATTCCACGTTCATCGCTGCCCACAAATTCGCCACACCCAAGGTGTTGTAGATCGTGGTCCAGGTCATGGCCCGTGCCTGCTCATCGCGTGAGTTGAGTTGCTCGACCACCACGTTGCCGTCCTTGAAGAACTTCTTGCGCAGCGACGACACGCCGTCGCCGGTCATTTCGATGTGCGACAGCGCCGGGATGAAGCGGTCGAAGCCAGCGAAATTGCCGACCACCGCCCAGACCTGCGCCGCGTCCGCCGGCACTTCCACCGACGACACAACGTGGCAGCCGTGCGGGTTTTTGATCAGGGTGTCGGGTTGCAGATTGCTCATGGTGTTGCTCCTTTTTGGGTGAACTAGATGAAGTTGATCTGTTTCAGGTAATCGCAGCCGCGACGCAGCAGTGCCGGAGATTTTTCCGGGTAGTGCGCGCCCATCTGCTGCACGCCGGCTTCAGCATTGGCGTGGCCGATCAGGGAGATGTCGCCGATGTCTTCCTCGAAGCCGTTGAGGTAGAAACCGAGCACGCCGAACAGCGCGTTGTCGGCATCGACCCGGCCCAGTTGCTGCTGCCAGTCGGCGACGCTGACCAGCGAAAACTCGCTGCCGGTTTCGCGGAACGAAGCGACGTAGGCATCCCAACTCAGCGGTTCGGGGTTGTGCAGGTTGAACACCGCTCTTTCGGTCGAATAGCGGCTGGCGTGGAAGGCGATGAAACGCGCTAGAAAGTCCACCGGCATCAGGTCGAAATTCAGCGCAAAGGCCGGCACCTGACCGAGCTGGATCGAGCCTTTGAGCATCAGCATCAAACGGTTTTTGTGCGGCTGGCAGACGCCGCTCAGGCTGTTGAAACTGATGTTGCCGGGGCGATACAGGTTGACCCACACCCCCCGCTCGCGCGCCCGTTCGAGGACGCGTTCGCCGACCCACTTCGACAGGTTGTAGCCGTTGCGGATGTAGATCGGCGGGGTCGGCGCGGCAGGCAATTCGAGTACTCGGCCTTCGCCATCGACGGTGCTTGAAGCGGACAGTGTCGAGACAAAGTTGAAGACCTTTTTGCTGCGTCCTTCACACAGACGCAGCAGCTCGAAAATCGGCTCGACGTTATCCGCCGCCAGCGACTCGTAATCGAGCACGTGATTGACGTTGGCGGCGTTGTGCACCAGCGCGCCGAACTCGCGATCCAGGCGCTGATAATCGTCGTCGGCCAGGCCAAGTTGCGGGCGGGTGAGGTTCGCGGAGTAGATCCGCACCCGGCTCAAATCGAGATGCTCGAGACGGTTCTCACGCAGCGCCTGAGCAAACCGCTGCGCCGCGGTTTGCCCGCCGCCGTCACGCACCAGACACGCCACCTCGCTGGCGCCCCATCCAAGCAGCGCTTCGACAATGTGCACGCCGACAAAGCTGTTGGCGCCGGTGACGATCACCTTGTGCACATCACCCAGGCGACTGATCGGCAGCGGCTCGATGTTCAGCGGGCGTTCGGCGTCGGCCATGGCCTGTGCGCTGAGCACCGCGCTGTCATCGGTACCGCGCACCAGCGTGGCGAGCTTGATGATGGTTGGCAGTTCGATGAAGCGGTTGATCGAGATGCTGCGCCCGAATTCCTCACGCAAACGCAGCAACATCCGTGACAGCAGGATCGAATGCCCACCGAGGTTGAAGAAACTTTCGTCGGTGGAAATATCGCTGCTCGGCAGCTCCAGCAGTTCCGCCCAGATCTCCAGCAGCAACGCTTCGTCAGCGTTTGCCGGCAGGCATTTCGGACTGCTGTCCTGCACGCTCACCGGCAGCTCCAGCAACGCTTTGCGGTCGACCTTGCCGTTGCTGGCGAACGGCATCTGCGCCAGTTCAGTCCACGCCACCGGTTGCATGTAGTCCGGCAGAAACTGCTGGGCATGCGCCTTCAACAGATCGCGGGCAGCGTCCGACTGCGGCTGCGCAAGGAACGCCAGAATCCGCCGCTGATGGTCGATCACCACCGCCACCTGGCGGTACAACTGGCTCTCGCGCAGGCAGCGCTCGATCTCTTCCGGTTCGACCCGGAAACCACGGATCTTTACCTGATTGTCGCGCCGTCCGCACAGCTCGATACCGTGTTCGCCCCACTTGGCCATGTCGCCACTGCGGTAGGCGCGCAAGCTCTCACCGTGCGGCAGTTGCAGGGTCAGATAACGCTCCGCGGTCTGCTGCGGATTGTTCAAGTAGCCGAGGCAAACGCCGGGGCCGACGATGAACAATTCGCCGACGGTGTTCTCCGGCACCGGTTGCAACTCGTCATCGAGAATCAGCACCTGACTGTTGGCAATCGGCGCGCCGAGGGTGCGGTTGCTGTCACCCGGCTTGAGCTGGCGAGCGGTAATCAGCACCGTCGCTTCGGTGGGGCCGTAGAGGTTGTGCAGCTTGCCCTGGCGGGTCAATTGCTCGATGACGAAGGGCTCGCAGACGTCGCCGCCGGTCATCACCTCGACACCTTGCAGTTGCTCCAGCGGCAGGATGCTCAGCAGTGCCGGCGGCAGGAACGCGTGGGTCAGTTGCCGGCGGCGGATCAGCGCCACCAGTTGCAGCGGATCGCGGCGCTGGGTGTCATCCGGTACCACCAGTTCGGCGCCCTGCAGCAGCGTCGGAAAGATATCGATCAGCGACGAGTCGAAGCTCAGTGAAGAGAACTGCAACACCCGGCTTTCGGCGCGCAATTGCACGTAATCGGCGTACCACGCGGTAAAATGCGCGAGGTTCGCCTGGCTCAGCAGTACACCCTTCGGATGCCCGGTGGTGCCGGAGGTGTAGAGCGCCATGCACGGTGCTTCAAGCGTCGGCCGTTGACGCATCAACGGTTGGCTGAGATCCGCGTCGGCACTGTCGATATGACTGACATCCAGCCCCGGCATCGACTCACCGAGCGGATGCTCGCCGTCGTGCAGCAACAACACCGCGCCGGCGTTTTGCAGGATGTATTGCTGGCGCTGCAACGGATGGCTCGGCTCCAGCGGCAGATACACCGCGCCACTGCCGAGCACCGCCAGAATCGAGGCGAACAGCGCCGGGCTTTTCGGCTGGCAGATACCCACGACCCACGGCTGCGGATGCTGCTCTAGCAGTGGCTGCAGACGTTGCTGGATCGCACGGCTGTGCGCGTGCAACTGGCGGTAGCTGAGCGAGTGCTCGGCCAGGTGCAGCGCCGGTCGCTCGGCGTGTTCGATCAGGCTGCGTTGCAGGCGTTCGATCAACGGCGTCTGCGCCTGTTGCAACAATGCCGGATGCGTCGTGGCGTTGAGGCGATGGACGTAAGCCAGACTGTCGAGAAACGACAGGTCCTCCACCTGTTCAAAGTCCAGCGCCGTGGCGGGCATTGCCTGCTGGAAGTACCCGGCATCGCGGGAGAAGCGGCTGACCAGCAGCGCGACTTCGTCGACCAACTGCGTCAGCACTCGCTGGCGCAGTGCCTGACCGTTGCCGGACGGCTCCTCGCCAATCGGCACGCGGCTGATCATTGACGAGCCGAGGAAGCACAGCAGGTCGAGCGTCGGTAAACCGCCAAGGCGCTGCGCAGCGATACCGAGGCGCAGATGCAAGTGCGGGATGGCGCAGAAATCACCGGCGCCGATGAAGCCATCGTCGATGATCAGGTCTACCGGCGATTGCGCCGCGCCGCTGCGCCGCAAGGAGTGACCGTGTTGTTCGAGTTCCTGCGCCAGGTCGGTCATGGCCTGGCTGGCGCCAATCAATAAAATGTCGAGACGTCTCATGTCGGCCTCCTCATCAAACCAGATAGTCACGCAGGGCGTGCTGCACGCAGGGCGTGTCGAGCAGCGAGCTGTTGTGGAAAAAGCGCACGATGTTGCCCACCAGCGGATGGTGGCGATTGATCGGGAACGCCAGCCCGGCCATCTCATCCTTGAGCGAGCGGCGCACTGCCTCGCTGACCGGCAAGGCGTCGATCAGGCGCAGATCGAAGGACTTCTGGATGTCGTTGGTCAGGTAATGGCCGATGAACACCGGCAGGATCTGCGCGATGGTTTCCCGGTCCGCGTCATTGGCGGTGTGCCAATAGATGCGCACCATGCGCGCCCAGAAACTGGAGTGCCGGCCCTCGTCGAGCAGGTGATCGGCCATCAGCCCTTTGATCGACGGCTTGACCGTGTCGTCCCGGGCGAACGCGGCGACGTCGCCGGTCACGGTGTTCTCGGCGATGGCCACGCAGATCAGTTCCACCGCGCTGCGCAGGTGCTCGGGCGCCAGTGCCACAGCGGCAGGAATCGCCCGACTCAGTTCGATTTCAGTGGGCAGTTCGATCGGCTCGATGCCGGTCATGGCCACGGTCTGCTGCATGAAATCCATCGCTACCAGCGCGTGGTAATCCTCGTCCACCACCACGGTCATGGCGTCGTAGCGACAGGCGAACGGGAAGGCCACGGCGAAGCGATTCTTGGCGATGGCGCGGGCGGTCTTGTCGACGATCTCGGTCTCGAAAATCACCACGTCGTTGATGAATTTGTACAGCGTCTGCACCAGGGCGAAATCCCGTTGTTGCGGGCATTCGCGCAGGAAGGTTTCGCTGAGCACCAGGGGTTGGCGGCTCAGCGGGTAGATCAGGCGTTCATCGTCTTCGAGCACACGCCGTGGTCGGGTGCGGATGGTGGCGCGACTTTCCCAGGCGTCGGCGAAGGATTGGTAGTCGGCGGCGTTCATCGGGCCACCTCCGCCAAGGGCTCGCGCATGCTCAGACGCAGGCCGTCCCACAGGGCGATGCGGCTTTCCACCGCCGCGATGGCGCTGGCATAAACCTCGGCTTCGCGCTGCGGATCGCCGTCGACCAGACGCTCAAGCAATTGCTCCGCCGCCGGACCGTGATCTTCCGAGTCGACCTCGATGTGGCGCTCCAGGTAATAGCGAAAGGTGGGTGCCTGTTCGATGCCGATCCCCCAGTCATCGAGGATGCGCTGGAACATCGTCGGGATCACGCTTTCGCGACCATGCAGGAACGCGGCGGCGACGCTGTGGCCCGGTGCGTGCAGCGCGGTGTGCAGCGTCTCGCGCACAAATTTCGCCGCTGCCGGATCGACCTCAACGCTTTGCAGGGCGACGTCGTAACTCACGCCTTCCCGTTGCAGCGCGACAAACCGTTCGACCGCCGTGGTGCTCGCACCGACTTCGCGCATCGCGTCCAGGTACAGTTCGAAATGGCTGTAATGGCCGTGGGCGGGACGATCATCGGACTCTTCGCCAAGCACGATCTCGTTGATTAGCCGCGCAGCATGCGGATCGCGTGGCGGTAACCATGGCAGCCGTGTACAGGTCAGTTCCTGTTGCAGGCGCTTGGTCAACGACATGAAATCCCACACGGCGAAGACGTGGGATTCCATGAACCGGCGCAGTACCGATAACGAATCGATCTCGGTAAAGATCGGGTGAACGCTCAATTGCGCTTTTTTCAGGGCGAGTTGTTCTTTAGTTGGCATCATGGCGAACCTCGGTGTTATTGGAATAGAGGGAGTTGCTCGTTCAGTGCATCAACATGGACTTGATAAGTTTGAAATGTTTTCTATTGGCGAACGCTGGCCTCATTCGGATTAATGAAAGTTTGCAAAGTGCATGAAAGGCTCTCGGCCATGCGTTGGCGACTATTTGCCAAAGCTATCGGCTGACTGCAGAGCTGCGCCGTGTTTGCGGGGGTAACCCTGCTCGGCGAGGAAAAGCTAATACATCGTCAAATAACTTAACAAGTTTATTTTGAATTATTTTTAGTTGTATGTTTTTCAAGTATGAGTCGGCCCGGTAAAACTTTTTGTTTAAGTTTTACTTGGGCGTAGTTGCTCCTTTCGGCAAATAATGGCCAAAATTGAAGACAAGAGTGAATGCCTCACTCAAAGCAACTTCAAGAAGCGGAAATTGAATGTGATGTATAGGAATGAAAGTGGGCCGGAAACGGCGCCGTAACTTCCCTTTTTCCCGTGGCAAGGCTCCTTCCGTAGGTTCCTGGTGCGGGGACTGCGCCGGCGGTGCGGCGCGTCGCCCGTTCTTCATGGGGTGGCCGTTAAAGAGTGCGGGTAAATTGGCGGGACGGCTATGACCGATTCGTCCGCGCCGAGCCGCAATGGCGGGCTTGCGAGCGCTGGGAGGTTAGAGCGAACACGCGGATCCGCCACCAGGTTTGCGGAGGATCGGGGAGAGGATTTGTAAGCGGGTTATTCGCCGGTCAGGCGCGAAGGCCTGAGACCGGCGTGAAGGGTGTCAGCGCACGGCCTTGCGGTTTTGTCCGGCGGGACTGGCGAGGAACCGGGTGATCACGTCGACGCCACGGTTGAGGTGATGTGTGAGCAACTTCACCGACAGCTCGACATCGCGCTCGATCACGGCCTGGAGCATGGCGCGGTGATCTTCCTGGGAGAGTTTGCCCAGGCCCATGGCTTCGAGATTGAAACGCAGGAAGCGCTCCTCCTCGTTGAGGCCGTCTTCGACCAGCCGCAGCAGACGCTTATTCGGTGCCTTGCTGTACAGGGCCATGTGGAACAGACGGTTGAGCCGACCGATTTCGCTGTAGTCGTGCTGGGTTTCGAGTTCTTCGATATAGCCGGCGGCAAGCGCGTGATCGGCGCTGGTCAGCAACGGGATCGACTGGCGCATGGCTTCGGATTCGAGGAGGATCCGCAACTCGTAGGTTTCGGTGGCGTCGCCCTGGATCAGCGGCGCTACAACGGCGCCCTTGTGGGTGGTGACGCTCAGCAGTTCCTGCGCTTCGAGCTGGCGCAGAGCCTCGCGCACCGGCATGCGGCTGACCCCGAACAGGTCGGCCAGATCCTGCTGGCGCAGGGCGGTGCCGCACGGCAAGCGACCGTCAAGGATCGCCGAGCGCAGGGTTTCTTCGATGATCGAGCGGGCAAGGTGTGCGGGAATCGGCCCATCGACTTTGATGCTGTGCAGCGGTTTGGGCTTCTGTGTCACAACTACTCACCCTGAATGACGACGGAATTTGGATCCAAAGACACTAGTGATTGCTCTACAGGTTGTCAAACCATGTAAAGGATTGCTGTCCTGAATGAAGTTTAGCGCGATGGCGATGATCTCATGGTGCCATTGTTTTTTGCCGGGCTAAGCTTCACCATCAAACGCTTTCCTTCCTGCCCCCTGGAAACCTGCTGTGGCGGTACGTTTCGCGATCCCCCGGACTCTGCGCTGGCTAGGCTGCGCACTGTTGCTGGCCGGCGTCATGCTGGGCGGCCTGCATGCCGATTGGGATTTTTCCGCGATCAGCCGCAAGGCTACGGCGCTCTACGGCCCGTTGGGTGCCGGGCAGCAGCGGATCGATGCCTGGCAAAACCTGCTGGCCACGCAGAAACAGGTCAGCGAGATGGAAAAGCTGAAAGTGGTAAACCTGTTTTTCAACAAACAGGTGCGTTATGTAGAAGATATCGATCTGTGGGGGCAGGTCGATTATTGGGAGACGCCCATCGAAGCGTTGTGGAAAGGCGCCGGCGATTGCGAAGACTACGCGATCGCCAAGTATTTCAGCCTGCGCCATCTCGGGGTCTCCAGTGACAAGCTGCGCATCACCTACGTCAAGGCACTGCGCCAGAATCGCGCACACATGGTGCTGACTTACTACGCCACCCCCGATGCCATGCCGCTGGTGCTCGACAGCCTGATCGATCCGATTCAGCCTGCGTCCCAGCGAACCGATTTACTGCCGGTCTACTCTTTCAATGCTGAAGGTCTGTACCTGCCGGGAGCCAAGGGCAATAAAAAGGTCGGCGACACCAAACGCCTGTCGCGCTGGCAGGATGTGCTGAAGAAAATGCAGGCCGAAGGTTTCCCGGTCGAAACGACTAACTAGGAGCACGCGCTCAGATGTCTTTGTTCAAACAGCTGTTGATCGCTATCTGTCTGTTCCTGGTGGTCGCCTTCACCGGCAGCTTCATGGTCAGTCTGGAGAGCTCGCGCACCCAGTACGTCAACCAGCTGCGCTCACATGCCCAGGACGCCGCCACGGCGCTGGCGTTGTCGCTGACGCCGAATATCGACGACCCGGCGATGGTCGAGCTGCTGGTCAGCTCGATTTTCGACAGCGGCTATTACGCGAGCATCCGCGTGGTCGATCTCAAGACCGACAAGACCATTGTCGAGCGCAGCGGAATTCCGGCGGTGAGCAATGTGCCTGACTGGTTCGTCAAACTGATCGGCCTGGAGCCGGCCGGTGGCGACGCGCTGGTCAGCCGTGGCTGGGAGCAGGCGGCGCGGGTCGAGGTGGTCAGCCACCCGATGTTTGCCGTGGCCAAGCTGTGGCAGAGCGCGTTGGGCAGCCTCGGCTGGCTGCTGCTGTGCGGCGCGGTCAGTGCAGTGCTCGGCGCGTTGCTGCTGCGCCGGCAATTGCGCCCGCTGGATTACATGGTCAAACAATCGCACGCCATTGCTCGCCGCGAATTCCTCAGCCTGCCGGAGCTGCCGCGTACCCCGGAACTGCGGCGCGTGGTGCAGGCGATGAACCAGATGGTCGAGAAGCTCAAGGCGCTGTTCCAGGAGCAGGCCGAGCGCAGCGAAAAACTGCGTGCCGAGTCTTATCAGGACAACCTCACCGGGCTGGCCAACCGGCGCTATTTCGAGATGCAGCTGCATAACCGCGTGAGCAACCCGGAGCAGGCCAGTTCCGGTTACCTGCTGCTGTTGCGGGTCAAGGATCTGGCCGGGCTCAATCAGCGTCTGGGCGGTCAGCGCACCGATGAACTGTTGAAAGCCGTCGGCGAGCAACTGTCCCGCGAGTGCGCCAAATACCCGGAAACCCAAAACCTCGTCACCCGGATTCGCGGCGGTGAATTCGCCGTGCTGGCACCGGGACTGGTGCGCGAAGAAGCGCTGCAACTGGCGCAGAATCTCGACAGCGCATTGAGCAGCCTGCATGCCACTGGCGCAACCGATGTGCCGGCCGTGGCCTCCATCGGCCTCGCTCCGTTTGCTCACGGCGATTCACCGCAAGCGGTACTGACCCTGGGCGATCAGGCGCTGGCGCAGGCCGAGGGACAGGGCGAGCAGAACTGGGCGTGCATCGATCAGAGCCTGGTGGCGGACGTCGGTGACGATCACCATGCCTGGCATCGCTTGCTCGATCAGGCGCTGAATCAGCAGCGTTTCGAACTGTATTTCCAACCGGTGGTGGCTGCTCAGGACACGCAATTGGTGCTGCATTACAAAGTGCTTTCGCGCTTGCTGGATGAACAGGGCCAGACCATCCCGGCCGGGCGTTTCCTGCCGTGGCTCGAGCGTTTTGGCTGGACCGCGCGACTGGACCGTCTGATGCTCGAACGCGTGTTGGAGCAAATGAAGGCGCATGAGGATTCGCTGGCGCTGAACCTGTCTTCGGCAACCCTGGCCGATCCACAAGCGCTGAACAAAGTGTTCGAGATTCTGCGCGCGCACTCCGACCTCGGCGAGCGCCTGACGCTGGAGATCGGCGAGGAGCAATTGCCGGAGCAAGCGGTGCTGGAGCAGTTGACCCGGCGCCTGCGTGAACTCGGTTTCTCCCTGAGCCTGCAGCGCTTTGGTGGACGCTTCAGCATGATCGGCAACCTGGCGCGGCTGGGGCTGGCGTACCTGAAGATCGATGGCAGTTACATTCGCGCGATCGATCAGGAGAGCGACAAGCGCCTGTTCATCGAGGCGATCCAGCGTGCGGCGCACAGCATCGATCTACCGTTGATTGCCGAGCGGGTGGAGACCGAAGGCGAGTTATCGGTGATTCGCGAGATGGGCTTGTATGGGGTGCAGGGGCAGTTGTTTGGTGAGCCCACGCCCTGGAAGTGAATCTTGGTAAGGCGGTGTCAGTGATGCCGTCTTCGCGAGCAGGCTCGCTCCCACATTGGAATGCATTTCAAATGTGGGAGCGAGCCTGCTCGCGAAGGGGCCAGATCATTCAACGAATATGCGGGATCAGATAAGCCCACCTTCATCATCATCGATCAACTGGCTCAACCCGCCCAACGCCTCACGCGCCTGGGTGCGATCCATCAACTTGGCCTGCGCCGCCGGCGGCAGGTCGGTGACGCGGATCACGCCTTTCTGGGTCAACACCTGAATCAGGTCGTCGAGTACCCGAATCATTTCCAGGTCGCTCTGCTTGAGCTGTTTCAGGCTGGTTTCCACCACTTCATTGGCGAACCAGGCCTGGATTTCATGGCTGTCGGCCGGCAGCGTTTCCGTGGCCTCGGCGTAGGCCGCGGCTTCCACGCGAATCAACAGACCTTGCGCATCGCGTTGCACGTAAAACATTGAGCATCCCTCAGAAAGATCCAGCGTCATGCTGTCAGCAGCATAGGCCAACTGCGCGCGAGTATGCGGGGTGGCGACGAAATCGTCACCGCCGAGTTAGCCGCAAACGTGACGGCCGCCCCAAGGGGCGGCCGTTTTGTTCACGCATCAGCTGTTGTTGTGGTCGACCTTGATGGTCGGATCGCTGCCGGCAATCAGGTTGTGAATGTTGGCGCTCGACCAGTTGTTGCCTTCCAGTTTGATCGTCACGTCCGGCGTGGCGGCTGCCGCGTCGCCGGAGTTGAACTTGCCCGCCGAGCTGACTTGCAGCGACGACGTGCCATCAACCGTGGTGATCTTCAGGAAGTTGTCGATGGTGCTGCCGGTTTCACCCTGCAACAGATCGCGCAGGTCGATGCGGTCACCTTCGTTGGCGTTGAAGTCCTTGATCACGTCATTGCCGGTGTCGCCTGCTTTCCAGACGAAGGTGTCGGCACCGGAACCACCGATCAGGATATCGTTGCCCTGGCCACCGATCAGCGTGTCGTTGCCGGTGCCGCCGAGCAGGATGTCATTGCCCTTGCCGCCGTCGAGCAGGTCGTTGCCGCCCGAGCCGAACAGGATGTCATTGCCTGCGCCACCCAGCAGCGTGTCGTTGCCGTCATGTGCGCCGGACACATCGAACGCCTGATAGTGCTCGGTGATGTACTGGTGCACGTTGCTGGTGGTGACCTTGCTGACGTCGACCCCGGTCTGCTGCGCCACGAACGCCTGCATCGCCTGATAACCCTCGCCGGCAATGCCGTTGAAGCTCACCAGGTCGCCGAACAGGATGTCGTTGCCGTCGCCACCGCTGACGGTGTCGTTGCCCGGCATCGTCGCTTCGGTGTGGCCGATGATCGAGTTGGCCAGATCCTTCGGATCGATGTTGGTCTGCGGCGAGTGATCCGAGTCATACGGTTTCAGGTCGTTGAGGCTGACACCGCTATTGATACCGATCGCCTCGACGTTCGACAGACTGCTGAGCAGGGCGAAGCTGCTGTTGGAGTTGGAGGTTGTCGCCGAATCCGTACTGCTACCGCTACCGGCCAGGCTCGACAACTCGTAAGTGCCGTCACCCTGAGCGTGAACAGTGCCCAGGTTGGTGGTGCTCCAGCCATAACGGGCAGTGTAAGTCTGCAACTGGGCATAACCGCTGGCGGTGATGCTCAGGTAATGCGTGTTGTCGATGTACGTGCTGAAAGTGTCGCCCAGCTTGTAGTTGCTGGTTGTCACCACACTGTCGAACTTCACGTTGCCGTACAGCGTCGGGTTGGTCTGCTCGCCGCTCTGGTAGTAGGTCGGCTGGCCGTCGGTGATGAAGTAGGTGAGGTTCTTCGCCCCGGTGTTGGCCAGCGCTTCCGTGCTCTGGAAGAAGTTGGCCGTGGTCTTGAACACGTCCTCGTAGTTGGTGCCGCCGCCGGACGCCATCGAGTCGAGCACGGCTTTGAGCTTGGTCAGCGCGTTCGGGTCGTTGAGGTTCACCGACACCGACTTGTTGACCTGGGTATCGAAGTCCGCCAGGAAGATGTTCACCGTGCCCGAGTTGCTGCCGCCCAGGCTCTGCTTGAGGGTGTTGAACACCGATGTCAGCGAGTCCTTGGCCGCGTTGATCGACGAGGTGCTCATGCTGCCCGAGCTGTCGACCATGAACGCGATGTTGTAGTTGGTGCCCGGCACCACGGTCAGACCACCGATGTCGGCGACCATGATGTCGTTGCCATCGGTACCGTTGAAGGTGTCGTCGCCAGAGGTACCAACCACCGCGTTGTACACCGCGGGCACCACGGTGACCGGAATCGTAGCGGTGCTGCTGGCCGAACCGCCGACCATTTCAGTGGAGGTCGAGGTCACGGTCAGGTTGAACTGGCCGTTGTAGTAGGTCGGCGGGGTTACGGTCAGGCTGCCCAGGTTCCAGCCGGTGACGTTGGCTTCGCCGTTGCTCGCGGTGACTGTGAAGGTGTGACCGTTGCCGTCGGAGAGAACCGAGCCGACCGGCGCGCCGCTGATCTTCACGCTCAGGGTTTCCGAGCCGTCGGTGTCGGTCAGCGCGGTGTTGATCGCCGACAGTTTCACCGTGGTGCCTTCGGCGCCGGTGTTGAGCTTGTAGCCGTCGTAATAGCCTTCGCCGTTTGTGCCGTGCAGATCGGAGACAGTCACACCGGAATTCACCAGATCCTGCACCCCGGTGTAGATCGGCACGCCGGCGCTGCTCAGGTCGATTGGTGTGCTGCCGTTGACCGACAGGTTCACGTCATAGCTGCCCGGGCCGCTCTGGTTGTGGTGGTAGATGTCCAGGGTGTAGTAGCCGCTGGTGGTCGGGGTGAACGAACCGCTGATCGCACCGCCCGCGCCCCAGGTACCCGACGCCACGCTCTTGCCGCCAATGGTGATCAGCAGGCTGTCGTCAGCCACACCGCTGAAGCTGTAGGTCTTGCCGGCTTCCAGATAGATCAGGCCCGAGGTCTTCGACGCGGTACCGGCGGTCACGCTGCCGTCGGACTGCACGTTATTCACGTTGGTGCTGGAGTTCGGGGTGCCGGCGCCGTCGATCACGTTTTTCAACGTGGTCGAGTCAGCGCCGTTGCCGCTGGTGCCCAGGCCCGACAGGCCGGTCCAGACTTCCTTGACCAGCCCGGTGGACTTCACGCTGTTGTCGGCCACGCTCACGGTCGGCGCATCCGCCACTGGCGTGATGTCGATCTTCACGGTGCCGGTGTTGCCCAGCAGTTGGCCGTCGGTTGGCTGGAACTTGATCTGTGCGTAGTCGGCCTGGTTGTTGCCCATACCGGTGCCGCCGTAACCGTTGACCCCCGACTCGTTGGCATCC
Organism: Pseudomonas sp. URIL14HWK12:I6; assembly: GCF_000514195.1. Taxonomy (NCBI): domain Bacteria; kingdom Pseudomonadati; phylum Pseudomonadota; class Gammaproteobacteria; order Pseudomonadales; family Pseudomonadaceae; genus Pseudomonas; species Pseudomonas sp. URIL14HWK12:I6. Next base: position 21,080 of record NZ_AZVL01000003.1, read on the forward strand.
GGCATGAAGCGCAGTTTGCCGGCGTCGATGTCAGCCTTGCTGAAGGTCTGGTTGTTGGCGACGTCTTTCCAGGTCGAACCGTCCAGATACTGCAGTTTGCCTTCGCCCGGCAGCTGGGTGATTTTGATGCCCAGGCTGCTGGCCGGACTGTCGACGTCGGTCACGCCGAAGGTCGACCAGCCGAGGATCAGCGGGGTGTCTTCGGTGCCGGTGACGTTGCTTGGCGCGGCCACCGGAGCATCGTTGACCGCCACCACGTTGACCGTGGTGGTCGCGGTGTTGGAGTAGTTGCCGCCATCGGTCACGGTCACGGTGATGATCCGTGGCACGGTGCTCGGGTTTTCACTGCTGTTGGTGAAACTGATGTTCTTGATCGCCTGCATGTAGTCGGCAAGCGTCGCGTTGCCCGACAGGGTCAAGGTCACGGTGCCGTTGGTGCTGTTGGCATTGATCGTGATGCCGTTGACGCTGTTGCCGAGGTTCAGCGCATCGCCGTCCTGACGGTTGGTCAGCACGATGGTCGCGCCTGTCAGCATGGTGCTGTCCGGGTCGGTGATCGTCAGGTCAGTGTCGGCAATCGACACGCCGGCGCCCGGGGTGTTTTCGGTGAACGTCACCTTGTAGTCGGCACCGGTGGCGCCGCTGGAGTTGTTGGCATCCAGGTCGATGACCGGTGGCGCATCGTTGTCGATGATCGAGGTGCTGACGCTGCCGTTGGTGCTGCTGACGGCCAGGTTCTCGAAGTTGCCGCCGGTGGCCGAGTCGATCTTGACCACGAAGTTCTCGGTGCCTTCGGTGATCTTGTCATCGATGGTCGCGACGTTGAACTGTGCGCTGCTGGCGCCCGCCGGGATCTTCACGGTGTAAACACCGGTGAAGTCCGAACCGTCGGCAGCGGTGCCGCTGTAGACGATCTTCAGGGTCACGTCGGTTTGTGCCGGGTGCGTCAGGCTGACGGTGTAGCTGGCGGTCTGGCCTTCGGTCACCGAGGTGCTGCCGGTGATGCTGACAGTGGTGGTGTCGATGGTATCGGCGACGTTGGTCACGGCCGGTGTCGTGCTCGGTACCAGGTTCTCGAAGTTGCCACCGCTGGCGTTGGTGATGGTCGCCTGCACGCTGCCGGCGTCTTTGTAGACGTCGTCAGCCGGAGCCGGAACGGTCACGGTGCCAGTGGTTTTGCCGGCGTCGATGGTGATCACCGAGCCGTTGCTCAAAGTCACGGTTACCGGGGAACCGGCAGCGTTGCTCAGGGTTGCGGTGTAGGTGATCTGGCCACCCTCGTTCACCGCCGGGGTCGCGCTCAGCGACAGGCTGGTGGTATCGACAGTGTCGGTCACGGTGGTGCTGACCGGGGTTTTGTCGGCTACGAGGTTTTCGTAGTTGCCGCCGCTGACGTTGGTGATCGCATTGGTCAACGGTGCGTGGCCGGTCAACACGTCGTTCGGCGCAGTGGTGGTCACGGTGCCGGTGGTTTTGCCGATGTCGATGGTGATGGTCTGGCCGTTGGACAGGCTTACGGTCACTGGCGAACCGGTGACCGGAGCGCCGACAGTGGCGGTGTAGGTGACAGTGCCACCCTCGGCCACGGTGCCAGTGGCGGTAAGTTTCACGCCAGTGGTGTCGATGGTGTCGGTGACGCTGGTTACGGCTGGCGTGGTGCTTGGCACCAGGTTTTCGAAGCTGCCACCTGTCGCCGACTTGATGGTCGCCTGCACGGTGCCGGCGTCTTTGTAGACGTCGTCCGCTGGAGCCGGAACGGTCACGGTGCCGGTGGTTTTACCGGCGTCGATGGTGATCACGGCGCCGTTGCTCAACGTTACGGTCACTGGCGAACCCGCGGCGTTGGTCAGGGTTGCGGTGTAAACGATCGAGCCACCTTCGGCCACGGTGCCGGTCGCGGACAACGACAGATTGGTGGTGTCGACGGTGTCGGTCACGGTGGTGCTGACCGGGGTTTTGTCGGCCACCAGGTTTTCGTAGTTGCCGCCGGTCACGTTAGTGATGGCGTTGGTCAACGGCGCGTGGCCGGTCAGCGCATCGTTCGGTGCGGTGGTGGTTACGGTGCCGGTGGTTTTGCCGATGTCGATGGTGATGGTCTGGCCATTGGACAGAGTCACCACGACTGGCGAACCAGTGACTGGCGCGCCGACGGTGGCGGTGTAGACGACGTTGCCGCCTTCAACCGCTGTACCGGTGGCAGACAACTTCACGGTAGTGGTGTCGATGGTGTCGGTGACACTGGTCACGGCCGGTACGGTGCTCGGCACCAGATTTTCGAAGTTGCCACCGCTGGTGTTGGTGATCGTTGCCTGCACGGTGCCGGCGTCTTTGTAGACGTCATCGGCTGGAGCAGGGACGGTCACGGTGCCAGTGGTTTTGCCCGCGTCGATAGTGATGACTGCGCCGTTGCTCAGGGTCACGGTCACTGGCGAACCAGCGGCGTTGGTCAGGGTGGCGGTGTAAATGATCGAACCGCCCTCGGCGACCGTATTAGTGGCGCTCAGGGACAGGTTGGTGGTGTCGACAGTGTCGGTCACGGTGGTGCTGACCGGGGTTTTGTCGGCTACCAGATTTTCGTAGTTGCCGCCGGTCACGTTAGTGATCGAGTTGGTCAACGGCGCGTGACCGGTCAGCGCATCGTTCGGTGCGATGCTGGTCACGGTGCCGGTGGTTTTGCCGATGTCGATGGTGATGGTCTGACCGTTGGCCAGGGTCACGACGACAGGCGAGCCGGTAACTGGCGCACCAACGGTAGCGGTGTAAGTGACGGTGCCACCTTCGGCCACGGTGCCCGTGGCGGAGAGTTTCACGCCCGTGGTGTCGATGGTGTCGGTGACGCTGGTCACTGCTGGCGTGGTGCTTGGTACCAGGTTCTCGAAGCTGCCACCGGTCGCGGTTTTGATCGTTGCCTGAACAGTGCCGGCGTCTTTGTAGACGTCGTCGGCCGGGGCAGGGACGGTGACGGTACCGGTGGTTTTACCGGCGTCGATGGTGATGACTGCACCGTTGCTCAGCGTCACGGTCACTGGCGAACCAGCGGCGTTGGTCAGCGTTGCGGTGTAAACAATCGAGCCACCTTCGGCCACGGTGCCGGTCGCGCTCAGGGACAGGTTGGTGGTGTCGATGGTGTCGGTAACCGTGGTGCTGACCGGGGTTTTATCGGCCACCAGGTTTTCGTAGTTGCCGCCGCTGACGTTAGTGATCGCGTTGGTCAGCGGCGCGTGGCCGGTCAACACGTCGTTCGGCGCAGTGGTGGTCACGGTACCGGTGGTTTTGCCCACTTCGATGGTGATGTTCTGGCCGTTGGCCAAGGTCACCACAACCGGCGAACCGGTGACCGGCGCGCCGACGGTCGCGGTGTAAGTGACGGTACCACCTTCAGCAGCAGACTCGGTCGCGGTCAGTTTGACCGTGGTGGTGTCGATGGTGTCGGTGACGCTGGTCACGGCAGGGGTGTTGCTGGTCACCAGGTTTTCGAAATTGCCGCCAGTCGCGGTCTTGATCGTGGCCTCAACGGTGCCGGCGTCTTTGTAGACGTCATCCGCTGGAGCCGGAACGGTCACGGTGCCGGTGGTTTTGCCCGCGTCGATGGTGATCACGGCGCCGTTGCTCAACGTCACGGTAACCGGCGAACCGGCAGCGTTGGTCAGCGTCGCGGTGTAAACGATCGAGCCGCCTTCGGCCACGGTACCGGTCGCGGACAGCGACAGGTTGGTGGTGTCGACGGTATCGGTGACCGTGGTATTGACCGGGGTCTTGTCGGCAACGAGGTTTTCGTAGTTGCCACCGCTGACGTTGGTGATCGCGTTGGTCAGCGGCGCGTGGCCGGTCAGCGCATCGTTCGGTGCGGTGGTAGTGACGGTGCCGGTGGTTTTGCCGACTTCGATGGTGATGTTCTGACCGTTGGCCAGAGTTACCACGACTGGCGAGCCCGTCACTGGCGCACCAACGGTCGCGGTGTAGGTGACGGTACCCCCTTCGGCAGCAGACTCGGTCGCGGTCAGTTTGACCGTGGTGGTGTCGATGGTGTCGGTGACCTGAGTCACAGCCGGCACGGTGCTCGGTACCAGGTTTTCGAAGTTGCCACCGGTAGCGTTGGTGATCGTTGCCTGAACGGTGCCGGCGTCTTTGTAGACGTCATCGGCAGGTGCCGGAACGGTCACGGTGCCAGTGGTTTTACCGGCTTCGATGGTGATCACAGCGCCGTTCGACAGGGTCACGGTGACTGGCGAGCCAGCCGCGTTGGTCAAGGTCGCGGTGTAGATGATCGAACCACCCTCGGCGACCGAGTTGGTTGCGCTCAGCGACAGGTTGGTGGTGTCGACAGTGTCGGTCACAGTGGTGCTGACTGGCGTTTTGTCAGCCACCAGACTCTCGTAATTACCGCCGGTCACGCCAGTGATCGCGTTGGTCAGAGGAGCATGACCGGTCAGTGCATCGTTCGGTGCGGTGGTAGATACAGTGCCGGTGGTCTTGCCGACTTCGATGGTGATGGTCTGGCCGTTGGCCAACGTCACTACGACCGGCGAACCGGTCACTGGGGCACCGACAGTCGCGGTGTAGGTGACGGTACCGCCTTCAGCGGCAGACTCGGTCGCGGTCAGTTTCACCGTGGTGGTGTCGATGGTATCGGTAACGTTGGTGACGGCCGGAACAGTGCTTGGCACCAGGTTCTCGAAGTTGCCACCGGTAGCGCTGGAAATGGTTGCTTCGACTTTACCCGCGTCCTTGTACACGTCGTCAGCCGGAGCTGGAACGGTCACAGTGCCGGTGGTTTTGCCAGCCTCGATGGTGATCACGGCGCCGTTGCTCAACGTCACGGTGACTGGCGAGCCAGCGGCGTTGGTCAGGGTCGCGGTGTAAACGATCGAGCCACCTTCGGCCACGGTACCGGTCGCGGACAGCGACAGGTTGGTGGTGTCGACGGTGTCGGTGACGTTAGTGCTGACCGGGGTTTTGTCAGCCACGAGGTTTTCGTAATTGCCACCGGTGACGTCGGTGATCGCGTTGGTCAGAGGAGCATGACCGGTCAATGCATCATTAGGCGCAGTGGTAGTCACGGTGCCAGTGTTTTTACCCACCTCAATGGTGATGTTTTGACCGTTTGCCAAGGTCACGACCACAGGCGAACCGGTCACTGGCGCGCCGACGGTTGCGGTATAGGTGACGGTGCCACCTTCGGCCACTGAGGTATCGGCAGTCAGTTTGACGGTCGAGGTGTCGATGGTGTCGGTGACTTCGGTGACAGCCGGCACGGTACTTGGCACCAGGTTCTCGAAGTTGCCACCGGTGGCGGTGGAAATGGTCGCTTCGACTTTGCCCGCGTCTTTGTAGACGTCATCGGCAGGCGCCGGAACGGTTACGGTGCCAGTGGTTTTGCCGGCGTCGATAGTGATTACGGCGCCGTTGCTCAATGTCACGGTGACTGGGGTGCCGGCCGGATTGGTTAGGGTCGCGGTGTAGACGATCGAGCCGCCTTCAGCGACGGTGCCAGTGGCACTGAGCGACAGGTTGGTGGTGTCGACGGTATCGGTGACATTGGTCGAAACCGGCGTTTTATCCGCCACGAGGTTTTCGTAGTTACCGCCGCTCACGTCGGTGATGGCGTTGGTCAGTGGCGCATGTCCGGTCAACGCATCGTTCGGCGCGGTGGTGGTCACGGTGCCTGTGGTCTTGCCGACTTCGATGGTGATGTTCTGACCGTTGGCCAAGGTTACGACCACAGGCGAGCCGGTTACCGGAGCACCGACGGTGGCGGTGTAGGTGACGGTGCCACCTTCCGCAGCGGATTCAGTCGCCGTCAGTTTGACCGTGGTGGTGTCGATGGTGTCGGTAACGTTGGTGACGGCCGGCACAGTGCTCGGTACCAGATTTTCAAAGTTGCCACCGGTAGCGCTGGAGATGGTCGCTTCGACTTTGCCGGCATCTTTGTACACGTCATCGGCTGGCGCCGGAACGGTCACGGTGCCAGAGGTTTTACCGGCCTCGATGGTGATCACCGCGCCGTTGGACAGGGTCACGGTGACTGGCGAACCAGCGGCGTTGGTCAGGGTTGCGGTGTAGACGATCGAGCCACCCTCGGCCACGGTGCCGGTCGCACTGAGCGACAGATTGGTGGTGTCGACGGTGTCGGTGACATTGGTCGACACCGGCGTTTTATCCGCCACGAGGTTTTCGTAGTTACCGCCGCTCACGTCGGTGATGGCGTTGGTCAGCGGCGCGTGGCCGGTCAACGCATCGTTCGGCGCAGTGGTAGTCACGGTGCCAGTGGTTTTACCCACTTCGATGGTGATGTTCTGACCGTTGGCCAAGGTCACCACGACCGGCGAGCCAGTCACTGGCGCACCGACAGTCGCGGTGTAAGTGACGGTGCCACCTTCCGCAGCCGATTCGGTCGCGGTCAGTTTGACCGTGGTGGTATCGATGGTGTCGGTCACGTTGGTGACGGCCGGAACGGTGCTAGGCACCAGGTTCTCGAAGTTGCCACCGGTAGCGCTGGAAATGGTTGCTTCGACTTTACCCGCGTCTTTGTACACGTCGTCAGCCGGAGCTGGAACGGTTACGGTGCCCGACGTTTTACCGGCTTCGATGGTGATCACCGCGCCGTTGGACAGGGTCACGGTCACCGGCGTCCCGGCCGGATTGGTCAGGGTCGCGGTGTAAACAATCGAACCACCCTCGGCCACCGAGTCGCTGGCGGTCAGGTTCAGGTTGGTGGTGTCGACGGTGTCCGACACCGAGGTGTTCGCCGGTGTCTTGTCGGCCACCAGGTTCTCATAGTTGCCGCCGGCAACCTTGTCGATGGCGACGCTCAGCGAGCTGCCGCCCGCCAATGGGCTGTTCGGCGCAACGAAATTCACGCTGCCGGTGGTCTCACCGACGGCGATGGTGATGGTCTGGCCGTTGGACAGAGTGACCACAACTGGCGAGCCGGTTACCGGTGCGGTCACGCTCGCGGTGTAGACCACGGTCTCGCCTTCGGCGACGTTGGCGGTGGCGGTCAACGACACGGTGGAGGTGTCGATGGTGTCGTTGACGGTGGTCACCGCCGGAGTGTTGCTGGTCACCAGGTTTTCGAAGTCGCCACCGGTCGCGCCCTTGATGGTCGCTTCAACGGTGCCGGCGTCCTTGTAGACGTCATCCTTCGGCGCATCGACGGTCACGGTGCCGGTAGTTTTGCCGGCGTCGATGGTGATCACCGCGCCATTGCTCAAGGTCACGGTCACCGGAGTGCCGGCGGCGTTGGTCAGGGTGGCGGTGTAGGTGATCTGCCCGCCTTCGTTCACCGCCGGGGTCGCGCTCAGCGACAGGTTGGTGGTGTCGACGGTGTCGGTCACGGTGGTGCTGACCGGCGTTTTGTCGGCGACGAGGTTTTCGTAGTTGCCGCCGCTGACATTGGTGATCGAGTTGTTCAGCGGCTCATGACCGTTCAGCGCATCGTTCGGAGCGGTGGTCGTCACGGTGCCGGTGGTCTTGCCGATGTCGATGGTGATGGTCTGACCGTTGGCCAGGGTCACAACAACAGGTGCGCCAGTCACTGGAGCGCCAACAGTCGCGGTGTAAGTGACAGTCCCGCCTTCAGCTACCGAAGTGTCGGCGGTGAGTTTGACCGTCGACGTATCGATGGTATCGGTCACTTCGGTAACAGCCGGAACGGTGCTCGGCACCAGGTTCTCGAAATTGCCGCCTGCGGCGTCTTTGATCGTGACTTCAACCTTGCCAGCGTCTTTGTAAACATCATCGGCTGGTGCTGGAACGGTCACGGTGCCGGTAGTTTTACCGGCTTCGATAGTGATCACCGAGCCGTTCGACAAGGTCACGGTCACCGGAGTACCGGCCGGATTGGTCAAGGTCGCGGTGTAGACGATCGAACCACCTTCAGCCACCGAACCGGTGGCGCTCAACGTCAGGTTGGTGGTGTCGACGGTGTCGGTCACGGTGGTGCTGACTGGCGTCTTGTCGGCGACGAGGTTTTCGTAGTTGCCGCCCGTTACGGCGGTAATCGAGTTGCTCAGCGGCTCATGACCATTCAACGCATCATTTGGCGCGGTGGTGGTTACGGTGCCAGTGGTTTTGCCGACTTCGATGGTGATGTTCTGGCCATTGGCCAAGGTGACAACAACCGGCGAGCCGGTTACCGGTGCGCCGACGGTGGCGGTGTAAGTGACAGTCCCGCCTTCAGCTACCGAAGTGTCGGCGGTGAGTTTGACCGTCGACGTATCGATGGTATCGGTAACTTCGGTAACAGCCGGAACGGTGCTCGGCACCAGGTTCTCGAAATTGCCGCCTGCGGCGTCTTTGATCGTGACTTCAACCTTGCCAGCGTCTTTGTAAACGTCATCGGCTGGTGCTGGAACGGTCACGGTGCCGGTAGTTTTACCGGCTTCGATAGTGATCACCGAGCCGTTGGACAAGGTCACGGTCACCGGCGTACCGGCCGGATTGGTCAGGGTCGCGGTGTAGACGATCGAACCGCCTTCCGCCACGGTGCCGGTCGCAGTCAGCGACAGGTTGGTGGTGTCGACGGTGTCGGTGACGCTGGTCGAAACCGGGGTTTTATCCGCTACAAGATTCTCGTAGTTGCCGCCGCTCACGTCAGTGATCGCGTTGGTCAGTGGCTCGTGACCGTTCAACGCATCGTTCGGCGCGGTGGTGGTCACGGTGCCAGTGGTCTTGCCGACTTCGATAGTGATGGTCTGGCCGTTGGCCAGAGTCACGACAACCGGCGAGCCAGTCACCGGCGCACCAACCGTAGCGGTGTAAGTGACAGTGCCGCCTTCAGCGACCGAAGTATCAGCGGTCAGTTGGACGGTCGAAGTATCGATGGTGTCAGTGACTTCGGTGACAGCTGGAACGGTGCTCGGAACAAGGTTCTCGAAATTGCCACCGGTAGTTCCGGTAATGCTGACTTCAACCTTGCCGGCATCTTTGTAGACGTCATCGGCAGGCGCCGGAACAGTCACGGTTCCGGTGGTTTTGCCGGCTTCGATGGTGATGACGGAGCCATTGCTCAGGGTCACGGTCACCGGGGTGCCGGCCGGGTTGGTCAGGGTCGCGGTGTAGACAATCGAACCGCCTTCAGCGACGGAGCCAGTGGCACTCAGCGAGAGGTTGGTAGTGTCGACGGTATCAGTCACGGTGGTGCTGACCGGCGTCTTGTCGGCGACCAGATTCTCGTAGTTGCCACCGCTCACGCCAGTGATCGAGTTGCTCAGCGGCGCCTGGCCGTTGAGCACGTCGTTCGGTGCGGTGGTGGTCACGGTGCCAGTGGTTTTACCCACTTCGATGGTGATGGACTGACCGTTGGCCAGAGTCACGACAACCGGCGAGCCAGTCACAGGCGCACCAACGGTCGCGGTGTAAGTGACGGTGCCACCCTCGGCGACCGAGGTGTCAGCGGACAGTTTGACCGTCGAGGTGTCGATGGTATCGGTCACTTCGGTGACCGCAGGGACAGTGCTTGGCACCAGATTTTCGAAGTTGCCGCCGGTCGCACCGTTGATGGTGACTTCGACTTTGCCAGCGTCTTTGTATACGTCATCCGCAGGCGCCGGAACCGTCACGGTGCCGGTGGTTTTACCGGCTTCGATGGTGATCACGGCGCCGTTGCTCAGGGTCACGGTGACCGGCGAGCCGGCAGCATTGGTCAACGTCGCGGTGTAAACGATCGAACCGCCCTCAGCCACGGTACCAGTCGCGCTCAGCGACAGGTTGGTGGTGTCGACGGTGTCGGTAACGGTGGTCGAAACCGGAGTTTTATCGGCGACGAGGTTCTCGTAGTTACCGCCACTGACATTGGTGATGGCGTTGGTCAGCGGTGGGTTGCCGGTCAACGCATCGTTCGGCGCGGTGGTGGTCACGGTGCCGGTGGTTTTGCCCACTTCGATGGTGATGGTCTGACCGTTGGCCAGGGTCACGACAACTGGCGAACCGGTCACAGGTGCACCGACGGTGGCGGTGTAAGTGACGGTGCCGCCTTCAGCGACCGACGTGTCGGCGGTCAGTTTGACGGTCGAGGTATCGATGGTGTCAGTGACTTCGGTAACAGCCGGAACGGTGCTCGGCACCAGGTTCTCGAAATTGCCGCCGGTGGTGCCGGTGATGCTGACTTCGACCTTGCCGGCGTCTTTGTAGACGTCATCCGCAGGCGCGGGAACGGTCACAGTGCCGGTGGTTTTGCCGGCGTCGATGGTGATGACGGAGCCGTTGCTCAACGTCACGGTCACCGGGGTACCGGCCGGGTTGGTCAGGGTGGCGGTGTAAACGATCGAGCCGCCTTCAGCGACGGTGCCGGTCGCGCTCAGCGACAGGTTGGTGGTGTCGATGGAGTCGGTGACGGTGGTGGTCGCCGGCGTGGTGTTCGGCACCAGATTCTCGAAGTTGCCGCCGGTCGCACCGGTAATCGTGGTGCTGACGGTGCCGCCGTTGTTGTAGACGTCGTTCGGCGCGGTCGGCACGTTGACCGTGCCAGTGGTCTGGCCGGCTTCGATGGTGATGGTCAAACCGTTGGACAGGGTGACGGTGACCGGCGTCTGTGCCGGGTTGGTCAGGGTCGCGGTGTAGGTGATCTGGCCACCCTCGACCACGGTGCCCGTGGCGGTCAGGGTCAGGCCGGTGGTGTCGCGCGAATCGACGATGTTCGTCACGGCTGGCGTCGTGTTCGGCACCAGGTTCTCGAAGTTGCCGCCGGTGGCACCGGTGATGGTGGTGCTGACGGTGCTGCCGTTGTTATAGACGTCGTTCGGCGCAGTTGGCACGTTGACGGTGCCGGTGGTCTGGCCGGCTTCGATGGTGATGGTCGAACCGTTGGACAGGGTGACGGTGACCGGCGTCTGTGCCGGGTTGGTCAGGGTCGCGGTGTAGGTGATCTGACCGCCTTCGGTGACGCTGTTGCCAGCAGTCAGGGTGACGGTGGTGGTGTCGATGGTATCGGTGACCTGAGTCGTCGCCGGGGTGGTCGGCGGGGTCACGGTAATGCCGTTGCCGCCGGTGGTGCCGGTGACGGTGACGTTGATCTGGGTCGGGTCGTTATAAACGGTGTCGTTCGGTGCCAGCGGCACGTTGACAGTGCCGGTGGTGGAGCCGGCCGGAATCACGATCACCGAGCCGTTGGACAGGGTGATGGTCAGGTCGGTCAGCGGCGCCTGGGTCAGGGTCGCGGTGTACACCAGCACGCCGCCGGCTTCGGTGATGGTCGGCGTGGCGCTGAGGCTCAGGGTCGATTCACGCAGGGCGTTGGTGGTGGTGTCGGTGGTCTGGCCACCGGTGATGTTCTGTGCCGCTTGTGCACCGGCGTTGATGCCCGCGGTCGGGAAGCCGATGGTCGGATCGACGCGGCCGGCGGTGGCGTCGAGCATCACGAAACTGTGGCCGCCGCCTGCCGCGCCGCCAGTGCCTGCGGCGGTGGCGCCGGCAGCGGTGGCTTCAAGGGCGGTGGTCGGGTCGGCACCGGCGGCGATGGCCTGCTGCAGCTCGGCTACAGACGGCGCGGCCTGCGCGGTGGCCTCGGCCAGGTCAGTGCTGGAGTCGGGCGCGTTGGCGCTCCACTGGGTTTCACGGCCCAGGTCCAGGGTGCGGCCATCCGCCAGTTCCAGCGACACGGCGCCGGAGAGGCCGGTATCGATCTGGTCGCCGACGAACAGGCGATCGCCTTCAACGAGCACGCGGCGTACACCCTCGGGGGAGACCACGAATACCTGACCGACAATGCTTTTGACGATGGCAACAACACTGCTCATTGAAGACTCTCCGGGTGTCACGTTCAGTTGACTTCCATAGCCTGATGGCTTCGGCGCCGATTCAGTCTGGACGTACTTTAAAAATTTGCGAATCAAGATTGACGCTGTTCTTCGTCAATAATTTGGCTAGATTCTTTCGCTATTAACTTTATGCCAAACTATTGACCTTCTGGGTGCCATCCTAAACAATCGCCCCACTAATGTCACATTGATATTTCCGCGGCGACCTGTCCCTCAGCGTGTGATCCAGTTCCTATTTTGAACTTTCCGACATACGGTCATTCCGGTTGCCAATCATCCGACGCAGCAGCACGTTTTGCTGTGATTCAAGACAAGAAGTCCTGGGAAATCTTTACCATGCGTTTGCACTTGTTCAAGGCTCTACCGTTCGCCCTCGCCGCCTCTTTCGTCCAAGCACAATCCTTACCAGAAGCCATGCAACAGGCACTGGATGTCCATCCGGAAATCCAGGCGGGGGTCAACAGTCGTTTGGCCGCGGATTATCAGTTAAAGGCAGCCAAAGGTGGATACCTGCCCAAGGTCGATCTGCTGGGCGGTTATGGCCGTGAGGGCACTGACAGCGTGACCACCCGCGCCAACGGTGGCGGCAACCACTGGGAAACTTTGAACCGCAGCGAGTCAAGTTTACGTCTCTCGCAAATGGTTTTTGACGGTTTTGCCACGTCCAGCGAAGTCGGGCGTCAACAAGCCACCGTCAACTCCCGCGCCTACTCGCTGCTCGGCACTTCCGAGCGCACCGCGCTGACCGTCGCCCAGGTTTACCTGGACGTGCTGACCCGCCGCGAATTCGTGCGTCTGGCCGAAGAGAACCTCAAGAGCCACCAACGCATTTACGATCAGATCCAGCTACGCACCCAGCGCGGCGTCGGCAGCGGCGCTGACCTCGATCAGGCTGAAGCGCGGATGGCTCAGGCCCGCAACAACCTGATCACCGAACAGACCAACCTCGCCGACTCCGAGACCAACTTCCTCAGTGCCGTCGGCCAGATGCCTGACCAGTTGGAGCGCCCGGCGCCGTTCATGGCGATGATGCCGGCCAACCTCAATGAAGCCCGTACGCAGATGCTGGAAAACAGCCCGATCCTGCGCTCGGCCGAGTCCGATATCGCCGCTGCCGAGAAGCAGTACGAAACCGCCAAGTCGACGTTCTACCCACGTTTCGACGCCGAGCTGGGTCGCACTGCCGATAACGATCTCGACGGTCAGAACGGCCACAACAACGAGTGGCAGGCGATGCTGCGCATGCGCTTCAACCTGTACTCCGGCGGCAGCAACAAGGCCGATCTGGAATCCAAGTCGTATCTGTCGAACCAGGCGCTGGACATCCGCAACAACGCCCTGCGTCAGTTGAACGAAGAACTGGGCCTGGCCTGGAACGCCCTGAACAACGCCAATGCGCAGGTGCCGATCGCTCAGCAGTACGTTGATCACAGCACCGCCGTGCGTACCGCCTACCAGCGTCAGTTCAGCCTCGGCGAGCGCACCCTGCTCGATTTGCTCGACAGCGAAAACGAGTTGTTCACCGCTTCGCGCCGTCTGGCCGAGATCAAGAACATTCAGTTATTTACTCAGTATCGAATCAAGGCGACCATGGGCGAGTTGCTCAAGAGCCAGGGAGTGGTCGCACCATTGGCATCCGTCGTGCAGAACGATGTGAAGCCGAAGGTCCAACTGCCCGGTATGAATTGAGCAGAACCTTCATTGTTCAATTGTTAGCCAAGAGTGCCGAGCGTGGAATCAGAAGTCAGTCGAGTTCAACTCATTCATGATCCGCGCGCGATGCACGACGATCCGTTACTGGATGGCTTGCTCGCTCTATGCATGTTGCACCAGAAGCCGGCCAGTGCGGCGATGCTGACCACTGGCCTGCCGCTGCCCAAACAACGCCTGAGTGTCGAGTTGCTGCCCCGCGCAGCGGCTCGCGCCGGGCTGCAGGGTCGGGTGCTGCAACGCAAGCTGGAAGAGATTCCGGCGATTGCCATGCCGGCGCTGTTGCTACTCAAGGATGGCCGCAGCGCCGTCCTGCTCGGCTGGCAAGGTGACAACGAAGCCCGGGTGCTGCTCAGCGAAAGCGACGGCGGCGAATCGGTGGTCAGCCGCGAACTGCTGGCTGACGACTACACCGGCAAAGTGTTCTTCGCCCAGCCGCAGCACAAATTCGACGTCAACCACGGCACGCTGATCCCGCGTGCGCGCTCGTGGTTCCGCGACACCCTCAAGCGCTCGCGCTGGCTGTACGCCGATGCGATCGCCGCGAGTTTCCTGATCAACATCATCGCCATGGCCGCACCGCTGTTCGTGATGAACGTCTACGACCGCGTGGTGCCGAACCAGGCCGAAGCGACCCTGTGGGTGCTGGCGCTGGGCATCACCGGTGCCTACATTTTCGATCTGATTCTCAAGAGCCTGCGCAGCCTGTGCCTGGATCTGGCCGGCAAGAAAACCGACCTGATCATCTCCGCGACGCTGTTCGAGCGGATCGTCGGCATGGCCATGAAGTACCGCCCGGCGCGGGTCGGCAGCTTCGCGCAGAACATCCATGAGTTTCAGAGCCTGCGCGACTTCCTCGCCTCGCTGACCCTGACCAGCCTGATCGACCTGCCGTTCACCATCCTGATCTTCATCGTCATCGCGATTCTCGGCGGGCATCTGGTGTGGATTCCGGTGCTGGCGTTCCCGATTGCGCTGTTGATCGGCTATGCGTTGCAAAAGCCGCTGGTAGCGACCATGGAACGCACCATGGCGCTCGGCGCCGAGCGTCAGTCGAGCCTGATCGAAACCCTCGCCGGCCTCGATGCAGTCAAGGTCAACAACGCCGAAAGCGAACGCCAGTACCAGTGGGAACAGACCATCGGCACCCTCAGCCGCCTCGAACTGCGGGTGAAAATGCTCTCCGGTCTGGCGATGAATATCACCCTGCTGATCCAGCAACTGGCCGGGGTGATCATGATCGTCTTCGGCGTGTACCAGATCATCGCCGGCAACCTGAGCATGGGCGGTCTGATTGCCTGCTACATGCTCAGTGGCCGTGCGCTCAGCCCGCTGGCGTCGCTGTCCGGTCTGTTGACCCGCTACCAGCAGGCACGGGTAACCATGACTTCCGTCGACCAGATGATGGAGCTGCCGCAGGAGCGCAATTTCGAAGAACGTCCGCTGAGCCGCAAGGTGTTGCAGGGCGCGATCGAGTGCCGTCAGTTGAACTTCACCTACCCGGAGCAACAGAACCCGGCGCTGAAGAACATCAACCTGGTGATTCGTCCCGGCGAGAAGATCGGCATCATCGGTCGCAGCGGTTCGGGCAAAAGCTCACTGGCGAAACTGCTGGTGGGCCTGTATCAGCCGGACGACGGCGCATTGCTGGTGGACGGCGTGGACATCCGCCAGATCGACGTCAGCGAGCTGCGCTACAACATCGGCTACGTGCCGCAAGACATCCAGCTGCTGGCCGGCACCCTGCGTGACAACCTGGTCTCCGGCGCGCGCTATGTAGAAGACGAGCTGGTACTGCAAGCCGCCGAACTGGCCGGCGTGCACGAATTCGCCCGTCTGCACCCGCAGGGTTACGAGCTGCAAGTCGGCGAGCGCGGGCAGAACCTGTCCGGTGGCCAACGGCAGAACGTCGCACTGGCGCGGGCGCTGCTGCTCAACCCGCCGATCCTGCTGCTCGACGAACCGACCAGCGCCATGGACAACACCGGCGAAGAACGCCTCAAGCAGCGCTTGGCTGCCGTGGTTGAAAACAAGACCGTGGTGCTGGTGACGCACCGGGCCTCGCTGCTGTCGCTGGTCGACCGCCTGCTGGTGGTCGACCGTGGACAGATTCTCGCCGATGGCCCGAAAGCCGCCGTGATGGAAGCGTTGAAGAAGGGGCAGATCAGTGTTGCTTAAGTCGGGTGTCAAAGAGTCGATCCGTCGCTACTTCAAGGGTTCTGCCTCGCTGCAGGGCCAGCCGCTGCCGGAGGTCAACAAGGCGCTGATCGAGGACGCCCCGCGCGTCGTGCGCCTGACCATCTGGGCAATCATCGGCTTCTTCCTGTTCCTGCTGCTGTGGGCCAACTTCGCCGTGATCGACGAAGTGACCAAGGGCGACGGCAAGGCGATTCCGTCGTCGAAGATCCAGAAAATCCAGAACCTTGAGGGCGGGATTGTCTCGGAAATGTTCGTCAAGGAAGGTCAGATCGTCGAGGCCGGCGCACCGCTGATTCGTCTGGACGACACGCGATTTGCTTCCAACGTCGGCGAAACCGAGGCTGATCGGCTGTCGATGCTGCTGCGCGTCGAGCGTCTGAGCGCCGAGGTCGATGACCGTCCGCTGAATTTCCCTGAAGACGTGCTCAAAGCCGTGCCGGGCCAGGCGAAAAGCGAAGAATCGTTGTACATCAGTCGTCGTCAGCAACTGCACGACGAGATCGGCGGTTTGCAGGAGCAGTTGATCCAGCGTCAGCAAGAGCTGCGCGAGTTCAGCTCCAAGCAGGCGCAGTATCGCCAGCAACTGGGATTGCAGCGTCAGGAAATCAACATGTCCGAGCCGCTGGTGGCGCAGGGCGCGGTGTCGCCGGTGGAGGTGCTGCGACTCAAGCGTGCCGAAGTCGAAACCCGTGGTCAGCTCGACGCCACCACCCTGGCGATCCCGCGCGCCGAATCGGCCATCAAGGAAGTACAGCGCAAGATTGACGAGACTCGCGGCAAGTTCCGCAGCGAAGCGCTGACTCAGCTCAACGAAGCCCGCACCGACCTGAACAAGGCCCAGGCCACCGGCAAGGCGCTGGAAGACCGGGTCAGCCGGACGCTGGTCACCTCGCCGGTACGCGGCATCGTCAACAAGTTGTTGGTCAACACCATTGGCGGCGTGATCCAGCCCGGCAGCGACATGGTGGAAATCGTGCCGCTGGACGACACCTTGCTGGTCGAAGCCAAGATCCGTCCGCAGGACATTGCGTTCCTGCATCCGGGGCAGGAAGCGATCGTCAAATTCACCGCGTACGACTACACCATTTATGGCGGGCTGAAAGCCAAACTGGAGCAGATCGGTGCCGACACCATCACCGACGAAGACAAGAAAACCACCTACTACATCATCAAGGTGCGCACCGAGCGCAGCCACCTGGGCACTGATGAAAAGCCGCTGCTGATCATTCCGGGGATGGTGGCGTCGGTGGATATCATCACCGGCAAGAAATCGGTGTTGAGTTATCTGCTCAAACCGATCATCCGGGCGCGGGCCGAGGCACTGCACGAGCGTTAGATTTGCAGCGCGGCTGATGGCCTCTTCGCGAGCAGGCTCGCTCCCACATTGGATCTTTGTTAAGCACTCATTTTGTGTTCACCAACGAACCCCTGTGGGAGCGAGCCTGCTCGCGAAGGCGTCAGCGGGAATAACACACTCCTGTCAGTAAGTGACACAAACCGTCACTCACCATCCAGTCCATTCCTCACCATCTGCCATATCGTTATTCATTAACGGTATTTAATTTCCAGTTCTTATAGCTTTAAAGTCATCCACCTGCGTACCTGCCGACCAATCGGCGCGCCGCACGACCTGAACCAACACGCAATCCAGCGTGAGTGTCTGATCGACGTGCGCGCCTGTGAGCGCGCCGTGCGTGGGAGATTGAAAGATGTCCGCAGCTACTGCCACCCCAAGCGCCGCGACTGCCGCGCCGCAAACCTTTGAAATTCGTCCGTTCAGCGGTGCCGTCGGTGCCGAGATCATCGGCCTGGACCTGACCCGGCCGGTCAACGATCAGGACTTCGCGCGCATTCATCGTGCGCACCTGGATCACCACGTGGTGGTGTTCCGCGACCAGCGCATCACCCCGCAACAGCAGATCGATTTCAGCCGCCGCTTCGGCGTGTTGCAGATTCACGTACTCAAGCAGTTCCTGCTGGCCAATCACCCGGAAATCCTCATCGTTTCCAACATCGTCGAGAACGGCCAGAACATCGGCCTCGGCGATGCCGGCAAGTTCTGGCACTCCGACCTTTCCTATAAAGAACTGCCGAGTCTCGGCTCGATGCTGCACGCCCAGGAGTTGCCGTCCGAGGGCGGCGACACCCTGTTCGCCGACATGCACAAAGCCTGGGACAGCCTGCCCGACGCGCTGCGCAAAGCCGTGGAAGGGCGATCGGCCGCGCATTCCTACACCGCGCGTTACAGCGAAACCAAATTCGAAGGCAACTGGCGTCCGACCCTGACCCCGGAGCAACTGGCGCAGGTCGCCGAAGTGGTGCACCCGATCGTCCGTACCCACCCGGAAAACGGCCGCAAGGCGTTGTTCGTCAGCGAAGGCTTCACCACCCGCATCGTCGGTCTGCCGGAGGACGAGAGCAAACAACTGCTCGCCGAGCTCTACGCCCACAGCGTGCTGCCGCAAAACATTTACCGCCACCAGTGGCAGCCCCACGACATGGTGTTCTGGGACAACCGTTCGCTGATCCACCTCGCCGCCGGCTGCCCAGCGCACCTGCGCCGCAAGCTGTATCGCACGACCATTCAGGGCGACGCGCCTTTCTGATTTGCCGGAGATTCGATCATGTCCAAACGTCTTCCATTCGCACCGCTGGCGGCGGCCATCGGCCTGGGTTTCAGCCTGCTTGCCGGCAGCCTGGTGGCGCCGACCGTGGCCCACGCCGAAGGTGAAATCCGCATCGCCGAACAGTTCGGGATTGTCTATTTATTGCTCAATGTGGTGCGCGATCAGGGCCTGATCGAAAAGTACGGCAAGCAGCAAGGCCTCGACATCAAGGTCGACTGGACGCAGCTCTCGGGTGGCGCGGCGGTCAACGATGCGCTGTTGTCCGGTTCCATCGACATTGCCGGCGCCGGCGTCGGCCCGCTGTTGACCATCTGGGATCGCACCCACGGCAAGCAGAACGTCAAGGCAGTCGCCTCGCTCGGCAACTTCCCGTACTACCTGGTGAGCAACAATCCCAAGGTCAAAACCATTGCCGATTTCACCGAGAAGGACCGCATTGCGGTGCCGGCGGTGGGCGTGTCGGTGCAGTCGCGCTTCCTCCAATACGCGGCGGCCAAACAGTGGGGTGACAAGGAATTCAATCGCCTCGACAAGTACACCATCGCCGTGCCGCACCCGGATGCGACCGCTGCGCTGATTGCCGGCGGCACCGAGCTGACCGGGCATTTCTCCAACCCACCGTTCCAGGATCAGGCGCTGCAGAACCCGAACGTGCACGTGGTGCTCAACTCCTACGACATCCTCGGCCCGAACTCGCCGACGGTGCTGTTTGCCACCGAGAAATTCCGCAACGACAACCCGAAAACCTACAAAGCATTCGTCGAAGCGCTGACCGAAGCCGCGCAATTTGCGCAGAACGATAAGGGCGCGGCGGCGGACACTTACATCCGCGTGACCAAGGCCAGGATCGACCGCGCCGAGCTGCTGAAAATCATCGACAACCCGCAATTCGAATTCAGCGTCACGCCGAAAAATACCTATCCACTGGCCGAATTCCTCTACCGCGTCGGTGCGATCAAGAACAAACCGGAATCGTGGAAGGACTACTTCTTCCAGGACGCCAAACCGCTGCAGGGGAGCTGATCGAGATGAATGCCCCTTTGCAAGGCCACGCGGCCAGCAACCCGGTCGCCAGTACGCAAGCGCTGCTGGCGGTGGATAACGTCAGCCTCGAATACCGCACCCCGCAACGGGTGGTGCGAGCTACCCATCAGGTCAGTTTCGAAATTGATCCGGCAGACCGCTTCGTGCTGCTTGGCCCGTCCGGCTGCGGCAAGTCGACTTTGCTCAAGGCGGCCGCCGGTTTCATTGCGCCGAGCGAAGGCGAAATTCGCCTGCAAGGTCAGCGGGTCGATGGACCGGGTCCGGACCGGATCGTGGTGTTCCAGGAATTCGATCAACTGCCGCCGTGGAAAACCGTCAAACAGAACGTGATGTTTCCGCTGCTGGCCTCGCGAACCTTGAACAAAAAAGACGCCGAAGAACGTGCACTGCACTACCTGGAAAAAGTCGGTCTGGCAGCATTCGCCGACGCCTATCCCCACACTTTGTCCGGCGGCATGAAGGCGCGGGTGGCGATTGCCCGCGCGCTGGCGATGCAGCCGAAAATCCTTCTGATGGACGAGCCGTTCGCTGCGCTGGACGCGCTGACCCGGCGCAAGATGCAGGAAGAATTGCTGCTGCTCTGGGAGGAGGTGCGCTTCACCTTGCTGTTCGTTACGCACTCGATTGAAGAGGCGCTGGTGGTCGGCAATCGCATCCTGCTGCTGTCGCCACATCCGGGGCGGGTACGCGCTGAGGTGCACAGCCATCAATACGATCTGCAAAGCCTCGGCGGCGTAGCGTTTCAGGAATCGGCGCGGCGCATTCACCGTTTGCTGTTCGATGAAGGCCAGTCGCCGGAAACCGAGCGTGACCATGACTTCAACGACATTCGTATCGCTTATTGAGCGTTCTGGAGGATTGCCCGATGAGCCAACCATCGTCTGTACGACAAGAGTTTGAAACCGTCCTTGAACCATTGACCAGCGTGCCGCTTGAGCGCGAATTGCCGTTGGCGCAACGCCTGTGGCAACAGGGCTGGCTGCGCAAAAGCCTGATCCTGATTCTGCTGGCGATCCTTTGGGAGGTGATCGCCCGGGTGCAGAACAACGACCTGCTGCTGCCAGGTTTTCTGCAGACCAGTCATGCGCTGTACGACGGCCTGCTCAGTGGTGAGTTGCTGGGCAAGGTGTGGATATCGCTGGTGGTGCTGATCAAGGGTTACCTGATCGGCATCGTGCTGGCATTCGCCCTGACCACGCTGGCGGTGTCGACGCAGTTTGGTCGCGATCTGCTGAGTACCCTGACCTCGATGTTCAACCCGCTGCCAGCGATTGCCTTGCTGCCACTGGCGTTGCTCTGGTTCGGGCTGGGGCAGAACAGCCTGATTTTCGTGCTGGTGCATTCAGTGCTGTGGGCGCTGGCGTTGAACACCTACGCCGGTTTTCTCGGTGTCTCGGAAACCCTGCGCATGGCTGGGCGTAATTACGGGCTGAAGGGCATGCGTTTTGTGCTGTTCATCCTGATCCCGGCAGCGCTGCCGTCGATCCTCGCCGGGCTGAAAATTGGCTGGGCGTTTGCCTGGCGCACGCTGATCGCCGCCGAACTGGTGTTCGGTGCGACCAGTGGCAAGGGCGGGTTGGGCTGGTACATCTTCCAGAATCGCAACGAGCTGTACACCGACAAGGTGTTTGCCGGGTTGGCGGTGGTGATCCTGATCGGGTTGTTGGTGGAGAATCTGGTGTTCGATACGCTGGAGCGAGTGACGGTGAAGCGTTGGGGCATGCAGCGCTGAGATTTGTGTTGGCAGGACCGGCGCCTTCGCGAGCAAGCCCGCTCCCACATTTTGGAATGCGTTCCCCTGTGGGAGCGGGCTTGCTCGCGAAGGCGTCCTTTCAGCCGCCGCCAAATTTGAAGGATGTTTGCTAGCATTGCACCCAGATCAATCCAGATCAGCCACGAGTGCTCAGCATGCAACTCCCGGATATGAATCTTCTGGTCGCCCTCGACGCTCTGCTCGACGAGGGCAGTGTGGTCGGCGCCGCGCGGCGGATGAACCTCAGCCCCGCCGCCATGAGCCGCACTCTGACGCGGATCCGCGAGGCGATCGGCGATCCGATCCTGGTGCGCGCCGGTCGTGGCTTGGTACCCACCCCAAAAGCCCTCGAATTGCGCGAGCAGGTGCGCGATGTCGTCGAGCAGGCGGCGCTGCTGTTTCGCTCCGCCGACAGCGTGGATCTGGGCACCCTGCGCCGGCGCTTCAGCATCCGCGCCAACGACTTTTTCATTGGCGTATATGGCGGCAAGCTGTTCGATACCCTCGACCAGCAGGCGCCACACTGCGAGTTGCGCTTCGTCCCCGAGGGCGATGGCGACGACGAAGCGCTGCGCGAAGGTCGGATTGATCTGAGTGTCAGCAACACCCGTCCGGTAACCCCGGAAGTCAAAGTGCAGAACCTGTTTTCCACGCATTTCGTCGGCCTGGTGCGAGAGGATCATCCACTGCTCGACGGCGAAATCACTGCTGAGCGCTATGCCGGTTACTCGCATATCAGCATGTCGCGCCGTGGCATTGCTCGCGGCCCCATCGACACCGCGTTGAACGCCTTGGGTCTGGAGCGGCGGGTGGCGGTGATTGCGCCAAGCTTCCACGCGGCGATGTTTGCCTTGCCCGATTCCGACCTGATCTTGCCGGTGCCCAAGGAAGCGTTGCTCAGCGTGCGCCGACTGGGCCTGAAGCTACGTTCGTTCAATCTGCCGATTCCGTTGCCGACGCTGATGCTGACTCAGGCCTGGCACCCGCGCTTCGACAAGGACCCGGCGCACCGCTGGCTGCGCGAAACGCTCAAGGCGTGTTGTGACGAGACGTGGCTGGCCACGCAACCCTGATACAAGCAGAGTCCGTGTGGGAGGGGGCTTGCTCCCGAAGGCGTCGTGTCAGGCACCGCACAGGTTGAATGATCCACCGCTTTCGCGAGCAAGCCCGCTCCCACATTGGATATTCATTGCTGCACTGAGCGCACTTATAACCTGCCAATAAGTCAATTTTCGTCAGCAGTAAGCCTTACTAAAATGCTCCGGTATTTTTCCTTCCGGAGTGTGTATCCATGACATCCCTGTCGGTTCCGGCGCCCATTGCTGCGGCCAGTCCGGCGACGGCGGCTGCGCCACCGGTGTTCGGGGCGCGGATCATCACCGGCCTGGTTGGTGTGCTGCTGGCGGTGCTGGTCTCGGGCCTCAACGAAATGGTGACCAAAGTCGCACTGGCCGACATTCGGGGCGCGCTGAACATCGGTTATGACGAAGGCACCTGGCTGGTGTCCTGCTACGCCGCGACCTCGGTGGCGGCGATGGCGTTCGCGCCGTGGTGCTCGGTGACCTTTTCGCTGCGCCGTTTCACCCTCTGCGCGATCAGCCTGTTCACGCTGCTCGGCGTGCTGTGCCCGTTCGCCCCGAATTACGAAAGCCTGCTGCTGATGCGCACCCTGCAAGGGCTGGCCGGCGGCGCGTTGCCGCCGATGCTGATGACCGTTGCGCTGCGCTTTCTGCCGGCCAATTTCAAACTCTATGGTCTGGCCGGTTATGCGCTGACGGCGACGTTCGGCCCGGGTCTCGGCACGCCGCTGGCTGGCTTATGGAGTGAATACGTCGGCTGGCAATGGACGTTCTGGCAAATCATCGTGCCGTGCCTGATTGCCATGGCAATGGTCGCTTGGGGGATTCCGCAGGATCCGCTGCGCCTGGAGCGCCTCAAGACCTTCAACTGGAAGGGCCTGCTGCTGGGCTTTCCGGCGATCTGCATGCTGGTGATCGGCTTGCTCCAGGGCAATCGGCTGGACTGGTTCGAGTCGAGCCTGATCTGCGGTTTGCTCGGCGCCGGTTCGCTGTTGCTGGTGGCGTTTCTGATCAATGAATGGTCGCAGCCGATTCCGTTTTTCAAGTTGCAGATGCTCGGCATCCGCAACCTGTCGTTTGCACTGATGACTCTGGCCGGGGTGCTGGTGGTGTTGCAGGCGGTGGTGCTGATCCCGTCGAGCTATCTGGCGCAGGTCCAGGGTTATCGCCCGGTGCAGACCGCGCCGATCATGCTGATCGCCGCGTTGCCGCAACTGATCGCGCTGCCGCTGGTGGCGGCGCTGTGCAACTTGCGCTGGGTCGATTGCCGCTGGGTGCTCGGCATCGGTTTGAGCATGTTGACCCTGTCCTGCATGGGGGGCTCGCTGCTGACTTCGGAGTGGATCCGCGACAATTTCTACGTCCTGCAATGGCTGCAGATTTTCGGTCAGCCAATGTCGGTGCTGCCGCTGTTGATGCTCTCGACCGGCAGCATCCAGCCGCAGGACGGGCCGTTCGCCTCCGCGTGGTTCAACACGGTGAAAGGCCTGGCGGCGGTGATCGCCACCGGAGTCATTGAGGCGCTGACCACTGCGCGCCTGCATTTCCACTCGACCATGTTGATCGACAACCTCGGCAACTCACCGCTGGCCGATCGCAGCGACCCGGGGCTCGCCCATCGCCTGCATGAACAGGCCGTGGTGCTGACTTCCTCTGATCTCTATGTGTGCATGGCCGGCGTCGCGGTGGCGCTGATCCTGCTGATTTTCTGGCTGCCGACGCGGATCTTTCCGCCCCGTGCGCCGACCTGATTGCTTCACTGATACCGAAGGTTTTTATGACGACTCAAGCAAAGCAAAAACTCGCGGTGGCCGTGGCGGCCGCACTGGCGGTCGGCGTGTTGCTGTACCTGGCGGTGCCGGGACTGTTCGGCAAGCGCACCCAGCAAAACACCAACGATGCGTTTGTTTCCGCCGACTTCACCCTGGTGGTGCCGCGCGTGGCCGGATTCATCAAGGAAGTGCTGGTGGAAGACAACCAGCAGGTCAAGGCCGGGCAGTTGCTGGCGCTGATCGATGATCGCGATTTGCGCGCCGCCGCTGAAGCGGCCGATGCGCAAACCCTGGTCGCCCGCGCTCAGCTGCAAAACGCCAAGGCCACGCTGGAGCGGCAGACGTCGGTGATTGCTCAGGCGCAGGCCTCGGTGGTCTCGGCCAAGGCAGAAATGGCCTTCGCCCAGCAGGAACTCAATCGCTACAACCACCTCGCTGGCGTCGGCGCCGGCACGGTACAGAACGCGCAACAGGCCCGCACGCGCATCGATCAGGCGAGCGCTCGGCTCGATACCGCCAGCGCGAAACTGGCGGCCGAGCGTAAGCAGGTAGAGATTCTCACGGCGCAGCGCGATGCTGCCGAAGGCAATCTGAAGCACGCGCAGGCGGCGCTGGAAATCGCCAGTTTCGAGTTGTCCTACACCCGGATCACCGCGCCGCAGGACGGCATGATCGGCGAGCGTGCTGTGCGCGTCGGCGCTTATGTCACGCCGGGCAGCAAGCTGCTGGCGGTGGTGCCGTTGCAGCAGGCGTATGTGGTCGCCAATTTTCAAGAAACCCAACTGACGGACGTGCAGCCGGGCCAGCACGTGCAGATGCGCGTCGACAGCCTCGGCGGCGAGGCCTTGAGCGGTCGCGTCGAAAGCATTGCCCCGGCGACTGGCGTGACATTCGCCGCGGTGAAACCGGACAACGCCACGGGTAACTTCACCAAGGTCGTGCAGCGGATTCCGGTGAAGATCGTGCTTGAACCGGGTCAG
This sequence comes from Pseudomonas sp. URIL14HWK12:I6, assembly GCF_000514195.1. Lineage (NCBI taxonomy): Bacteria > Pseudomonadati > Pseudomonadota > Gammaproteobacteria > Pseudomonadales > Pseudomonadaceae > Pseudomonas > Pseudomonas sp. URIL14HWK12:I6. The sequence goes on from NZ_AZVL01000003.1 coordinate 46,003, forward strand.
CCGTTGGCCGAGCGTTTGCGTGTGGGCATGTCGGTGGAGGCGAGTATCGACACTCGCCGTTCGGCGCCGGCGGAGCGCGAGGTGACTCAGCGATGAACAGCGTTGATAGAACTGACGCCTTCGCGAGCAAGCCCGCTCCCACCGGGGGAACGCATTACCCAATGTGGGAGCGGGCTTGCTCGCGAAGAGGCCAGTGGCAGCAACTCGCACTCGGTGCCTTGCTCGCTCTTGGCCTCAGCGCCTGCACCGTCGGCCCCGACTTCCACAAGCCCGAAGCCACACAGATCGCCGACTGGGCCAAACCCGCCAAATCCGCCCCCAGCCAAGCCGTCAGCGAACCGTTGAACGAACGCTGGTGGGAGGTTTTTCACGACCCGCAACTCTCAGCCCTGACCCAGCGGGCGATGAACAGCAACCTCGATCTGCAACTGGCCAGCAGCCGCTTGCAACAAAGCCGTGCCGCGCGCCAGGTGATCACCGCGGATCGCTACCCGAACACCGCCGCTACCGGCAGCTACGCGCGTAAACGCAACAGTGGCGAAGGCCTGAATGACCCGTCCGGACACAACGGCGATTCCGCTTTCAACCTTTGGGATGCCGGTTTCTCCGCCTCTTGGGAACTGGATTTCTGGGGCCGTGTACGCCGCGAAACCGAAGCCGCCGATGCCAACCTCGAAGTCGCCGAAAACGACCGTCGCGGCGTGCTGCTCGCGGTCCTCGCCGACACCGCACAGAACTACATCCAGTTGCGCGGCGTGCAGAACACCCGCGCGGTCACCGAGCAGAACCTCGACGTCGCCCGGCACAGCCTCAAACTGTCGCAACTGCGCCTCAACGACGGTGTGGCGACCGATCTGGACGTCGCCGAAGCGGCCGCGCAGGTCGCGGCCATCGAATCGCGCCTGCCGGCCCTTGAGCAGCGTCAGTCGCAATTGATCAACGCGATCAGCCTGCTGATGGGCGAACCGCCGCAGGCCCTGGCCAAGGAGTTATCCACAGACGGCGCGGTGCCGCAGTCGCCGCTGCAAGTCGCCATCGGCCTCCCCTCGCAACTGGCCGAACGCCGGCCGGACATCCGGCAGGCCGAGGCGCGCCTGCATGCCGCCACCGCCAACATCGGCGTGGCCAAGGGCGATTTTTATCCGCGCATCACCCTGTCCGGCAACCTCGGATCGCAAGCGATGCAACTGAGCGATTTCGGTTCCTGGGGCTCGCGTGCGTTCGGTATCGGCCCGCAATTCAGCCTGCCGCTGTTCGACGGCGGACGCCTGCGCGGCGTGCTGCAACTACGTGAGGCGCAGCAACAGGAAGCGGCCATCGCCTATCAGCAAACCGTGCTACGCGCCTGGCATGAAATCGACGACCAGTTGACGGCCTACAACGCCAGCCAACGCCGCCGCGACAGCCTCGCCGAAGCCGTACGCCAGAACCAGATCGCCCTGCGCACCGCACAGCAGCAGTACGTCGAAGGCGTGGTCGATTTCGTCAACGTCCTCACCGTTCAAGGCGCGTTGCTGGCGACTCAAGAGCAGTGGGTGGAAAGCTCGACCGGCGTTTCGCTGGCGATGGTCGGGTTGTACCGGGCGTTGGGCGGGGGCTGGGAGTCGGTGTATCCGGCGGGGGAGGTGGCGCGGCGCTGATGGCCTGAACTGGAAATGCCGAGGGCTGTTTGGGATTGGCCGGGGTGCCGGATGTCGTGAAAGCGCACACCGCCATCGACGGCTCTCCTGTGGCTGACCTAAAGTGACGGGCAGGTTCGGCTCCATCCGTTCGCGATATTCCGGCACAGCAAGAGGATGCAATGGCGGCACACAGAGAAACGCCGGTTGGCGACACGCAGGATCCGCGCGCGGTCCCGGGTGCATGGCTGGTGGCCTTGCGTCTGCTTCGCTGGGCCAGAGAGCACTGGTTGTTACCGATCATGCTGCTCGCGGCGGCGGTGCGTTTTTTCGACCTGACGGCGGCGGCGATCTGGTTCGACGAAGGCTCCAGCGTCCTGCTGAGCCAGTTTCCACTGGCCGAGATCTGGGGGCTAGCGGCCCACGACGTGCACCCACCGCTGTATTTCCTGCTGCTGCACGGCTGGATCGGGCTGTTCGGTGACGGCATCCTGTCCATTCGCTTGATGAGTGCGCTGCCGGGCATCATTACCGTCGGCCTCGGTGTGTGGCTGGTGGATCTGCTCGCCACCCGTCGCGCTGCGTTGCTGGCCGGGCTATTGCTGGCGTTGTTGCCCACGGCCGTGCGCTACAGCCAGGAAGTGCGCATGTATTCGCTGCTCGGCATGTGGCTGATCGGGGCGACGATTGCGTTGGTCTACTGGGTGCGCCAGCCGCGGCGGCATCGTTATCTGGTGGCCTATGCGTTGCTGATGACAGCAGCGTTCTACACCCACTACTTCACCGTTCTGTGCGTGATCAGCCACTGGCTGTATCTGACAGCGGTGCGCGTGCAGCCGGGGTATCGGCTGCGGCATATTCAGCGTCCGGCCTGGTGGCTGGCCAACTTGAGCATCGCGTTGCTGTACATGCCGTGGGTGTCCAACCTGCTTGATCTGCTGCAGCACATCCCGGAACTCAAGGCCAGCAATGACATAGGCTGGGAAGATCCGGTGACCCTCAGCTCATTGCCGTCGATGGTCTGGTCGTTGCTGATCCAGGACGACGGCATGACCTTGCCGGGGTGGCTGTTTTTGCTTTTGCCATTGGCGCTGGTAGCCGTGATTGCCGTTGCCCTGCATCGTGATCGCAGCGTATTTCGCGGCAGCTTGTTGTTGCTGTGCTACAGCGTGATGCCGATTCTGCTGGTGTTTGGCGTGTCGTTCATCTCGCCGGTGTTCATCGAGCGGTATTTGACGGCCTATGCGTTGGGGTTGCCGATGCTGGTGGCGCTGGCGGTCGATCGGCTGTACGCAGGCTCTCGCGTTCTGGCGCTGGCGATTCTGGTGCTGTTCGTCGGGGTCGAACTGGTGGGTGTGAAGAACAACGCCACGGTCGACAGCAATGATCAGTTCAGCGTGCTGGTCGACTACGTCAATCGACACTTCACCGAGGGTGACCGGATCGTCACCAGCGACATGATGTGGTACCTCAGCTACATCTACTACAACCGCACTGACGCGCAGATCCGTCTGTATACGCCACCAGCGGCGGATGGGCGTTCCACGCGTCCCAATGCCTACGGATTTGGCACTTTGGTCGGCGAGGAGGTTTTCCTCGATCAGCTTGGCGACGTGTCCAAGGGCAGCACGCGGATGTGGTTGATCGGCACGCTGGATGAACCCGATGAGTTTGCCGCGTTGCCTGAAGGCTGGCAGCGGCAGAGCGATGTCCATGCAGGCGGCGCATTTGCACGTTTGTACGTGAGGGAGCCGAGCGCCGATAAACCGGGCGGGTGATCGCAGGCTCAGGATTTGCCCGACAAATCCGCCATCCCCTTGAGCAATTCGATCGGCAACGGAAAGACGATCGTCGAGCTCTTGTCACCGGCAATCGAACTCAGGGTCTGCATATAACGCAATTGCATGGCACCGGGCTGGCGGCCGAGCATTTCGGCGGCTTGCATGAGTTTTTCCGAGGCCTGCAGTTCGCCTTCGGCGTGGATCACCTTGGCCCGGCGTTCGCGTTCGGCTTCGGCCTGTTTGGCAATCGCACGCACCATCGATTCATTGAGATCGACGTGCTTGATCTCGACGTTGGCGACCTTGATGCCCCAGGCGTCGGTCTGGGCGTCGAGCACCTGCTGGATATCGATGTTCAACTGCTCGCGTTCGGCCAGCAGTTCATCCAGCTCATGTTTGCCGAGCACCGCGCGCAGGGTGGTCTGCGCCAGTTGGCTGGTGGCCGAGAGAAAGTCTTCGACCTGAATGATCGCCTTCTGCGGGTCGAGCACGCGGAAGTACAGCACCGCGTTGACCTTCACCGAGACGTTGTCGCGGGTGATCACATCCTGTGGCGGCACGTCGAGGACCACGGTGCGCAGGTCGACCCGGACCATTTGCTGTACCACCGGAATCAGCAGGATCAGCCCCGGGCCCTTGACCTGCCAGAAGCGTCCGAGCTGGAACACCACGCCGCGCTCGTACTCACGCAGGATGCGGAAGGTCGACCCGGCGAGGGCAATGACCAACAGCAGCAGTGCAACGAAACCGATTTGCAGACCCATGATCACTCTCCGTGTCGCACCGCGTCAGTCGCGGCGACTTTCAGCAATAAGCCATTTCGCCCGACCACGCGCACCGATTGCCCGGCGTGCAGCGGTGTCGTGCTCTGCACTTGCCAGTGTTCACCCTGCAATTGCACCCAGCCGTTGTGGGCGTTTTGCGCTTGTACGGTGGTCACCGCCGTCACGCTGCCGACCAGCCCGGCATCGCCGCTGACGGCGTGGCGCGGGCGGGTTTTCAAGGCGCGGACGATCAATGCGATCAGCAGCAGGGCGCTGACCAGGCCGAGGCCGATGATCATCGGCACTGGCAACTCGGCGTTGCCCAGAATCAGCGCGCCGATGACGAACATGATGATCCCGCCGAGGCCGATCACCCCGTAGTTGGGCAGCGCGGCTTCGGCGATCAGAAAGGCAATGCCAAGGGTGATCAGCCACAGGCCGACCGGATTGACCGCCGTCGGCAGGACATCAGCCGCGAGGGCTGAGCCGCTGGCCAGCAGTATCAGGAAAAACGTGCAACATCGGCTGTTCACGTGACCCTCCGGGAGAGTCATGGGTGTTTCCTTAAGTCTAGTTGAGCCTGGCGCCGGATGAATTTTGATCAATAAGCGTATGTGTCCAATGAGCGGATTTCTCTTCATCAGCAACTGGCCGAACTAGACTCAGCAGAACAGGCACAACGTTCAGCGGGACACCGAGGTGCAGCATGCGTATGGCAAAAAAAGTGCAGAGCAGCCTGAACCGGGCGCACTGCGAATATGACATCGTGGCCCACCGCCACTCGGCCAGCAGCCTGGAAACCGCGCGGGTTTCCGGGGTGCCCGCCGAACGCGTGGCCAAGTCAGTCATTCTCGACGACCACCACGGGCATTACCTGATGGCCGTGCTGCCGGCCAGTCGGCATCTGGACTTGAGTAAAGTGCGCATTCGCGGCGAATGGCAGATCACCCGGGAGAGCAACCTGGCGCATATCTTCGATGACTGCGAACGCGGTGCGGTGCCGCCGCTCGGTGATTCCTACGGCCTGGACATGGTCATCGACCCGCTGCTGACCCGGCAGAAAGATATCTACCTGGAAGCCGGCAACCACAACTACCTGCTGCACATGAGCATGCCCGAGTTTCTGAAAATGGTGCCGCATGCCGAGGTGCGGGAGTTGAGTCATTAGGTTCTGTAGCGCTTTCGCGGACGCCTTCGCGAGCAAGCCCGCTCCCACAGGTTGATTGCGTACCCCTGTGGGAGCGAGCCTGCTCGCGAATGATCTCCCACCCACCGCATTTTTGAAGGAGTCTTCCATGGAGCAGCCAACCCACAGCCTGCCATCCCTGTTCGAGCAACTGGGACTGGACAGCGACCCGACCGGCATCGACCAATTCATCGCCACCCATTCACCACTCAAACCCGAGTTGCACCTCGCAGACGCGTTTTTCTGGAGCAAGAGCCAGGCGGATTTTTTGCGGGATGAGATTCTTGATGATGCGGATTGGGCGGAGGTGGTGGATCAGTTGAATGTGTTGTTGCGCAAGGGGCGGGTTTTGTAGGACTGAAGTAAAACCTTATTACAGAATGTCCGCAGGATCCCTATCGATGTTGGAGTAGCTTGCCAATTCAACAATCCGGAGCCGTCGATGCAATCATTTTTGCCAGTCAGAACAATTGATGTTGACGCGCTTGGGGACTGTATTGAGGCAGTGATCGAAAGCATCTCCAACGGGCCTGTCGAGTTTCGGAAGCACGACACAACAGTGGCTGTGCTGATTTCGCCAGAAATTTATGAAGCGATCCTGAATAAGCTGGATGATTTCGATTTGGTGTCAATCACATATTCGCGCAGGAACGAAGTAGGGGTAGCCATCGAGCTGGATGAACTATAGAAATTCTCTGCCGAGAAGATTTGTTTCAAAACTTGACTGAAATTCCCCGCCAATGCGATATTGATAGTTAGCAAACTAACAGTGTGCATTTTCCCGTGGCGAATTCCCTCGACGCTCTCCAGATGAACATCAGTAGTGCCATGGTGGTGGCCGCCAGGCATTGGCGGAAGATCTGCCAGACCACGCTGGTCAACTATGGAATCTCCGAAGCCTGCGCCGTGCCGTTGTTGATGATCGGGCGGTTGGGCGAGGGCGTGCGTCAGGTGCAGGTGGCGCAGGCGGCCGGGATGGAGAGTCCGTCGCTGGTGCGTCTGCTCGATCAGTTGTGCCACGCCGGCTACGTCTGCCGCACCGAAGATGCGCAGGATCGTCGGGCCAAGTGCCTGAGCCTGACCGACACCGGCCGTGAACTGGTGCAAGCGGTGGAGATCGAACTGGTGCGTCTGCGTCATGAAGTGCTCGAAGGCATCGACCAGAGTGATCTGGAGGCCACGCTTCGGGTACTGCGAGCTTTTGAGGCGGCCAATCCGCCTGTGGTGATCAATTCTTGAACGGTTTTTTCTCTGGCATCCCGCCTGCCCGCGACTGGTTCTACGGGGTTCGTACCTTTGCAGCGTCGATGATTGCGCTGTACATCGCCTTGCTCATGCAAATGCCGCGTCCGTATTGGGCGATGGCCACGGTGTACATTGTCTCCAGCCCGTTTCTCGGGCCGACCAGCTCCAAGGCGCTGTACCGCGCCATCGGCACTTTTCTCGGAGCGGCGGCGGCAGTGCTGTTCGTGCCGATGTTCGTGCAGAGTCCGTACGTGTTGGTGGTGGTGATTGCCTTGTGGACGGGGATTTTGCTGTTCCTGTCGCTGCACCTGCGTACCGCCAATAACTACGCACTGATGCTGGCCGGTTATACCTTGCCGCTGATCGCTTTGCCGACCGTGGATAACCCGCTGGCGGTGTGGGACGTGGCGGAGGCGCGCACCGAAGAGATTTTTCTCGGCATCGCTGTGGCGGCGGTGGTCGGCGCGATGTTCTGGCCACGGCGTCTGGCGCCGGTGTTCAACGACGCGGTGGGCAAGTGGTTCGCTGACGCCACCACCTACAGCCTGAAGTTTCTCAGCCGCGACGTGCAGCCTGAACAGATCGCCACGCTGCGCATGGCCATGGTCGCCAATTTCAACAGCCTCGAATTGATGATCGGCCAGTTGCCCCACGAAGGCGCCCGGCCGCAAACCGTGCGCAACACCAAGGAACTGCGCGGGCGGATGATCCACCTGCTGCCGGTGATCGACGCTCTGGAAGATTCGCTCTACGCGCTTGAACGGCGCACACCGGAACTGGTGGAAAAGTTTGCCCCGCTGCTGACCGCGACCCAGGAGTGGCTCGGCCATAACGACGCCGATCTGGCGCGTTGGCAGGCACTCAAGGATCAGCTGCAGACCCTGCAGCCAAGCTGCGAGGCGCTGGAAGATCGCAAGCAATTGCTGTTCTCCAACGCGATTTATCGCCTCGGCGAATTCATCGATCTGTGGCAGGACTGCCGCAGTTTGCAGGACGCGATTCTCTGCGAGCGCCAAGACAGCTGGCGCGCGGTTTACCGGCACTGGCGCCTCGGGCGGCTGACGCCGTTTCTCGACCGCGGGATGATGCTGTATTCGGTGGCCTCGACCGTTCTGGCGATCATCGTCGCTTCGGTGCTGTGGATTCTGCTCGGCTGGCCGGACGGTGGCAGCGCGGTGATTCTGGCGGCGGTAGCGTGCAGTTTCTTCGCCTCGATGGACGACCCGGCGCCACAGATCTACCGGTTCTTTTTCTGGACCGGGATGTCGGTGCTGTTCGCCAGTCTCTATCTGTTTCTGATTCTGCCGAACCTGCACGATTTCCCGATGCTGGTACTGGCGTTTGCGGTTCCGTTCATCTGTGTCGGCACCCTGACGGTGCAGCCACGCTTCTTCCTCGGCATGCTCCTGACGCTGGTCAACACCTCGTCGTTCATCAGCATTCAGGGCGCGTACGACGCGGACTTCTTCGCCTTTGTGAACTCCAACCTGGCCGGCCCTCTGGGCCTGTTGTTCGCGTTTATCTGGACCCTGATCGCCCGCCCGTTCGGCGTCGAGCTTGCCGCCAAACGTCTGACCCGCTTCAGCTGGAAAGACATCGTGCGCATGACCGAGCCGGCCAACCTCGCCGAGCACCGGCAACTGGGCGTGCAATTGCTTGACCGTCTGATGCAGCACCTGCCGCGTCTGGCCATGACCGGTCAGGACACCGGGATTGCCATGCGTGAAGTGCGCGTCGGCCTGAACCTGCTCGATCTGCTGGCTTACACGCCAAGGGTCAGCGGCGCGCCGAAGGCCCTGCTGCAGCAAGTGGTGGCTGAGGTCGGCGAGTATTTCCGCGCGTGTCTGAAGGCCGGCGAACGCTTGCCGGCGCCGAGTCCGTTGCTGATGACGATGGACCGCGCGCGCCGCGCGCTCAAAGGCCACGGCGACGAAGAAACCCGGCTAAACCTGTTGCATGCCTTGAGCGGTTTGCGCCTGGCGCTGCTGCCCGGCGTGGAATTCGTCAGCACCAGCGATGCCGAAGAACCGCTGCCCGATGGAGCGCCCCTATGATCGGTGATCTGGATATCAGCGGGATTTTCCTGCCCACCCTGCTGGTGCTGATGGGCATCACCTATGTGTTGTTTTTGCTGGTGCATGGCGTGCTCACGCGCCTGCACTTTTACCGTCTGGTCTGGCACCGGGCATTGTTCAACGTGGCCCTCTACGCCGTGCTGCTGTACGGCGTGGACTCACTCAGTCGATACCTGATGACATGAAAAAACCGTTTCTGACTATCGGTCGCGTGGTCCTGACCCTGCTGATCGTGACTTTTGCCGTCGTCCTCGTCTGGCGCATGGTGATGTATTACATGTTTGCGCCGTGGACCCGCGACGGCCACATCCGCGCCGACATCATCCAGATCGCTCCGGACGTGTCCGGGCTGATCCAGCAGGTCGAGGTCAAGGACAACCAGTTGATCAAACGCGGCCAGGTGCTGTTCAGCATCGATCAGGACCGCTTCAAACTGGCCCTGCGTCAGGCTAAAGCGGCGGTTGCCGATCGCGAGGAAACCCTGGCTCAAGCCCAGCGCGAAGCCAAGCGTAACCGTGGCTTGGGCAACCTGGTGCCGGCCGAACAGCTGGAAGAAAGCCAGTCGAAAGTCGCCCGGGCGCAATCGGCGCTGGCCGAAGCGCTGGTGATGGTGGACAGCGCGCAGCTCAACCTCGACCGTTCGGTGATCCGCAGCCCGGTGGACGGCTACGTCAACGACCGTGCGCCGCGGGTGCAGGAATTCGTCACCGCCGGGCGTCCGGTGTTGTCGGTGGTCGACAGCAACTCGTTCCACATCGACGGCTATTTCGAAGAAACCAAACTCGACGGCATTCATGTCGGGCAGTCGGTGGATATCCGCGTGATCGGCGACAAGGCCAGGTTGCGCGGGCATGTCGAAAGTATCGTCGCCGGTATCGAAGACCGCGACCGCACCAGCGGCAACAACCTGCTGCCCAACGTCAACCCGGCGTTCAGCTGGGTGCGCCTGGCGCAGCGGATTCCGGTGCGCATCGCCTTTGACGAGGTGCCGGAAGACTTCCGCATGATCGCCGGGCGTACCGCGACCGTGTCGATCATCGACGACAGAACGCAGGAGCCCGCGCAATGAACAAGGCCCTGATGATCGCCGGGTTGGGCGTGATGCTCTCGGCCTGTCAGATGGTCGGGCCGGACTATCATCTGCCCGCTGACGCCGCGGTGCAGCGCAAGGACTTTCAGGGCGAACTGGCGGTGGAGGGCAAACCGGTGGTGTCAGCGCCGGTACCGGCGGATTGGTGGCGGCTTTATAAGGATCCACGTCTGGATCAACTGGTGCAGCAGGCCATGGCGTCCAACACTGATTTGCGCGTAGCGGCGGCGAACCTTCAACGGGCTCGCGCGCAAGTCGATGAGGCCGAAGCGGCGGGTGGCTGGAGCGCAGGCGTGAAGATGGGCGCGCAGCGTTTGCAGGAATCCGGGCAGGCGTTCTTGCTGCCGGAAAAAGTCCCGGTCGACAACGTCGGCGATATTGGCATCAGCGCGTCTTATCAGTTCGATCTGTGGGGCACCCTGCAACGCGGTATCGAAGGCGCTAAGGCTAACGCCGATGCGACTCAAGCAGCGGCTGACACCGCACGCATCACTTTGGTGGCCGACGTGGTTCGCGCCTACACCCAAGTCTGCGCGGCCAACGAAGAGCGGGAAATTGCCCAGCATTCTCTCGACCTGCAATCGCAGAGCACCACGCTGATCCAGCGTCTGCGCGATGCCGGGCGTGGTGATGAAACCCAAGTCACCCGTTCGCAAACCCAATTCAAGTCGTTGCGCGCCGACCTGCCGCGCTATGAGGCAGCGCGTCAGGCCGGGTTGTTCCGCCTGTCGATGCTGCTGGCCAAACCGGTCGAGCAATTGCCGGCCGGTACCGCCACTTGTGCCGAACTGCCGAAAATTGCCCAACTGGTGCCGGTGGGCGACGGTGCGGCGCTGCTCAAGCGTCGTCCCGATATCCGTCAGGCGGAACGTCGCTTGGCGGCCTTGACAGCGGGCATCGGCGTCGCCACGGGCGAGCTGTATCCGGACATCAGCATCGGCGCGACCATCGGCACCGTCGGTCTTATTGACGACTTGGGTGATCCGTCGACCAACCGCTGGGGTTTCGGCCCGTCATTGAGCTGGAAGGTGCCGACCAATGGCGCTCGCGCGCGGATCCGTGAGGCCGAAGCCAATGCTCAGGGCGCACTGGCGCATTTCGACGGCGTGGTGCTCAACGCCATCCGCGAAACCCAGACCGGTCTGGCCCAGTACAGCGCGCTGCTGCAACGCCGCGACGCCCTGGCCGATGCCGAGCAATCGGCAAAACTGGCGGCGGACCAGACCCACCGCTTCTTCCAGGCCGGGCGCGAGTCGTTCCTCGCCGACCTGCAGGCGACCCGCACCTACACCGACGTCACCGCGCAACTGGCCGCCGCCAACACCCAGGTCGCCATGAGCCAGATCGATTTATTCCTCGCCCTCGGTGGCGGTTGGGAAAGCGGACGAACGCAAGCCTCAAGCGCCAGCAAACCCTGAAGCCGTTGCTATGCTTTGAAGTGTTGAAGGGGTGCCACGTGCAACGCACCCTTTCAGCGCACATTGCTAGCGCTGGTCTAGGGGAAACCAATAATGAAAAACCCTTACGCTCTCGGCTTCTGGTGCGCCCTGGTAGCGCTGGTGCTGCTATCGGCCACCTATTTCTACGGCATCATGCTGGCCCATCAGATCGACAAGGCCATGGTCTTCCTCGACAGTGCCACGGCGTTGATCGCGGTGATGGCAATTGTCGTGGTGGCCTGGGCGTCGATCCAGGTGCAGCGAGTCAAGAAAAGACAACTTGAACAAGGCAAGACCCTGGTGCTGATCTGGGACACCAAAGTCGCCCTGCGTCGGGTCGAAACCGTATTCGACCGCTACTTCTGGGGCAGCTACTGGCAACCGGGACGCACCTTCGCCGAAGTCATGGGCGAACTCACCGGCACGCCGCTGGAAAAAAGCCTCGAAGCCCTGAAAAAGCAGTGTCTGGAGCTCGACAAGCAGATTGCCGATGAAGGCTGGCACTGGCTCAACAATGCCCGCGAACTGTCGGATGTCGCCACGGCCATGGCCCGCGAGCGCTATCAGCTGGATTTCTGTGACCCGCGCGCTGACGGGCCGGGCGGGGCGGTGATCGATCGCGACTTTGAAGTGCTGGTGTATACCTGGACGGCGCGGTTGAAGAGCTTCGATCATCAACTCGATGAGATCGAGGTTCAGTATTCCTGATCTGCATTCATTTCACTAGCCTCTTCGCGAGCAGGCTCGCTCCCACAAGGGTAACACTGCACCTGTGGGAGCGAGCCTGCTCGCGAAGACGACCTGAAAAACGCCGAAACTCTCCCCGCCTGTCAGCTGTCCACACTCCCCATAGACACTCTTTAACCTTTAAACATTGGGCCGCCTCGCGCTGCCAGTGCTAATCTCCACCGCTAATTTCAGCGGAGTCGAGCCGCGACCCGGTCACGGGTTCAGGGAAGACGACCACACTTTCAGCCACGGACATTGATCAGGTCATTCATGAATAAATCAGCAGGCGTGCTTCTCGGGATTGTTGTTGCCATCGGTGCGATCAGCGCCGGCGGGGCTTGGTATACCGGGACCAAGATTGAAGGCGTACTGAACAACGCCGTCAGCAACGCCAACAAAGAGCTGCAGACCGCGATGGCCGGCTCCAATGGCACCGCGTCGCTGGAGCTGGTGTCGCTGGAGCGTCACACCTTCACCAGCACCGCGCACTACCGTCTCAAGGGCGAGGGCGAGATGTTCGGCGACCAGCCGGTCGAATTGCTGTTCGTCGACCACATCGAGCACGGCCCGCTGCCGTTCTCGCGCCTGGTGTCGCTGAAGTGGCTGCCGGTCATGGCCACCAGCAATTACGAGCTGGAAAAGAGCCCGGCCACCGAAAAATGGTTCGCCGCCGCCAAGGGCGCCGCGCCGCTCAAGGGCGTGACCAACATCGGCTACGACGAATCCACCACCAGCAGCCTTGAATTGCTGCCGCTGGAAACCGCGCTGGACGAGCAGTCGAGCCTGAAATTCTCCGGCCTGACCATGAACATCTCCGCCAGTGCCCAGGCGCAGAAGGTCAAGGCTGACGGCTACATGGACAGCCTGAAACTGGTCACCGTGTCGCAGGATCAAGCACCGGTGCAGGTCGAACTCAACGGTCTGACCCTGGCCAGCAACCTTACCAAGAGCAGCTACGGCTACTACACCGGGGAAAACACCCTGGAGCTGACCAGCAGCAAAACCACCTTCGGTCCCAAGCAGTCGGTGCTCGGCGTGAAGAACTTCGAAATGAAGAACCTCACCGAAGAGAGCGGCAGCAATGCCTCGGGCCGCGCTGACTACAAGGTGGGTGAAGTCACCCTCAACGACAAGAAAATCGGTTCGGCCAACATGGCCATGAGCCTGAAGAACCTCGACATCCCGTCGACCATGTCGCTGATGCAGATCTACCAGACCAAATTGCAGCCGTACGAGAAGGAAGCGGCGGCCGCTGCCGAAGCCGGCCTGCCGGCACCGGAGCTGAACCTGACCGAAGCCGAGTCGGCACAGGTCAAGGCTGACCTGCAGAAACTGCTGGCCGCCAGTCCACAGATCGCGCTGGAAAACCTGTCGCTGAAAACCGCCAACGGTGAAAGCCGCGCCAGCCTGGTGATTGATCTGACCAAGCCACAGTCGATGGATCTGCCGCCGGATCAACTGGGTAAACAGTTGGTCGCGCTGCTGGACCTGAACATTCAAGTGTCCAAGCCGATGCTGATCGATCTGCTCAGCGTGCAGGCGCAGCTCGACGGTCAGACTGACGCCAAAGCCATCGTTGATCAGGCAAGCGCCGGTGCCGACATGTTCTCCGGCATGGCAGTCGGTTCGCAGTTGGCGACGGTCGATGGCACCAATGTCGTGACCAAGCTGCATTACGCCGCCAATCAGGTGGAGTTCAACGGCCAGAAGATGACCGTCGAGCAGTTCGTCGGCTTCCTGATGAGCAAGTTCGCTGGCGTCACGCAAGTGCAGTAATCCTGCGCTCTTAATAGCAACGCCCGGCCTCTGATCCACGGACGCCGGGCGTTTTGCTGTCTGGTGTTCGGGTTTTCGTCTCAGCCGGCGCCGCGATTCTGAACAATTATTGCGTTCTGGATATTCGACTACGCTTGCATGCAAGACTGCCTGACTAAGCTTGGCTGGGTCTCTTTTGACTCGGTCTCCGTTACGAATGGGCAAGGGGGGCATTGCGACCCGGCTGGCCATGTAAGGATGCTGACGAATGCCGCGTATTGATGTTCCAGTTTTACATCGTGGTTTACGCCCGTTGTTTCGTGTAGCGCTGTGCAGCCAGTTGCTCTGGCCGGCACTGGCGTTTGCCGATACGCCCTATGATCAGATGGTGCGTGATGCCCGTGCCGGTCAGACCACACCTGCGCTGAACGTGCTGCGCCAGGTGCCACCGGGGCAATCGACCACCGGGCAGATCAGCGATCACCTGCAAATCGCCAGTTGGGCAGGTCTCGACGCCGAGGTGGTGCAGGTCTATGAGACCCAGGGCCGTGACCGGGTGCTGCCGGTGCAGGCACTGACCGCCACCGCGCGCGCCTATCGCAACCTCAAGCGTTGGGAGCAGGCGACCCAGGTCTACAACAAGGCCCTGGTGCTGGAGCCGGACAACGCTGACCTGCAACTGGGGCTGGCGCTGACTCAGGCCGACGCGGGCAAACCTGACGAAGCCGTGACCCGCGCCAAGGCCCTGGTCGCCGCCAAACCCGACGATCCCTCGCGCCGCCTTGCACTGGGCTATGCCCTGACCCGCGCCGGCAAGCAGTACGACGCACTGTTTGAATACGATCAGGCGTTCATGCGTGCCGGCAGCAAGCCGGAAGTCGCCCGTGAATACGTGGTCGCCCTGCAAAAGGCGCGGCTGCCGGAACCGGCACTGCGCCTGGCCAATCAACGTCCGGGGCTGATCGACCCGGTCACCCTGCGCCGCCTCGAAGGTGATCTGGCTGCCGAACGCGTGCGTCTGGCCGAACTCGCCACCCGCAGCGAAAAAGAACGCTATGTGATCGCCGACCGCGCGTTGGCCGATTACGACAAATTGCTCGCCACCTGGACCCCCGACGCCAGCGCCCACGATGACGTGATTCGCTGGCGCATCGACCGCATGGGCGCACTCAAGGCCCGGGCCCGCACCGCCGACGTCATCAGCGAATATCAAAAGCTGCAAGCCGAAGGCGTGAAGATTCCGACCTACGCCCTGCGCTGGGTAGCGGCGTCGTATCTGGATCAGCGCCAGCCGGAAGTCTCCACTGACCTGTATCGCCAGGTGCTGTCGGCCCCCGACGCCGATGTCGGTGATCGCCTCGAAGACACCACCGCGTTGTACTACTCGCTGCTGGAAAGCGACCGCGCCGATGAAGCGCGCAAAGTCGCCGAGGATCTGGCCAAGACCCAGAAACCGCGAGTCGAACTCAAGGGCCTGCCCATCGGCAACCCCAACGACGAATGGATGGACGCCCAGCAGCTCGCGGCGCAGGCCGGCACCTACGGCTCCGACTTGCCGCATGGCGAGGAGCGCCTGCAGGCCCTGGTCGATCAGGCACCGGGCAACCTCGGTTTGCGTCTGGCCCAGGCCGATCTGTACCTGGCCCGGCAGTGGCCACGCCGCGCCGAAAACCAGCTCAAGGAAACCGAGAGCATGGCCCCGCGCGACATGGGCCTGGAACTGGCTCAGGCGCGCACCGCGATGACCCTGCAGGAATGGCGGCAGATGGATGCGCTGACCGATGACGTGGTCGAGCGTTTCCCCGACAACCGTCAGGTGCAACGTGCGGCTCGCGAGCGTGAAGTGCACGACATGTCCGAACTGCGCGTCGAAGCCTACGGCGGCAAGGCCAATGGAGGTGGCGGCAGCGGTGGTGCGGGCGCGGTCAGTGGCAGCCGCGATTTCGGCATCCAGAGCACCTTGTACAGCCCGCCGATCGATGAGGACTGGCGGGTGTTCGTCGGTGCCGGTTATGCCACCGGCGACTTCGCCGAAGGCACCGGTACCGACCGCTTCCAGCGTGTTGGCCTGGAACGCCGTACCCGCGACATGAGCCTGGAAGCCGAGGTCTCCAACCACGATTACGGTTACGGCGCCAAGCAGGGCGCGCGTATCGCGATTGCCCGCGACATCAACGACCACTGGCAGTACGGCGGCAGTTTCGCCTACCTGTCGGCCGAGACGCCGTTGCGTGCGCTCAACAGCGACATCAAGGCCAACGGCGGCAACGCGTTCATCCGCTGGCGTGCCAACGAAAGCCGCGAGTGGAAACTGTCGGTCAGCCCGTCGCACTTCAGCGACGGCAACAACCGTGTCGAAGCCTTGCTCACCGGACGCGAGGGCGTCTACAGCGCACCGAACGTGCAGGTGGATGCCGGTCTGGAGGTCGGCACCAGCCACAACTCCAACTCCGAGGATGTGCCGTACTTCAACCCGAAGTCGGACTTCAGCGTGATGCCGACGGTCAACGTCAACCATGTGCTCTACCACCGCTACGAAACCTCCTGGAGCCAGCAGTTCCAGGCCGGGGCGGGTACGTACAGCCAGCGTGATCACGGCACCGGCGGCATGGCGATGCTCGGCTACGGCCAGCGTTATGCCTGGAACGACGTGTTCGAGGTGGGCGGCTTGTTCAGTGTGATCAACCGGCCCTACGACGGTGATCGGGAGACCGATCTGCGTCTGCTCGTCGACCTCACTTTCCGCTTTTAGAAGAGTTTGAAGATGCCTTTGATGACGCGTTTCATCCTTCTGCTGGGAGTGTTGCTGGTCAGCGCCTGCGCCCAGCAAGCCCCGGCCTTCGCGCCGCCGTCGCAACGTCCGGTGGCGGCCAGTGAAAAACCGTGGCCGAAAAACCACGTGTTGGGCATCGCCTATCACGACGTCGAAGATCGCGACCCCGATCAGGCCGTGGTGGCGGTGCGCACCGAGCGCATGATCGAGCAGCTCGCGTGGCTGCGCGAGAACGGCTACCAACCGGTCACCGTCGACCAGATCATGGCCGCGCGCAAGGGCGGTCCGGAACTGCCGGCCAAAGCAATCCTGCTCAGTTTCGACGACGGTTATTCGAGCTTCTATACCCGCGTGCTGCCGGTGCTGCGCGCCTACAACTGGCACGCCTTGCTGGCGCCGGTCGGCACCTGGATCGATACGCCGCTCAATCAACCGGTGGATTTTGCCGGTGCACCCCGCGCACGTTCGGATTTTCTGACCTGGGATCAGGTGCGGGAAATCTCGCAGTCGGGTCTGGTAGAAATCGCCGCACACACTGACGCCAGCCACAAAGGCATCCTCGCCAACCCGCAAGGCAACATGCAACCGGCAGCGGCAACCCGCCGCTACGATCCAGTCACCAAACGCTATGAGTCCGAAGAGGATTTCCGCGCCCGAATCAGCAATGACGTCGCGACCATTTCGGAAAAGATCCGCAAAGTCACTGGAAAAAAACCGCGCATCTGGGTCTGGCCGTACGGTACCGCCGACGGCACTTCGCTGACCGTGGTCGGCGAGCAGGGCTACGAAATGGCCCTGACTCTGGATGACGGTCTGGACGCCCTCGACAACCTGATGAGCAGCCCACGCTTTCTGGTCGCCTCCGATCCTGATGGCGAGCATTTCGCCAACAGCATCGTCGCGGCGCAGTCGGATTTCACCATGCGTGTGGTCCACGTCGATCTGGACAACGTCTACGACCCGGACCCGGCGCAGCAGGAAATCAACCTCGGCAAGCTGATCCAGCGCATGGCCGACATGGGCGCCAACACCGTGTTCCTGCAGGCCTTCGCCGATCCGAAGGGCGACGGACTGGTGCACTCGCTGTACTTCCCCAACCGTCACCTGCCGGTGCGCGCCGACATCTTTGACCGTGTCGCCTGGCAACTGCGCACTCGGGCGCACGTGAAAGTGTTCGCCTGGATGCCGGTCCTGAGTTTCGGCCTCGATTCGAAGCTGCCGCGTGTTACGCGCTGGGATCCGAAGACCGGCAGCACCTCGGTCGATCCGGGCCAGTATCAACGCCTGTCGCCATTCGATCCGCAAGTACGGCGGATCATCGGTGAAATCTACGAAGACGTGGCGCGTCTGACCTCGGTCGACGGCATCCTTTATCACGACGACGCGGTGCTCTCGGACTTCGAAGACGCCAGTCCGGAGGCCTTGAAAGCCTATACGGCGCACGGTTTGCCGGGTTCGATCGCCGCCCTGCGCGATGATCCGGCGGCGATGCAGCGCTGGACGCGCTTCAAGAGTAAATACCTGATCGATTTCACCAACGAACTGACTGCCAAGGTGCGTGCGATCCGTGGCCCGCAGGTGCTGACCGCACGCAACCTCTTCGCCGAACCGGTGCTCAATCCTGAGAGCGAAGCCTGGTTTGCGCAGAACCTCGACGACTTCCTCGTGACCTACGACTGGACGGCGCCGATGGCCATGCCGCTGATGGAAAAACAGACCCAGGCGCAATCCGGCCCGTGGCTCGAACAACTGGTGGCGAAGATCAAACAGCGCCCCGGCGCGCTGGATCGCACAGTCTTCGAACTGCAGGCCCGCGACTGGACGAAAAAGGATCAGGCCGACATCGATGGCGCCCAACTGGCCGACTGGATGGGCCGGCTCAAGCGTCAGGGTGCGACCAGTTTCGGTTACTACCCGGACAACTTCCTCGACAACCTGCCGGACCTGAAAACCGTAAGGCCTGCGCTCTCCAACAAATGGAACCCATGACATGCTGGATAGACTGTTAGCCCTGCTTGTTCTGGCGCTCGTCCTCGGCGTGCCGCTGGGGTTGATCTTCCTGGTCACCGGGCAATTCCTGATGGACTTCGTGTTCTTCTACCCGTTGTTCATGTCCGGGCTGTGGATTGCCGGCGGCCTGTATTTCTGGCTGCACTGGGAACGCCACTGGCCATGGAAGGACGACACTTTGCCGCCGCCACTGGAAGGCGAGCCGCTGATCTCGATCCTGATCCCTTGCTACAACGAAGGCGAAAACGCTGCCGACACCATTCACGCGGCGCTGGCCCAGCACTACCCGAACATCGAAGTCATCGCGATCAACGACGGCTCCAAGGACAACACCGCCGAAGTGCTCGACCGGCTCGCCCAGGAAGACCCACGCCTGCGGGTGCTGCATCTGGCAGAAAACCAGGGCAAGGCTGTGGCCCTGCGCATGGGTGCGATTGCTGCGCGCAGCGAATATCTGGTGTGCATCGACGGTGACGCGCTGCTGGCGCCGAACACTGCGGCCTATCTGGTGGCGCCGATGCTCGACAACGCGCGGCTTGGCGCAGTGACCGGCAACCCACGGATTCGTACACGTTCGACCTTGGTCGGGCGGGTACAGGTCGGCGAGTTCTCGTCGATCATCGGTCTGATCAAGCGTACGCAACGGGTGTTCGGGCGGATCTTCACCGTGTCCGGGGTGATCGTCGCGTTTCGTCGTACCGCGTTGAACCGGGTCGGCTACTGGAGCCCGGACATGATCACCGAAGACATCGACATCAGCTGGAAGCTGCAACTCGATCACTGGAGCATCTTCTACGAGCCGCGCGCGCTGTGCTGGATCCTGATGCCGGAAACCCTGCGCGGTCTGTGGAAGCAGCGCCTGCGCTGGGCCCAGGGCGGTGCCGAGGTGCTGTTCAAGAACATTCGCGGGATCTGGCAGTACCGCCATCGTTACCTGTGGCCACTGCTGTTCGAATACTGCCTGTCGACCGGGTGGGCCTTCACCTTCCTGCTATCGGTGATCTTTTGGGGCGTGGGCAAGTTCGTGGTCATGCCGGAATCGATTGCCGTGCATCACCTGATGCCCCCGGCGTTCACCGGCCTGTTGCTGGCGTTCGTCTGCCTGGTGCAATTCGCGGTCAGCATCATCATCGACCGGCGCTATGAACCGGGTCTGGGCCGAACCATGTTCTGGGTGGTCTGGTATCCGATCGCGTTCTGGCTGGTCAGCCTGCTAACCACCTTGGTCAGTTTCCCCAAAGTGCTGTTTGGTCAGCATCAGAAGCGTGCACGCTGGGTCAGCCCTGACCGCGGCATCAAGCCGGTTGGCGACGACGAAGAGGAGGTCATCAAATGAAAATCATCCGGACCCGCCAGCGGCCCTTCCTGGTGGTGGTCGACGTGGTCCTCACCGTGCTGGCCTGGGTCGGCCTGCTGTTTCTGCTGATTCGCGGACTGTGGCCGTTGATCGAGACCCACGCCGGTGGGCCACGCATCGATAATTCGGCATTCGAGGCCCTGGGTACGTTGCAGATCTACCTGTGGGTGGCGCTGGTCAACGCTGTGATCCTGATTGGTTGGGCGCGTTATCAGCAGCGCAAAAGCAGAAGCTTCGCCCAGCGTCGTTTGCCGGCACCGGTGGTCGATGATGAAGGGCTGAGCAAGAGCTTCCGCCTGTGCGATGACCGCCTGGAGAAGCTGCGCACACCCGGGGTGATGACCATCCACAACGATCAGGAAGGTGATATCAGCCATGTGGTGCTGAACTTTCGTCCACTGGCACCGACGGAATTGCCGCCACCGCTGGCGCCGCTGGAACATCCACGGGTGATCTTTCTGCACGCCGAGGATGACGCAAACCGTGATCCGATAAATCGGCCCACCTGAGTTTCCACATCGTCGAGCGTTCAGCTGCGAATCAGCCGCCAAGCCTCCTCCATGGTGAGCGGCTGCTTTATCCGTTCGGCCAGCATCGCCATGGCCCGCTCCTCCTCGCAAGCCACAGCGGCAACCACCACGCCGTTGTGGCCGAACAGGCCAATAAAGGGCGGATGCTCGGGCTCGCCTTTGAACTCGATTTCATCCCACTGACTGGCGTGGCCCAGGTAGTCGTAGTTCCTGCCGAAGTGCCAGGTCCAGAAAAACGGCACATCCAGATAATGCTCATCGGCGCCCAACATGTTGGCGGCAGCGATGCGTGCGTGCTGCTGGGCCAGGCGCCAATGTTCGATGCGTTGCGGCTGGCCGCTCAGGGTGAACGTGGCGATATCGCCAATCGCCCATAGACCTTCGCAGACCCGCAGACCGGCATCGACGCGCAGTGACTGGTCTTTCTCCCTTGGCAGCGAAGCGAACGCTTCTGTGGCCGGATGCACACCAACCCCCGCCAGCACCAGATCCGCCGAAACGCGCAAACCGTTGTCCAGCAGCACCGCCTCGACTTTGCCATCACCGGTGATTTCCCGGGCTTCGTGATCGGTGATGAATTTCACCCCGTGTTGTTCGTGGAGCGCGCGGATCGCCTTGCCCACCGCTTCGCCGAACTGCGCGGTAAACGGGATGGCGTGGCGGGCGATGACCGTGACGTCGAGGCCGAACTGACGCAGGGCCGAGGCGCATTCGAGGGCGATAAAGCTGTCGCCGATGATCAGCGCCCGCTGTTCGGGTTTGGCGGTGCGCATGATCTGTTCGGCCTGGGCTTTCGAGCGCAGGACGAACACCTGCGGCAGGTCGGCGCCGGGCAGTTGCAGCGGATTAGGCTCGCCGCCGGTGGCGAGCACCGCGGCGTCGTAACCAAGGGTCTGGCCATCCTTCAAATGCAGGGTTTTCGTTGTTGTGTCGAGGGCCGAAATTTCGCCTTGTCGGCGTTCGATGCGCTGCTCCTTATAAAAGCTTTCATCGCGCAGCGGCGGGGTTTCCTGCGCCGACATCTCGCCGGCGAGGACGAATTTGCTCAGCACCGTGCGGTCGTAACCGGCGTCCGCTTCGCGGTCGATCATGACGATCCGGCCGCCGAAACCTTTTTCCCGCAGAGCTGCCGCACATGCCGTGCCCGCTGCACCTGCGCCGACAATCACAAAGGTGCGTGAATCATCGGCCGGAGGCGTGTGAGCATCCGGCAGCGGTTGATCATCGACCCAGACTTCCTCGCCGCGTAGTTCCATCGGATAACGCTTGAGACTGTCGAGGGCCGGTGGTTCGCACAACGCGCCGTCTTCGGCGCGAAACGCGGCTTTGTGCCACGGGCAGACCAGGCGTCCGTTGCACAACGCGCCGTCAGCCAATGGCGCGCCAGCGTGTGGACATTCGCCCTGAAATGCACGCAGTTGGCCATTGGCGTGGAGCAGGACAATCTTGCGCTCGCCGATTTCGACTTGCAGGCCACGGTCTTCGGGGACATCGGCGACACGGGCGACACGGTGCAGGCTCATGTTCGTGCTCCTGACAGGCATTTCTCTTACGAGTTTGCGCCGCCGTGCGAGGTTCAGCCAATTGCCACTGCCAAGGTACGAACGGTACAGCTATAGTTTGCAGGCCGACGAAGGCCCAACTGCACAAGGTGCTCCCGGAATGACCCGATTGACCTCTCTCAACCCTTGGCTGGCGGCCGTCGCCGTCGCCCTTTGCGTGCAGTTTCCGGCGCAGGCGGCCGAGCGCTTTACCCTCGACATCCCCGGTGTCTCGGACAATCGCCTGTTCACCTCGGCCGCCGCGAGCGATGCGGCCGGTTGCGGTGGCAAGAACCAGTCCCCGGCACTGGCCTGGAACGCCGGGCCTGCCGGCACCCTAAGCTACGCGATCGTCATGCACGACCCGGACGGCCAGAAAGGTGCTGGCGTCGATCACTGGATTCACTACGGCATCAAGGCCACCACCCGGCAGATCCCGGCCGGCGTCGGCGCCAAATCCAGTCTTGAAGGCGTGGGCGGTACCAACAGTAAAGGCACCACCCATTACATCGGGCCGTGCCCACCGGTCGGCGACAGCGCCCACCACTACATCATTCAGATTTACGCCCTGGATCTGGCCCCGGACGCCTTGCCCGCCGGTCTGACCCGCGCCGAGCTGATGGACAAAATCAAAGGACACGTACTGCGTAACAGCAGCGTGGTGCGGCGTTATCACCGCTGAAAATATTTTCAGCGGCGCTTAACCCGATCTGAAGGGGCTGCCCGTCTCAGTGGATGAATGGATCACTTTCATCCCGAGGTCAGCCCCCATGTCCCGCTCCCTGCCTTTTCTGCGACCCGTTGCCGTCGGTGTGTTGTTGACCGTCGCCGGTTGCGGCGTGTCTTCCAATCCCGAATCGGCTGCCGTTCCGGCGCCGGCCCAGCCACAGGCGTCGCTTCAGCATGAGGCGCTCGTTACCGACAGTGCGCTGGCCAAGCGCAGTGCGCGTCCGGCGCCGATTGCCAGTTTCGCGGCGATGCCCGCCCAGGAAAGTTATCCACAAGGCTATCGCGACGAGCAGCGCGAGCAGTATCAGGCGCTGGCCGACAACCCGATCCACAACGTGGCCGAGGCCCCGGTCTCGACCTTCAGCGTTGATGTTGATACGGGTGCCTACGCCAACGTCCGGCGCTTGCTCAATCAGGGACGTTTGCCGCCGGAGGGCGCGGTGCGACTGGAAGAGATGGTCAATTACTTTCCCTATGACTACGCGCTGCCCAGCGATGGTTCGCCCTTCGGCGTAACCACCGAACTGGCCGCCACCCCGTGGAATCCACACACCCGCCTGCTGCGCATCGGCATCAAGGCCTCCGACCGGGCTGTAGCGGAACTGGCCCCGGCGAACCTGGTGTTTCTGGTGGATGTGTCCGGCTCGATGGATCGCCGCGAAGGGCTGCCACTGGTCAAAAGCACGCTGAAGTTGCTGGTCGATCAGTTGCGCGAGCAGGATCGGGTGTCGCTGGTGGTGTATGCCGGCGAATCCCGTGTGGTGCTGGAGCCAACGTCCGGACGCGAGAAAGCCAAAATTCGCACAGCCATCGAGCAATTGACCGCAAGCGGTTCAACCGCTGGTGCGTCGGGCATCGAACTGGCCTATCAAATGGCCCAGCAGGCGTTCATCCCCAAAGGCATCAACCGCATCCTGTTGGCCACCGACGGTGACTTCAACGTCGGCGTGAGCGACTTCGACAGCCTCAAACAAATGGCTGTGGATAAACGCAAAACCGGGATTTCCCTGACCACCCTGGGTTTCGGTGTGGATAACTACAATGAACACTTGATGGAGCAGCTGGCCGACGCCGGTGACGGCAACTACGCCTACATCGACAACCTGCGCGAGGCGCGCAAAGTGCTGGTGGATCAACTCGGTTCGACCCTGGCGGTGGTGGCGAAAAACGTCAAATTGCAGGTGGAGTTCAACCCGGCGCAGGTCAGTGAATATCGCCTGCTTGGCTACGAAAACCGCACCTTGAAGCGTGAGGATTTCAGCAATGACAAAGTCGATGCCGGTGAAGTCGGCGCAGGACACACGGTGACCGCGCTGTATGAAATTGTCCCGGCAGGTAAGCAGGGCTGGCTGGAACCGCTGCGCTACGGTAAATCGGAGAAGGTGGTTGCTGCGAAGGATGGAGAATTGGCGATGCTGCGTGTGCGTTATCAACAGCCCGAAGGTGGGAAAAGTCTGCTGATCGAGCGGCCGATTGCCAATCAGGTCGCACCGGCCAGTGAGGACCTGCGTTTCGCGGCGGCAGTGGCGGCGTTTTCCCAGCAGCTCAAGGACGCTCGCTACACTGGCGACTTCGGCCTGAAAGACACCGAAGCACTGGCCCGGGGCGCTCGTGGCGATGACCGTTTCGGTCTGCGCAATGAGTTCGTGCAACTGGTCGAACTGGCGCAGAGCCTGCTCAGCTCAACCGCATCGAATACGCTGCCCACTGAGCGACGGATTGAATAGTGAGTCGTCTGAAAGGCTTCATCAGTCAGCTGTTTGCTTCACCAGACAGCCCGGCCGCCGGCAGCGATGAAACGCTGCTGGCGCGTTATCGCGAGGGCGATGGCGCGGCGTTCGAGATCTTGTACGCCCGCCATCGTCAGGGTTTGTATCGGTTTCTGCTGGGCTTGAGCGGCAAGCCGGAACTGGCCGACGAAGTGTTTCAGGACACCTGGCTGAGCCTGATCCGCAGTACCAGTCAGCCACAAGGACGGGCGACGTTTCGTACATGGTTGTTCCAGATTGCCCGCAATCGGCTGATCGATCACTGGCGCAAACACGGCGCACATCAGCCGCTGCACGACAGCTACGACGAACAGCTGCATGCGATTGGCGACGAGACCAATGATCCCGAACAATTGCTGAACCTCAGCCGCGACAACCAGCGCCTGGAAAGCGCTCTGCAAACCTTGCCTGCCGACCAGCGTGAAGTGTTCCTGCTGCGTGCCCACGGCGACCTCGACCTGGCACAAATCGCCAGCCTCACCGAAACACCGCTGGAAACCGTCAAGAGCCGCTTGCGCTACGCCCAGCAAAAACTGCGTCGGCTGCTGGCCGAGGAGGTAATGACATGACTGACGCCCGCCAGACACCCGAAGATCCCGTGATCAAACATGTGCGCGAACAGCACAACGTTGAACCGCCGGCGCACCTTGATGCGTTCATCCTCAATGCTGCTCACCGCGAAACACCCGTGTCCAAGCCAGGCCTGTGGCAACGCTGGCTGCGGGCCTGTCAGAAGCCGCGTTGGCAGGTCGCATTTGCCAGCCTGGTCGGTGTGGCACTGATGCTGTCGCTGGTGCCACACACGCCGGAACCACAACCGCAATTCGACTTCGCCCCGGCGGCCAAACCGGCCGCGCCATTGGCGCGTAAACAAGCCCCGGAAGCGCAATCACTGCCCGCTCCACCCGCTGCGGCCATGTCCGCGCCGGCGCCGATGATGGAAATGGCCGCGCCGATGCAAAGCGACGCGATCAGCGGCGACCAAGCCAAACTCAGCAAACGCGCCGCCGCCCCGGCCAACGGCCTCGACACGCAACTGCGCGAAGTTATGCGCCTGCGCGACTCCGGCCAGTCGCAAGCCGCAGATGCGCTGTACAACAACCTACACAAACGCTACCCCGGGGTGAACCTCGACCTGCGACTTGAGCGCATCCGCCAGAACTGACCGCTTGTTCGCCCAGCCATTTGGCATTGCCCGGCAAAAACGCGCACTATCGGGCCATGGCTGAAGCGCTGGAGAACAAAGTGGCAGCAAAAATCGACCGCATCGCCCAACTCCTCAACTGCCCGCAGAAGGGCGAGGAGATGCGGCGCGCGATTACCGAGGCGCGCAAGGAGTTTCTGCTGAACCAATCGGAAGAAGAGGTCGTGGAAGAAGACGAGGTTTTTGAGGAGGTTGGGGAAGAAGACGAAGACGACGATTACGATGAGTTTGACTGGACGACGGAGTGAGCGTCGTTGCATGAAACACCGCGCCCACAAAAAAGCCCCGGACCATCACAGTCCGGGGCTTTCTCGTTTCAATTCATGGCGCACCAGGCGGGATTCGAACCCACGACCCCTGCCTTCGGAGGGCAGTACTCTATCCAGCTGAGCTACTGGTGCAGCGGGCGACATCATACCTAGGTCGGCTCGGGGCGTCCATGCCGGGTTTTGGCGGTTTTGTCAGTGCGCGTGTCCGTAGAATCGCTGCATTCCTTAAAGCTGTAACGTCCTGCAAAACCCTCGCTTGGCGCTTTTTTCTGGCTGATCTATGGTTTGGCTGCGGCCGGGGCTTTTTGCTCGTTGATCTGAAAAAACCAGCAAACGCTGGGTTTTTGTTCTTTTTTTCGAACGACCTATTGTCCTTTACCCCCTTTGCTCCTACGATCCGTTTGAGATTTCAAACGCTCTTTGACGGGGTGTGGATGCGCAGATGCTGTGAATAACGCACGATCGCTGCGCCTCACCCGGTAGATGATTTCCCTGACGGCAGCCTTGCGAGGCGCCTTTCTACAATCATAATTTTGCTCCGCGCAGGCCGCGGTGCTGTTAAGGAAAGCCGACATGCAGCTTAAAGATACCCAGTTGTTCCGCCAGCAAGCCTTCATTGATGGCGCTTGGGTCGATGCGGACAACGGTCAGACGATCAAGGTCAACAACCCGGCCACCGGCGAAATCCTCGGCACCGTGCCGAAAATGGGCGCCGCCGAAACCCGCCGCGCCATCGAAGCCGCTGACAAAGCGCTGCCGGCCTGGCGTGCACTGACCGCCAAGGAGCGTGCAGGCAAGCTGCGTCGCTGGTTCGAACTGATGATCGAGAACCAGGACGACCTCGCGCGCCTGATGACCCTCGAGCAGGGCAAGCCGCTGGCTGAAGCCAAGGGCGAAATCGTTTACGCCGCTTCGTTCATCGAGTGGTTCGCCGAAGAAGCCAAGCGCATCTACGGTGACGTGATTCCGGGCCACCAGCCGGACAAGCGTCTGATCGTGATCAAGCAGCCGATCGGCGTTACTGCTGCCATCACTCCGTGGAACTTCCCGGCGGCGATGATCACCCGTAAAGCCGGCCCTGCGCTGGCCGCCGGTTGCACCATGGTGCTCAAGCCGGCGTCGCAAACCCCGTTCTCCGCCTTCGCACTGGCTGAACTGGCCCAGCGTGCCGGCATCCCTAAAGGTGTGTTCAGCGTGGTCTCCGGCAGCGCCGGCGACATCGGCAGCGAACTGACCAGCAACCCGATCGTGCGCAAGCTGTCCTTCACCGGCTCGACCGAAATCGGCCGTCAGCTGATGTCGGAATGCGCCAAGGACATCAAGAAAGTCTCGCTGGAACTGGGCGGCAACGCGCCGTTCATCGTGTTCGACGACGCGGACCTGGATAAGGCCGTCGAAGGCGCGATCATTTCCAAATACCGCAACAATGGCCAGACCTGCGTCTGCGCCAACCGTCTGTACATTCAGGATTCGGTCTACGACGCGTTCGCCGAGAAGCTGAAAGTGGCGGTGGCCAAGCTGAAGATCGGCAACGGTCTGGAAGAAGGCACCACCACTGGCCCGCTTATCGACGAAAAAGCCGTGGCCAAGGTGCAAGAGCACATCGCTGACGCCGTGGCCAAAGGCGCCACCGTGCTGGCCGGTGGCAAGCCGATGGAAGGCAACTTCTTCGAGCCGACCATCCTGACCAACGTGCCGAAAGACGCGGCTGTCGCCAAGGAAGAAACCTTTGGCCCGCTGGCGCCGCTGTTCCGCTTCAAAGACGAAGCCGAAGTGATCGCCATGTCCAACGACACCGAGTTCGGTCTGGCGTCGTACTTCTACGCTCGTGACCTCGGTCGTGTGTTCCGTGTGGCTGAAGCGCTGGAATATGGCATGGTCGGCGTCAACACCGGGCTGATCTCCAACGAAGTCGCGCCGTTCGGCGGCATCAAGGCGTCGGGCCTGGGCCGTGAAGGCTCCAAGTACGGCATCGAAGATTACCTGGAAATCAAATACCTCTGCCTTGGCATCTAAGCCTCGGTAGAAGATCGCTGTAAACGCAAAGGGCACGAGAGCGCTGTCCCTTTGCGTCGTTTCAAACCGGAATTTTCTCTGCGGCCGGGAACGCCGTGGCAGTCGATCATCGCATGCTGCCACCGCCGATTCCTCCCGCTTAATCCTTGAACCACGCCGCCCGATGAGCGGTGAATGAGGACTGTAATGAGCAAGACTAACGCTGAACTGATGGCCCGTCGTACCGCAGCTGTTCCACGTGGTGTTGGCCAGATTCACCCGATCTTCGCTGAATCGGCGAAGAACGCTACCGTGACTGACGTTGAAGGTCGTGAATTCATCGACTTCGCCGGCGGTATCGCTGTGCTGAACACCGGCCACGTGCACCCGAAAATCATCGCCGCCGTGACCGAACAGCTGAACAAGCTGACCCACACTTGCTTCCAGGTACTGGCCTACGAGCCGTACGTTGAGCTGTGCGAAAAGATCAACGCCAAGGTGCCAGGTGATTTCGCCAAGAAAACCCTGCTGGTGACCACCGGTTCCGAAGCCGTGGAAAACGCCGTGAAAATCGCCCGTGCCGCCACTGGCCGTGCCGGCGTGATCGCCTTCACCGGCGCTTACCACGGTCGCACCATGATGACCCTGGGCCTGACCGGTAAAGTCGTGCCTTACTCGGCCGGCATGGGCCTGATGCCAGGCGGCATCTTCCGCGCGCTGTACCCGAACGAACTGCACGGTGTGAGCATCGACGATTCGATCGCGTCCATCGAACGCATCTTCAAGAACGACGCCGAGCCGAAAGACATCGCCGCGATCATCATCGAGCCTGTGCAGGGTGAAGGTGGTTTCTACGTCGCGCCGAAAGAATTCATGAAGCGTCTGCGTGCCCTGTGCGACCAGCACGGCATCCTGCTGATCGCTGACGAAGTGCAGACTGGCGCTGGCCGTACCGGCACCTTCTTCGCCATGGAACAGATGGGCGTTGCCGCCGACCTGACCACCTTCGCCAAATCCATCGCTGGCGGCTTCCCGCTGGCGGGTGTCTGCGGCAAGGCCGAATACATGGACGCCATCGCTCCGGGCGGCCTGGGCGGCACCTACGCCGGTAGCCCGATCGCTTGCGCTGCGGCGCTGGCCGTGATGGAAGTGTTCGAAGAAGAGCAACTGCTGGACCGCTGCAAGGCTGTTGGCGAGCGTCTGGTAACCGGTCTGAAGGCCATCCAGGCCAAGTACCCGGTGATCGGTGAAGTGCGTGCGCTGGGCGCGATGATCGCGGTCGAGCTGTTCGAAAACGGCGACAGCCACAAACCAAACCCGACCGCCGTTGCGGCTGTGGTGGCCAAGGCGCGCGACAAGGGCCTGATCCTGCTGTCCTGCGGCACCTACGGCAACGTGCTGCGCGTTCTCGTACCGCTGACCTCGCCGGACGAGCAACTGGACAAAGGTCTGGCGATCATCGAAGAGTGCTTCTCGGAGCTGTAATTCCGGGCACTGTGTGATCTGATCGAGAAAAACCCGCTTCGGCGGGTTTTTTTATGCCTCGGAAACCCTTTTGCGCTGTATCGATAGGCCAGCATTGGCTAAGGTTCAGGCATTGCAAGGGAGAGCGCGCATGACCGCCGTTGATTTACCCGCCGTACCCCGAGTGCTGATTGCCGAGGCCGATCCGTGGTCTCGTGACCTGCTTAAACAAGTGTTGCTCAACGTGCGCTGTGATGCGCGGCTGGACTTGTGTGCCGATGGCCAGCAAGCCATGTCGTTACTCAGCGAAGTGCCTTATGACCTGGCTATCGTCGATTGGGAGTTGCCGGGCATCGATGGTTTGAGCGTGCTGCGCAGCGTGCGCCAGCGCAAACGCAATCCGCCGCTGCCGTTCATTCTGATGAGCAGTCGCGCTGACAGTGCCAGCGTACGCGAAGCTCTGCCACTGGCGCCGACGGCGTATCTGACCAAGCCCCTGAACATGGAAACCCTGACCGAGCGCCTTCAAGGATTGCTGCTGGATGCCGGCGAAGAAGTGTTCTGCGAAGTGCCGACGCTGGCGCCGGGCATGACCTTGTCGGTGTTCCTTGAGCGGCGTCGCGAGCAGGCCGACGGCGCGCCATTGATGACCGATGTGCAAGTGGCGGTCAAACGCAGCCTCAACCCCAATGGCCTCGACCTGAAGCTGCTCGAAGAAGAGATCCGCACCGATCCGCAGATCACCGCCGTACTGATCGCCGCCGCCAACAGCGCGGCGCAGCACCATGGCGCAGCGGTACAGACCCTCGGACAGGCGCTGCATCGGCTCGGCACCGGGCAGAGCATGAACCTGATCCTCGGCCTGGCGCTCAAACGCAGCGCCAAGCTCAGTGACCCATGCCTGGCGGACTACGCCGAGCGCTACTGGGGGCTGTCGCTGCACACGGCGGAATACGCGCGTACGTTGGCGCGCCTGCTCGATCTGGATCAGGAACGTTGCTACTGCGCGGGCATGTTGCATCGTCTCGGTGATTTGGCCTTGCTGCGCTGTTTGCAGGAGTGGAAACAGGCCGGTGGCGAGCTGGATGAGTGGGAGGAAGTCGGTGACGCGCTGGCGGAGTTTGGCGCGGCCTACGGTTCGGCGCTGCGGACACGCTGGCGCCTGCCGCTGGAGCTGCGCGAGTTGATTGCGTCGGTCTATCAGCTCGGTGGCGGGGTCTATTCCCGGGAAGCGTTGGTGATGAACATGGCGGCGCAGATGGCCCGTCTGACCGAGCATGAGGGCATTGAGGAGCTGGCCAGGAGTCGTACGGCGCGGCTGCTGAAGATCGGGCTGCCGGAATTGATGCGGATGCGTAAATAACCGACGTTTTAACAAAACCCCTGTGGGAGCGGGCTTGCTCGCGAAGGCGGTGTATCAGCCAACATAAATGCTGAATGACCTACCGCCTTCGCGAGCAAGCCCGCTCCCACATTGGATATTGGGGTGGCTGAAATTCTGGATCAAGCAGAAATGATCCGGTTCTTGCCCTGCCGTTTTGCCTCGTACATAGCCGCATCCGCTCTGGCGAACAGGCTCTCGAGACTGTCGTCGCCATCCCTGAGGCTGGTCAGGCCCTGGCTGACGGTGATGCCGAATGTCTGCCCCTCGTGGTTGAAACTCAGGCGCTGAATCTCCTGCTGCAGCCGCTCGGCCACTTGCAGCGCCATGTCCGGTGCGCAACCGGGAAACACCGCAGCGAACTCCTCGCCGCCAATGCGCCCGAACAGATCGCCCCGGCGTAACGACCCACGTCCGCATTCGGCAATCCGTTGCAGCACGTTGTCACCCTCCGGGTGGCCGTAGCTGTCGTTGATCTGCTTGAAGTCATCGATGTCCAGCAGCAGGAAGGCCAGTGGTGCACCTTGCAGGCGTGCCTCTTCGAACTCGCGGTTGGCGCATTCGAAGAAATGGCGGCGGTTGCTGCTCTGGGTCAGTACGTCGGTGGTCGCCAGGCGATGCAACTCGGTTTCCATGTGCTTCTTGTCGGTGATGTCTTCGGCGATGCCGACGATGATCACCGGTTGCCCGGGTTCGTCCTGACGGTTGATGAAGCACTTGTCGCTGAGCCAGCGAACCTGGCCGTCGGCGGCGATGATCCGGTATTCGCGGTCTTCCACCGCGCCTTTGTGCAGCACTTCGGCCAGGCTGCGCTCGGCATAGTCGAGGTCGTCGGGGTAGATGCTGTCGCGCCATTGGTTGTAGTCAGCCAGCAACAGTCCTGCGGAACGACCGAAAATCCGCTCGTAGGCAGGGCTGACATAGAGCACCTGACGGGTTTCCCAATTGAATGCCCAGAGCACCGCGTTGACGCTCACCAGCAAGGAACTGAACAGTTGTTCGCGCTCGCTCAGCCGGGCGACTTCGCCTTGGGCGTGCATCAGCGCCATCAGGGTTTGCGCGGCCTCGGGCCACTGCGCAAGGGATGAGTCTTGTTGATTGTTGTTGACCATCGGCACATTTCTCAAAGGGCGTGCCGCGATTTCGACAACGGCCACAGTACAGCCCGCCGGGGTGGCGAAGTGTCTTTGAGATAGGGCTTTCGGTGCTAAGTTCCGCGCTTTTGTAGAGAGGGAGCCTGCTCCCGCCGGGCGGTAGAGATGACGCGTTTCAGCAATGAGAACGCGTCGACATATTTGCGGTAGCTGCGCTACCGATCGGGGATGAATCCCCTCGCCACAGGGGATTCGTTCATGGCGGTCAGGCTGCGGCGGGGCGCAGCGAGTAGGTTTTCAGCTGGTCGGCGAATTCACGCAGGGACTGGATGCCGCTGGCTTCGGCCTCGTGCACCCATTCCTTGATGGCGGCGAGCATGTCGTGGCCATTGGCGCTGGTCTTGACCCAGATCTGCTGCAGGGCCAGGCGTTTTTCGTAAATGACCTTCAGCGCCTGGCTGTGCTCGAGCATGTTCTGGATGCGCAAGTGATGACGGTCTTCCAGCAGGCTGGTTTCCCGCGACAGCAGGCGCTTGGCCCGATGGAATTGATGACGTACCGAATGATCGACCTTGTCCAGCTCCTGCTTGACCAGCGGGCCGATCACCAACTTGCGGTACTGGGCCATGATCTGGAAGCGGTTGTTGAGGATCGCCATGGCGGTGTCCATGTCCAGATGGCCCTTGCCTTCGACGCGGTGGGCAATCGGTGCCACACGCTGCACCTTGGCCAGACCGAAGAAGCTGAAGACCTTGATCCACGCCCAGCCGAGGTCGAACTCCCACTTCTTCACCGACAGCTTGGCCGAGTTGGGGTAGGTGTGATGGTTGTTGTGCAGTTCTTCGCCGCCGATCAGGATGCCCCACGGCACCAGATTGGTCGCCGCGTCGCGGCATTCGAAATTGCGGTAGCCGATGGCGTGCCCCAGACCGTTGACCACGCCGGCGGCCCAGACCGGGATCCACATCATCTGGATCGCCCAGATGGTGATGCCGATGGTGCCGAACAGCAGCAGGTCGATGACGCCCATGATCGCCACGCCCAGCAACGGGTAGCGGCTGTAGAGGTTGCGCTCGATCCAGTCTTCGGGGCAGTTCTTGCCGTAGATGCGCAGGGTCTCCGGGTTCTCGGCTTCGGCGCGATACAGCTCGGCGCCTTTGCGCAGCACGGTGGACAGACCCTTGATGACCGGGCTGTGCGGGTCATCTTCGGTTTCGCATTTGGCGTGGTGTTTGCGGTGGATGGCAGTCCACTCGCGGGTGTTCTGCGCCGTGGTCAGCCACAGCCAGAAACGGAAAAAGTGTTTCAGGCCGGCATTCAGCTCCAGCGAGCGATGGGCCGAGTAACGGTGCAGATAGACCGTGACGGCGACAATTGTCACGTGGGTCATCAGCAGGGTGACCGCGACCAGAGACCAGGCCGACAAGCCAAGAAAACCTTCGTACCACATAGGCTATAGGGCCCTCGATAAAGATAAAAACAGCCGTTGCATTATCACCAAGCACACAGATAAAACCAGTCGCCCTTTCAGATAAGAGTCGCTGGATGTTTCTTGACCTATAATTCCAACCTTTTTTGTAGGGACATGGACAGCCGAATGCCTGCCACTTACCGCGATGCCTTGCGTGCAGCGCTGCTTTACCTGTTGCTTGCTGTGGTCTGGCTGCAGGGAACTGGTTACTTATTGAACAGTTTCTTTGATGAGTCTGTCGATCTGCAGCGATGGCAACTGATCAACGGTTACGTCTGGGCTGCCGTCAGCGCTGGCCTGATTTTCCTGGCACGGGCCAGATTGTGCGAATTTCTCGGCATTGGAGCGCGGCTACGCGAGCGTCAGTCTGACCGTGAACGCTTGCGTCAGGCGGCAGCCGTGTTCGATTGCACCCGCGAAGGGGTGCTGGTCACCAACCGTCAGGGCCTGATCGTGCACGTCAACCGTGCGTTCATGGAAATCACCGGCTACCAGTACGACGAAGTTCTCGGCCATCAGCCAAGCCTGTTCAAGTCCGGCCACCATCCGCCGGGCTTTTACCAGGCGATGTTCGCCACGCTGGAGAGCGAGGGCGAATGGAGCGGTGAGATCTGGAACCGACGCAAGAGCGGCGAGATTTATCCACAGTGGCAGACCATCCGCGTGATTCACGATGATCAAGGCCGGCTCAGTCACTACGTGGCGGTGTTTTCCGACATCAGTGCGATCAAGGACTCCGAACACGAGCTCAAGCACCTAGCACATCACGACCCGCTGACCGACCTGCCCAATCGCCTGTTGTTCAGCGACCGCGCCGAGCAGGCGCTGGCCTCGGCGCAGATCCACAAGCGTGGCTGCGCCCTGCTGATTATCGATCTGGATCACTTCAAGATGATCAACGACAGCCTCGGGCACAACGTCGGCGATCGCCTGCTCAAAGCGGTGGCGGCGCGCCTGCAGGACCTGTTCGGCCCCGGGATTACCCTGGCACGGCTCGGCGGTGACGAATTCGCGGTGCTGGCGGAAAGTTGTCCACAACTGGTTCAGGCAGCGGCGCTGGCCCAGCGCATTCTCGATGCACTGAAGGAACCGTTCAGCATCGAGCGGCACCAGCTGTTCATCAACGCCAGTATCGGTATCAGCCTGTTTCCCAGTGATGCATTGAGTGCCGATCAATTGCTGCGCAATGCCGACGCCGCGCTGTTCAAGGCCAAGAGCAGCGGCCGCAACGGCTACGCGCTGTACACCGAAGAGTTGACCGCCCATGCGCAGCAACGGGTCGAGATTGCCTTCGAGCTGCGTCGCGCGCTGGAGCAGCAGGAGCTGCGCGTCTATTACCAACCGGTTCACGATTTGCACAGCAGTCGGCTGATCGGCGTCGAAGCGCTGGTGCGCTGGGAGCATCCGCAGCGCGGTCTGGTGTCACCGGCGGAATTCATCCCGATCGCCGAGCGCACCGGGCTGATCGCCGAAATCGACGCCTGGGTGATGCGTCAGGCGTGTTCGCAGATGTGTCAATGGCAGCAGGCCGGGATTGTGTTGTCGTTTGTCGCGGTGAATGTGTCGTCGCGCCTGTTTGCCCGGCGTGAGCTGTATCAGCAGGTGGCGCAGGTGCTGCACGAGACCGGGCTGGATCCGGCGTATCTGGAGCTGGAAGTCACCGAAAGCGCGGTGATGGATGACCCGGAAGTGGCGCTGGAGCAGATGCATCGCTTGCGTGAATTGGGCATTCGCCTGGCCATCGATGACTTTGGCACCGGGTACTCGTCGTTGTTGCGGCTCAAGCGCTTGCCGGTGCAGAAGCTCAAGATCGATCAGGGTTTTGTCGCCGGTCTGCCGTGGGACGAGGATGACGCAGCCATCGTTCGGGTGATCGTCGCCCTGGCACGCAGCATGGGCATGCAGGTGCATGCCGAAGGCATCGAGCAGGCCGAGCAGGCGGCGTTTCTGCTGGAGCAGGAATGTGATCTGGGGCAGGGGTACTGGTTTGGGCGGCCAGTGCCGGCGGGGGAGATCGATTGGGCGAAAGCACCTGTTATCGGTTAGCAGTCCTGTTATGGCTGACACAAAACCTGTGGTGAGGGGATTCATCCCCGATGGGTCGCGCAGCGGCCCTGAAAAACAGGGACTGCTACGCAGTCCATCGGGGATGAATCCCCTCACCACAAGGTTTCATAAAGGCTTCAAACACGGTGAACACCGCGCAAACCCTTGCCCCGTCAGATAATGTTTTCTAGTTATATAAACATTCTTAAATAGTCTTTTTAAGAATATCTGCGCCTCTCTTATATTGCTCCCACGCCGAACGCAGTGCCGCCCACTGCCAGGCACATCCCATTCAAAGGAGCAGCACCATGAGCGCATCCCTTCGCAGCGTTGACGGTCAGGACGAAACCACCATCTTGCGTGAAATCCAGAGCGCCCTGCGCGATCTGCGGTTTGGCGCGGTGGAGATCACTGTGCACAACGCCCAGGTCGTGCAGATCGAACGCAAAGAGAAATTCCGTTTGCAGCAGCCGGGTAACAAGCCGAGCTGAAAAAGATCGCAGCCTGCGCCAGCTTTTGCAGGGGGCTGTGCGCAAGCGCTGGCGCAGGCGGCGATCTTTGAATGAGCAACCCGATTCCAGCAACACATAAGAAAAAGCCACCACCAAGAATTCCAGGAGCTTTCACCATGTCGTCGATTCGCCGTTACGCTTTGGCCGCGCTGGCCAGTGCTGTGTTTGCCGGTTCCGCGGTTGCCAAGGATTACGAACTGCTCAATGTGTCGTACGACCCGACGCGCGAGCTGTATCAGGACTACAACGCCGAATTCATCAAGTTCTGGCAGAAGGATCATGCCGGCGACACCGTGAAAATCCAGCAATCCCACGGCGGTTCAGGCAAGCAGGGCCGTGCGGTGATCGACGGTCTGCGCGCC
Organism: Pseudomonas sp. URIL14HWK12:I6; assembly: GCF_000514195.1. Classification (NCBI taxonomy): domain Bacteria; kingdom Pseudomonadati; phylum Pseudomonadota; class Gammaproteobacteria; order Pseudomonadales; family Pseudomonadaceae; genus Pseudomonas; species Pseudomonas sp. URIL14HWK12:I6. The sequence continues at coordinate 82,193 of NZ_AZVL01000003.1, forward strand.
GACGTTGTGACCCTGGCACTGGCCGGCGACATCGACGAAATCGCCAAGCTCGGCAAGACCCTGCCGGCCGACTGGCAGAAGCGTCTGCCGGACGCCAGCACCCCGTACACCTCAACCATCGTGTTCCTGGTGCGCAAGGGCAACCCGAAAGGCATCAAGGACTGGGGCGACCTGGTCAAGAACGACGTCTCGGTGATCACCCCGAACCCGAAAACCTCCGGCGGTGCGCGCTGGAACTTCCTCGCCGCGTGGGCCTATGGCCTGAAAGCCAACGGCGGCAGCGAAGAAAAAGCCAAAGAATACGTACAGACCCTGTTCAAGCACGTGCCGGTATTGGACACCGGTGCTCGTGGCTCGACCATCACCTTCGTCAACAACGGTCAGGGTGACGTGTTGCTGGCCTGGGAAAATGAAGCGTTCCTGGCACTGAAAGAAGACGGCGGCGCTGACAAGTTCGATATCGTTGTGCCGTCGTTGTCGATCCTTGCCGAACCACCGGTGGCGGTGGTCGACAAGAACGCCGAGAAGAAGGGCAACGAGCAGATCGCCGAAGCCTACTTGAAGCACCTGTACAGCCCGGCCGGTCAGGAGATCGCCGCGAAGAACTTCTACCGTCCGCGTGACAAGGACGTGGCGGCGAAGTACGCCCAGCAGTTCCCGAAACTGGAGCTGGTGACCATCGACAAGGACTTCGGCGGTTGGAAATCCGCCCAGCCGAAATTCTTCAACGACGGTGGCGTGTTCGACCAGATCTATCAGGCGCAGTAATCTCACTCGAAACGAGCCTGAAGTTCAGGCACAAAACATGTGGGAGCGAGCCTGCTCGCGAAGGCGGTATTTCAGGCGACAGGGATGTTGACTGATACTCCCTCTTCGCGAGCAGGCTCGCTCCCACATTGATGCGTTTTTAACCAAGGACTTTTATGTCGCGTCGTATCTCCCCCGTCATACCCGGCTTCGGGCTGACGCTGGGCTACACCTTGGTGTACCTCAGCCTGATTGTGCTTATCCCGCTGGCGGCGATGTTCGTCCACGCCGCCCAACTCACCTGGGATCAGTTCTGGACGATCATCACCGCGCCACGCGTGCTGGCAGCGTTGAAGCTGAGCTTCGGCACCGCGCTGTGTGCGGCGATCATCAACGGCATCATCGGTACGCTATTGGCCTGGGTGCTGGTGCGCTACACGTTCCCGGGACGCAAGGTGATCGACGCGATGATCGACCTGCCGTTCGCCCTGCCGACGGCGGTGGCCGGTATTGCCCTGACCGCGCTGTACACCCCGACCGGCCTGGTCGGCCAGTTTGCCGCCGACCTTGGGTTCAAGATCGCCTACACCCCGTTGGGCATCACCCTCGCCCTGACTTTCGTGACCCTGCCGTTCGTGGTACGCACGGTGCAACCGGTGCTGGCTGACATTCCCCGTGAAGTCGAAGAAGCCGCCGCCTGCCTTGGCGCGAAACCGTTGCAGGTGTTTCGCCATATCCTCCTGCCAGCGCTGTTGCCCGCCTGGCTGACCGGTTTTGCCCTGGCGTTCGCCCGCGGTGTCGGTGAGTACGGCTCGGTGATTTTCATCGCCGGCAACATGCCGATGAAAACCGAGATCCTGCCGCTGCTGATCATGGTCAAACTCGACCAGTACGATTACACCGGCGCCACTTCCATCGGCGTGCTGATGCTGGTGGTCTCCTTCGTCCTGTTGCTGCTGATCAACCTGTTGCAGCGGCGCATCGAAACCCCATAAGGAGGCGCGAACCATGTCCCAATCGTCTATTGCGGCCGCGTCCTCGGCCAACGCTGCACGCCGTGGCAGTGCTACGTCACGGCGCGTGCTGATCGGTCTCGGCTGGCTGATCTTTTTCCTGTTTCTGGTACTGCCGCTGTTCATCGTGGTGTCGCAAGGTTTGAAGAATGGCCTCGGCGCATTCTTCACGGCGATCTTTGAACCGGACGCCTTGTCGGCGCTGAAACTCACGGTGATCGCCGTGCTGATTTCGGTGCCGCTGAACCTGGTGTTCGGGGTCAGCGCCGCATGGTGCGTGAGCAAGTATTCGTTCCGCGGCAAGAGCATGCTGGTGACGCTGATCGACCTGCCGTTCTCGGTGTCGCCGGTGATCGCAGGTCTCGTCTACGTGCTGATGTTCGGCGCTCAGGGCCTGTTCGGCCCGTGGCTGCAGGATCACGACATTCAGATCGTCTTCGCTCTGCCGGGCATCGTGCTGGCGACGATCTTCGTCACCGTGCCGTTCGTGGCCCGTGAGCTGATTCCGCTGATGCAGGAACAAGGCACGCAGGAAGAAGAAGCCGCGCGGCTGCTCGGCGCTAATGGCTGGCAGATGTTCTGGCATGTCACCGTCCCCAACATCAAATGGGGCCTGATCTATGGCGTGGTGCTGTGTACCGCGCGGGCCATGGGTGAGTTCGGTGCGGTGTCGGTGGTTTCCGGGCACATTCGCGGGGTGACCAACACCTTGCCGCTGCACGTCGAGATCCTCTACAACGAATACAACCACGTGGCCGCGTTCGCCGTGGCGAGCCTGTTGCTGATCCTGGCGCTCTTCATCCTGCTGCTCAAGCAGTGGAGCGAAAACCGTATCAACCGCCTGCGCGCCAGCGCCGCGGAGGAATAATTCATGTCGATCGAAGTGCGTAACGTCAGCAAGAATTTCAATGCGTTCAAGGCGCTGGACAACATCAGCCTGGACATCCAGAGCGGTGAACTGGTGGCGCTGCTTGGCCCGTCCGGTTGTGGCAAGACCACGCTGCTGCGGATCATCGCCGGCCTGGAAACCCCGGATCAGGGCAACATCGTGTTTCACGGCGAAGACGTCTCCGGCCACGATGTGCGTGATCGCAACGTCGGTTTCGTGTTCCAGCACTACGCCTTGTTCCGGCACATGACGGTGTTCGACAACGTCGCGTTCGGCCTGCGCATGAAACCGAAAAACCAGCGCCCGAGCGAAAGCCAGATCGCGACCAAGGTCCACGAACTGCTGAACATGGTGCAACTGGACTGGCTGTCGGATCGCTACCCGGAGCAATTGTCCGGCGGCCAGCGTCAGCGTATCGCCCTGGCCCGTGCCTTGGCGGTGGAACCGAAAGTGCTGCTGCTCGACGAGCCGTTCGGCGCTCTCGACGCCAAGGTGCGTAAAGAGCTGCGCCGCTGGCTCGCGCGGCTGCACGAAGACATCAACCTGACCTCGGTGTTCGTGACCCACGACCAGGAAGAAGCGATGGAAGTCGCCGACCGCATCGTGGTGATGAACAAGGGCGTGATCGAGCAGATCGGCTCACCGGGCGACGTCTACGAAAACCCGGCCAGCGATTTCGTCTATCACTTCCTCGGCGACTCCAACCGCTTGCTGCTCAGCGACGACAACCACGTGCTGTTCCGGCCGCACGAAGTGTCGTTGTCCAAGCATGAACTGGAAGATCACCACGCCGCGGAAGTGCGTGATATCCGCCCATTGGGCGCGACCACGCGGGTGACGTTGAAGGTGGAAGGGCAGACCGATCTGATCGAGGCCGAAGTGGTGAAGGATCACGACAGCCTGATCGGACTGGCCAAGGGTGAAACGCTGTTCTTCAAGCCGAAGGTCTGGCAGAAAGTCGCCAGTCTTTAAGATCAAAAGCTTCGCGAGCAGGCTCGCTCCCACAGGGAAATACATTCCAGATGTGGGAGCGAGCCTGCTCGCGAATGCGGTCTACACAGCTACGCGATTCGGATTGACCCGCACCACCCCCGCCCGCGCCTCGATCTGCGCTTTCAACTCATGGCGCATTCCCAGCAGAAACGCCACTTCGGCCACCACAAACAGCGGCCCGACAATCAACCCGCTGACATCATCGACAAACGCCGGTTTGCGCCCCTCGTAGTGGTGCCCGACAAACTGGATCACCCAGCCAATCACAAACATCGCCAAGCCGCTGCTGAGCCAGACCATCGTGCTCTGCTGCGCCAGTGCATGTCCGGCCCAGACCGAAAGGCCCATCAACAGGCTCATCAGCACGCCCAGCTTCAATTCCAGGCGCAGGTAGAACCACGCCGACGCCAGTGCCAGCAGCACCGCCGGAGATATCCACAAGCCGCCCAGTGACCATTCTGGTCGCGACAGCAACACCGCCACTGCCACCACGATCAGCGGAATGCCGATAAAGTGGCTGGCGATGTTGCGCGGGTCGCGGTGGTAGGCGGCGTATTGACTCAGATGGTCGACGAGGCTTTTCATTGTTGTTCCTCCTGTAGGGTGCGTGCAGCATGCCTCGGGTTCGGCGTTCGCTCTGTCAGGCAGGCGACAATTGGGAGTGATCATGGATAAGCGTTCACGGCTGCTGACCGGGCAATGGTTCAGTCATCTGCCGGCATCCTTTCAGGATAGTCTGTTGGCGGCGGCTCGGGAGCGGCGGCTGACGGCGGGGCAGCGCTTGTTCCAGCGCGGTGATCCGCCCTGCGGGTTGTACGCGGTGCTCGACGGCGCGATCCGGATCGGGGCGGTGAGCGAGCAGGGCAAGGAGGCGTTGCTGAGCCTGGTGGAGGCGCCGCACTGGTTCGGCGAAATCTGCCTGTTCGACGGCCAGCCGCGCACTCACGATGCCTACGCCGTCGGGCCGAGCACACTGTTGAATATCCCGCAGGCCACGCTGCTGAAAATCCTCGACCAACAGCCGGTGTACTGGCGCCATCTGGCGTTGCTGATGAGCCACAAACTGCGCCTGACCTTTATCAATCTCGAACAATTGAGCCTGCTGCCGGCCCCGGCACGCCTGGCGCATCGTTTGCTGATGATCGCCGAGGGCTACGGTGAAATCGATGCGCCACGTCGGGTCCTGCAACTGCCGCAGGAACAGCTGGCGTCGATGTTGTCGTTGTCACGGCAGACCACTAACCAGATCCTCAAGGATCTGCAGGGGCAGGGGATTATCGGGTTGGGGTATGGCGAGATCGAGATTCTCGATGCCGAGCGATTGCGCGCGCTGGCCACAATTTGACGGGCACCTGAGATCCCCTGTGGGAGCGAGCCTGCTCGCGAAAGCGGTGGGTCATTCAACGGTGATGTCGAGTGAACCGACGCCTTCGCGAGCAGGCTCGCTCCCACATTTTTGATCTGTGTTGATTCAGGAGCCGTGATAGGTCGAGAAACCATAAGGGCTGAGCAGCAGCGGGATGTGGTAGTGCTGGCCAGTCTGCTTCACTTGAAAGATCACCGGGATTTCCGGGAAAAACGTCTCGCGCTTGTTCTTCTCGAAATACTCGCCGGTCTTGAACACCACCCGGTATTCGCCCGCTTCGAAAGGCTGTTTGGCCGGGAACAGTTCGGCGATGCGTCCCTGTTCGTTGGTGGTGCCCTGGGCCAGTGGCTGCCAGTTCTGGCCGACGTGTTTTTCCAGCGTCACGTTGACGCCCGGCGAGGGCAGGCCGTTTTCCAGGTTGAGCACGTGCACGCTCAGTGGATTGCCGGCGGCCAGCGCCAGGCTGGAGAAGGCACTCAGGCCGAGTGCGGCGAAGGTCATGCGCAGGGTGGTCATGGTCAGTCTCCTTAGTGGGAACGGGTGAGAGTCAGGCCGGCCTTATCGACGGCCTTGATGGCACAGTTTTCGTCCTGCTCGCCGCCGCCGGAACCGGCCACGCCCATGGCGCCGACCAGTTCATCAGCGGCGAATAACGGGATCCCGCCGCCGAGCAACAGCAGCTCATCGAGGGTGTTGAGGTTGGCGGTTTCCGGATTGCTGCGGGCGCGCTCGGCGAACAGCCGGGTCGGGGTTTTCGTCGACAGCGCGGTGTAGGCCTTGCGCTGGCTGGCAGCGGTGTTGTGCGGGCCGATGCCGTCGCCGCGCAGGGTCACCAGCAAGTTGCCGCCACGGTCGAGCACCGATACCGTGGCGGTGCAATTGCTCAGCGCCGTGTCGGCCAGCAGGCGTGCGGTTTTCAGATCGAGGTCAGCGTGGCGCGGCAGTTCAGGGGCGGCGAAAACACTGACGCTGAGGCCGAGGGCGAGGCTCGCTGCAAGGTATTTGACGGTCATGGACAGGCTCCAAAAACGAAGGACATCACCTTAGCCGCCGCTCTTCGTCAGAACCCCGTCAGTCGGATTACAAGTTTGTAATGGGCAATCGGGCCGAAGGCGCCTAGCCTGTGTGCCTGATCAATCGAGGTGTACCATGCGTTTGCTGGTCGTAGAAGATGAAGCCAAAACCGCGAATTTCCTGGCCAAGGGCCTGGGCGAGTCGGGTTTTGCCGTGGACGTGGCGCTCAATGGTCTCGATGGGCGCTATTTCATCGAGCAGCAGGAATATGACCTGATCATCCTCGACGTGATGCTGCCGGGCCTCAATGGCTGGCAGCTGCTGCAACTGATCCGCCAGCGCGGCGCCACCCCGGTGTTGTTCCTGACCGCCAAGGACGCCATCGAAGACCGCGTGCGCGGCCTCGAACTGGGCGCCGATGATTACCTGCTCAAACCCTTCGCCTTCGCCGAATTGCTCGCGCGCGTGCGCACCCTGCTGCGCCGCGGGCCGCTGCGCGAGGCCGAGTCCTACAGCATCGCCGATCTGGAAATCGACGTGCTACGGCGTCGGGTCAGTCGGGGCGGTCAGCGCATTGCCCTGACCAACAAGGAATTTGCCTTGCTGCAATTGCTCGCCAGCCGTCAGGGCGAAGTGCTGTCGCGCACGCTGATCGCCTCGCAGGTGTGGAACCTGAATTTCGACAGCGACACCAACATGGTCGAAGTTGCAGTGCGCCGCCTGCGGGCCAAGGTCGATGACCCGTACATGCCGAAACTGATCCACACCGTGCGCGGGGTCGGCTATCAGCTGGAGGCGCCCGACGATGCGGTCTAGGTCGATCGCCTGGCGTCTGGCGCTGGCGTTCGCCGTGGTTTGCGCGTTGGTGTTGAGTGCGATCGGTGTGTTTCTCTACCGCTCGCTCGACTCGGAAATCGCCTACCGCGACGACCTCGCGTTGCTCGGCCGTCTGGAGCAGGTGCGCGCCTTGCTCGCCGACAGTGACAGCCTCGGCGCCTTGCAGGCGCGGCCACGTCTCTATCAGAACATGCTCGGTAACCTCGACAGCCTGCTGTTGGTGCGGCGCGCCGATGGCTCGAACGTGATTGCGATCAACCCGCGCCAGCGCGACCTACCGCCATTGAACGCAATCGCACGCGAGCAAACGCCGCAGCGTCGCGACGTGCTGACCTGGCAGGCGCCGGACGGTGCCGAGCTGGCGCTGCTGTCCGGTGACGTCCAAGGGCCGAACGGCGAACCGCTGACGGTGATCGCGGGCAAGGTACTGACCGAACGTGAACAGATGCTCGCCAGTTATCGCTTGCGCCTGTATCTGGCCGTCGGGCTTGGCGCGTTGCTGGCGTTCGCGCTGGGCCTGGTTTTGCTGCGCCGTGGTCTGCAACCGTTGCGCCAGTTAAGCGCGGCGGTGCGTGGCATTGATCTGCGCAGCCTCGACCAGCGTCTGCCCGCCAGTGGCACCCCCGCCGAACTGCTCGAACCGGTGCAGGCGCTCAACGGCATGCTCGCGCGGCTGGACGACAGCGTGCAGCGGCTGTCGCAGTTTTCTGCCGATCTGGCTCACGAGATCCGCACACCGCTGCACACCTTGCTCGCCAGCAACGGCCAGGCGCTGAACCACCCGCGCAGCACGGCGGAGTATCAGGAGCTGCTGGCGTCGAACATGGAAGAGTTCGAACGCCTCAAACGCATGGCCGAGAACCTGATGTTCCTCGCCCGCGCCGAACAGGCGGAGCGCGCGCTCGACTTGCAAACACTGAATCTGCACAGCGTCGGCAGCGAGCTGTGCGATTACTTCGAGGCCCTGGCCGATGACCGCCAGTTGCGACTGGAAAACCGGTTGCACGGCGAACTGCTGGCCGACCAGCAACTGCTGCAACGCGCCCTCGGTAATCTGCTGGCCAACGCGGTGCGTCACGCCGATGAAGGCACGCTGATCAGCCTGCGCCGCCGCGATGAGCCGGGTGTGTGCTGGTTGCAGGTACACAACCACGGCCCGGCGATTGCGCCAGAACATCTGGGCAAACTGTTCGACCGCTTCTATCGCGTCGACCCTTCACGGGCGCAACCTGGGGATTCCGGTGGGCTGGGGCTGGCGATTGTGCAGTCGATCATGCTGTTGCATGGTGGGCGGGTGCGGGTGAGCAGTGATGCGGAGGGCACGGTATTTGGGCTGGGTTTTGTGGTGAATTGAAGGACGCCTTCGCGAGCAGGCTCGCTCCCACATGTGAAACGCATTCCAAATGTGGGAGCGAGCCTGCTCGCGAAGACGTCGGAACTGACGACCCAACCCTGGGGTCAGTCAGCGCAACCCGTCGCGAAACTGCCCCGGCGTCATTCCCGTCCAGCGTTTGAACGCGCGGCTGAAGCTGCTGGTGTCGGCAAACCCCAGCAGGTAACTGACTTCACTCAACGAACACTGCGGATCGCGCAGGTGCAGCAGCGCGAGGTTTTCGCGGCTCTCGTTGAGCAGCGTGTCGAAGCGACAGCCCTCATCCGCCAAGTGCCGTTGCAGGCTGCGCAAGCTCAGGTGCAAGGCCTGGGCGATGCGTTCGGCGCTAGGTTCGCCTTCAGGCAGTTGCTCTTCGATAGCGTCGCGCACCTTGCGCTCCCAGGTCAGCGGTTGGAGCTGGGCCAGGGTGCGCTTGAGCACCGCTTCGTTGTGTTCGGCCAGTTCCGGGTTGGCGTCGTCGAGGTGGCTGTCGAAGTCGGCGAGGGCAAACTCCAGGCGATCTTCGGCGCAGGAGAAATGCACCGGAGCGCGGAACACCTTGTGCCACTGATGCGCATCGGACGGTTCCGGGCGGCGCAGGTACACCGCCAGCGGCGCGTAATCGCGACCCAGGCGATTGCGGCAAGTACGCACGTAGATCGCGGCAAACGCATCGATGGCTTCGAAGGCCGGCGCCGGATTGCCTGACGGAATTTTCAGACGAAACAGATAGCGGTCATCGCTGCGGCTCAGCTCCAGTTCCAATGCATCGCTGACCACCGGGTGATAACGCACGATGCGCTCGAATACCTCACGCAGGCTGCCGCTGGCCACCAGCGCGTAACCCAGCGCATGGAACGTGGTCGGGCTGACGAACCGCGACACTCGCAGACCGATCGCCGGATCGCCGCTGAACTGCACTGCCAGTTGCCACAGGCGCGTGGTGCCGGACAACGGATAACGCGCGTTCGGGTCGTCCATCAACTGCGGATCGAGTCCGGCCTGTTGGCACAGGCCGAGACTGTCCAGCCCCAGCGCATCGAGTTGCTTGCGCAAGGCACGGGTCCAGCTGGCGAGCGAGGTCGGTTCCTTCATGCTGATTGGCGCTTCCGGTCAACAGGTTGGCGTTCACGGCTACCATCAATAAAGCGTTCGCAGGGCAGGATGCGAACATCAATAACCAGAGGATGGAAGCATGGACCGTACTTCTGCAAGTCCCCAGCGACACAATGCTGCTCAGCGATCAGCGCATATTCGCGAAGTGGTGCTGGCCAAGGGCGTCGAGTTGCGTCAGCGCTATCCGATTTTGCAACACCAGGACGCCCTCGGCGCGGGGATTCTGGCCTTCGCCCTGGCCGGGATGATCGGTTCGGCGACGCTGTACATCACGGGTCACATGGCGTGGTGGGTGTGTCTGCTGCTGAATGCGTTTTTCGCGTCCTTGACCCACGAGCTGGAGCACGACCTGATCCACAGCATGTATTTTCGCAAGCAGCGTGTGCCGCACAATTTGATGATGGGCCTGGTCTGGCTGGCGCGGCCGAGCACGATCAACCCGTGGATCCGCCGCCATCTGCACCTCAATCACCACAAGGTCTCCGGCACCGAAACCGATATGGAAGAACGCGCGATCACCAACGGCGAACCGTGGGGTTTTGCGCGGTTGCTGATGGTCGGTGACAACGTGATGTCGGCGTTCATCCGCATGCTGCGGGCCAAGACCTGGGCGCACAAATTCAACATCATCAAACGTACCCTGAAGGTTTACGCGCCGCTGGCGCTGGTGCATTGGGGCGCGTGGTATGTGTTCCTCGGCTTCCATGCGGCGAATGGCATTGCCTACCTTATGGGTTCGCCGATTGAATGGTCGGCGACCACGCTGTCAGTGATGCAGGTGATCGACATCGCGGCAGTGGTGATCATCGGTCCGAACGTGCTGCGCACCTTTTGCCTGCACTTCATCAGCTCGAACATGCATTACTACGGCGACATCGAGGCGGGCAACGTGCTGCAGCAATGCCAGGTGTTGAACCCATGGTGGCTGTGGCCGTTGCAGGCGTTCTGCTTCAACTTCGGCAGCAGCCACGGGATTCATCATTTTGTGGTGAAGGAACCGTTTTACATCCGGCAGATGACCGTGCCGGTGGCACATAAGGTGATGCGCGAGATGGGCGTGCGCTTCAATGATTTCGGCACGTTCGGGCGGGCGAACCGGTTTGTTCGGCGGGATGAAGTGGTAGCGGAGGAGGCGCGTACGGCTCAGGCTTGATGGTGAATTTGCGGGCCTCTTCGCGAGCAAGCCCGCTCCCACAGGGGAACGCATTCCAACTGTGGGAGCGGGCTTGCTCGCGAAGGCGTCGGATCAGGCAACCTCAATCCGGCTGAAACGGCGAAGCACTCAGAATCACCCCGGTCTCCTCCACATATTTCTGCCAATGCCCAATCAAGGTGCTGAGCTTGTCCGGCTGACTCGACGCCAGATCATGAATCTCCCCCGGATCCCTGCTCAGGTCATACAGCTGCCAGGTCGCCGGCCCCACCGGCCCGGGGATCCACACGGCTTTCCACGACCCTTGGCGAATCGCCCGGCGGCCAAACAATTCCCAACCGGTGACGGTGTGCTCGTCATGCACCTGCGCCGTCTCGCCGGACAAAAAGCCCAGCCATGATTTACCGCGCAGCGACGCCACCGGTTTGCCGTGCCATTGCTTGCCCGGATGACGCACGCCGGCCAGATCGAGAATGGTCGGGGTGATGTCCATCACCGTGCCAAAGCCGTGGCTGATCTGCCCTTTGATCGGCAGTTGCGGATAGTGCAGCAGCGCCGGTACGCGAATCCCGCCTTCGGTGGTGAACGCCTTGAACAGCCGTGACGGCGCCGTCGCCACCTGCGCCCAGCTCGGCCCGTACCAGACGTAGGAATTGGCGCGGCCGATGTTGTCGAGGCTGTTGTCGTAATGCTGATTGAGGTAAGTCAGCAGTTCCGGGCCGAACTTGGGGAACGCTTCCAGCAGCGCGCCTTCGGCGCCGTTATCGGACATGAACAGGATGAAGGTGTTATCGAGTTGGCCCTGCTGGCGCAGGTAATCGACCACCCGGCCGATGTTCCAGTCCATGCGCTCGACCATGGCCGCGTAGACCTCCATGGCCCGCGCGGAAATCTGCCGTTGCTCATTACTCAGCGCGTCCCATTGCGCATTCAGTTGAATCAGCGGATGCGGCTCGACATCCGGTTCGATCAGGCCCAGCGCCTTGAGTTTTTCCAGGCGTTCCAGACGCAGGACTTCGGGACCGGCGTCATAGCGGCCACGGTATTTTTCGACTACCTCGGCCGGTGCCTGCAACGGCCAGTGCGGTGCGGAGAAGGGCAGATAAGCGAAGAATGGCCGGCTCTGATCGCGCTCCTTGAGGTACTGCAGCAGCTTGTCGCCGAAGGCGTCCGACGAGTAGAAATCCTTGGGTAATTTGTCGACAAAGGTGTCGTCTTCGATGTACAGCGCCGGAGTCGATTTCAGCAGGCCAGGGGTGTGTTCATCGTAGGTCGGCTCGAAACCATAGTGGTTGGCCGCACCCGGCAGCAACGAAAACGAACGCTCGAAACCGCGGGCCTGCGGCGCCAGTTCAGCAGTCAGGCCGAGGTGCCATTTGCCGCTCATCAAGGTTTGATAACCGGCCTCGCGCAGCAGCTCGGGCAGGGCCACAACGCGGTCGTTGAGATAGCCTTCGTAACCCGGTTTGCCGATCAGCTCCGGGGTCAGCGCTTCGGCCATGGTGCCGATGCCGGCGATGTGGTGGTCGGTGCCGGTCAGCAGCATCGAACGCGTTGGCGAGCAGGTCGGAGCGGTGTGGAAATCGGTCAGGCGCAGGCCATTGTTGGCCAGAGCGTCGAGGTTCGGCGTGGCGATTTCGCCACCGAAGGCGCCGATGTCGGAAAAGCCGAGATCGTCGGCCAGAATCACCAGAAAGTTGGGGCGTTGCGGCATCGAAAAGCTCCTCTCAGCAGGCAATGAACGACAGCGGCAGATCGCGGATCTGGACCGGCAGGCTCGGTTGGTAATGGTCGTCACTGGTCAGTTCGTGCAGCAGCTCTTCGCGCAACTGATGGAAGTCGAAACTGCTGCGCTGACGCGGGTGCGGCAAGGCGATGTCGACCACTTGCTTGATCCGTCCCGGACGCGGCTCCATCACCACCACGCGATCGGCGAGAAAGATCGCTTCTTCGACGTCGTGGGTGACGAGGATCGTGGTGATTTTCGCCCGGTCGCGGATCGCCAGCAGCTCGTCCTGCATTTGCTGACGGGTCAACGCATCGAGCGCGCCGAACGGTTCGTCGAGCAACAGGATCCGTGGGCTGGCGACCAGTCCGCGAGCAATCGCCACGCGCTGGGCCATGCCGCCGGAGAGCTGGTGCGGATAGGCGCGGGTGAAATCGCGCAGGCCGACCAGATCGATGAAATCGTTGATGCGCTGCTGCTTTTCGGCGGTGCTCAGTGGCTCGTTGACCAGGCCCAGACCGATGTTGTCGGCCACGGTCAGCCATGGGAACAGCCGATGCTCCTGAAACACGATGCCGCGCTCGCCGCCGATGCCGCTGACCGCTTTGCCATCGACGCTGATCTGCCCGCGAAACTGCGTATCCAGACCCACCAGCAAACGCAGCAAGGTGGATTTGCCGCAACCGCTGGACCCGACGATGGCGACAAATTCGCCCTCGGCGATGTCGAGGTTGAATTCGCGAATCGCCTCCAGTTCGAAACCGTCGACGTCGAAGGATTTGCCTACATGGGTGAAGCTGACAATCGGTGCGTTCATGCGTGTCTCCAGCGAGTAGCGCGAATTTCCAGGCGTTGGCCGATGAGGTTGAGCAGGGCGCCGGTGAGGCCGACCAGCAGCATCCCGGCCATGATCAGATCCATGCGCAGCAGTTGTTGGGCGCCGATCATCTGGCTGCCGATGCCGCCGTTGGACGGCATGAAATATTCGGCGCCGATGGTGCCGAGCCAGGCGTAGATCAGACTCAGGCGCAGCCCGGCGAAAATCCCCGGCGCCGCACCCGGCAGCACCAGACGACGCAGGCGCTGGCCGAGGCTCAGGCGCAGCACCTGCGCGGCTTCGTTGAGTTGTGGCGAGAGGTTGGCGACGCTGCGCTGGGTGGCGATGAACAGCGGGAAAAACGCGGCGAGGGCGACGAACACCCACTTCGCCAATTCACCCAAACCGAACCACGCGGTGAGCAGCGGCACCCAGGCGAAAATCGCGATTTGGCGGATGGCGGCTAGGGTCGGGCCGAGCAGCCGTTCGCTGGTATGTGAAAGCCCCAAAAGCAAGCCGAGGGCGAAACCGAGTCCGCCGCCCAGCAACAAACCGCCAAGGGTGCGACCGAGGCTCAACGCCATGCCGCTGATCAGCGTGCCGTCGAACAGCCCATTTTTTGTTGTTTCCAGTACCGCCAGCGGGCTGACCAGAATGTTCGCATCGATCCACTGCTGATCGCTCGCCACTTGCCATAAGCCGATCAGGCTCAGGGGCAACAGCCACGGTTGCAGCCTCTGCCAGCCTTGATAGCGCGGGCCACGGCGGATTTCTGCGGTCGCCGGGTGCGGCCAGTGCACCAGTTTGCCGTCGAGAAAACCGATGCCGCGATCCATCGCGACACCGAGCACACCGATGACCACGATGCACACGAACACGATGTCGAGCATGAACAGTTGCCGTGCCCAGACCATCAGGTAGCCGATGCCTTCGCTGGACGCCAACAGCTCCACCGCCAGCAATGAAGTCCAGCCGGCGGCCAGGGCCAGACGCACGCCGGCCATGAACGCCGGCAGCGCGGCAGGCAACACCAGACGCCGGATCAGCAAGTACGACGGCAGGCGCAGTACGGCGGCGGCTTCGCGCAGTTTCGGTTGCGCATCACGAACGCCGACCAGGGTGTGCAGGGTCACCGGCACCACGATGGCCTTGATCAGCACCACCAGTTTCAGCACTTCGCCGATGCCGAAAAACACCATGAACAGCGGAATCCACGCCAGCGTCGGCACCTGTGCCAGACCGGCGAACGTCGGGAAGACCAGGCGTTCGAGGCGACGGCTGAAGCCCAGCGCGGCACCCAGCAGCGCACCAGCTGAGATCCCTGCCAGCAAGCCCCAGAGCAGACGTTGCAGGCTGATCCACAAATGACTCCACAACTCGCCCTGGGACAGTTCGATGGCGCTGTTCCACACCAGCGATGGCGCCGGCAGGATCTGCTCGCTCATCCATTGATTGCGTGCGGCCAGCCACCACACAGCGAACAGGCTGATCGGCAACAGCCATGGCAACAGACGTTGGTTGAGGCTCGGCCACGCGCGCCGGCTTTTCAGAGGTGGCGCGGGCAGCGGCAGGCTGAGCAGGGAATCACGGGCCATGGGTGACCTCCGTTGTCGGGTTGCATGGCGAACCGCTGTGCCTGTGTGGGAGTGGGCTTGCTCACGAAGACGGAGTGTCAGGCACCGATGATGGTGAATGACACGGCCTCTTCGCGAGCACGCCCGCTCCCACAAATGGCTAGCGTGTATGCAAAATCGATCTATAAAAATTCAAATCAATTCTATTGAGAGATAAGCCAGACCATTTAAGGCTTGCAGCGCGACGCGCATCCAATGCATTCGAAGAATATTTTCGATGCTGTTAATGCATACGCCGCTGCAGCCCGCGTGATTTCACGCTTAGCGCTAAAGGCTATAAAAATGTGCATTTATAGTATTTAAGCGAAGGTCATGCTTCGGCCTACTTTCGGCTCCTCAACGCCTGTCGTGATCTAGGAGCCGTACCCATGAACCTTCCCTTCAAACGAGTCTTCAGTCTGTTTGCCATTCCGGCACTGGCGGGCCTGCTGGCGTTTAACGCGCAGGCTGACGAACTCAAGGAAATCAGGATCGCCGTGCCTGACCTGAGCGCCGGCACCCAGCACAGCGGCGGCGGTGTGGTGGACGTGCTGCGTGACCAGCAGATCTTCGAAAAAGCCTTCGCCGATCAGGGCATCAAGATTCAGTGGAGCTTCTTCAAGGGTGCCGGGCCGGTGATCAACGAAGCGTTTGCCAATGGTCAGGTCGATCTGGCATATCTGGGCGACCTTGCGGCGATCATCGGCAAGTCCAATGGCCTCGACACGCGTTTGCTCAGCGCCAGTGCGCGTGGGGTGAAACAGTATCTGGGCGTGGTGCCGGGGTCGGGGATCAAGACACTGCAGGATCTGAAGGGCAAGCGCGTGGCGATCTTCCGTGGCACCGCCACGCAGCTGTCGTTTGATGCGGCGCTGGCCAGTCAGGGCTTGAGCGAGAAGGATCTGAAAGTGATCAATCTCGACTTCAGCGGGGCGGTCGCGGCATTGGCGGCGAAACAGATTGACGCGTCGTGGGGCAGTTCAGGGCTGACGGCGCTGCAAGCCAAGGGGCTGGCGGAATTGCCGCTCAATACCAAGGATCTGGGTGGCGCCGGCAGTGTGCAGTCAGTGCTGGTCGGCACCGGCAAGTTTGTCGACGGGCACCCGGAGGTCGTGGCCAAACTGCTGAAGGCGCAGCAGCAGGCGGTGGAGTGGCTGACCCAGGACAGCAACAAGGACGCTTATGTGCAACTGGTGTCGGGGCTGGCGAGTTATCCACCGGTGATCCTGACCCAGGACCTTCAGGATCAGAAACTCAGCGAAGTGTTCCCGTCGACGCTGGACCCGGTGTTCCTCGGCAAGTTGCAGGACTCGGTAGACCTGGCGGCGCAGCAGAAGCTGATTCGCAAGCCGTTCAAGGTCAGTGATTGGGTGGCGCCTGAACTGGCGGCGGCCAAGCTCTGAATCTCCAGTGTCTGGACGGGCCTTTTCGCGAGCAAGCCCGCTCCCACAGGGATCTTCAGTGAACACAGATTTTGTATTCACAACGATCCCCTGTGGGAGCGGGCTTGCTCGCGAAGGCGTCCTCAAACCGCGACACTGATTGCCTGTTTATCCACCGCCACCAACGTCTCGATCATCTCTCTGGCTGCCGGCGACAAGCGAAATCCTG
This sequence comes from Pseudomonas sp. URIL14HWK12:I6, assembly GCF_000514195.1. NCBI lineage: Bacteria > Pseudomonadati > Pseudomonadota > Gammaproteobacteria > Pseudomonadales > Pseudomonadaceae > Pseudomonas > Pseudomonas sp. URIL14HWK12:I6. The sequence goes on from NZ_AZVL01000003.1 coordinate 98,460, forward strand.
TGCGACTGACAATCCCGCAGCGCGCGTTCATGCTCTCCAGATTCTGCGGCAGATTGCGCCAGTGCAGCAGCGCCAGTGAACCCTGGGCAATGTCCTCGTAAAACGCTTCTTCCGTACCGATGCCGATGGCATTCGATTGCAGCACCACTTTCACCAGCGCCGGGAAATGCTCGGTCTCGATGGTCGGGGAAAAATCGATCCGGCCGCTGAGGTTCGCCAGCAGTTTGCGAATCCCTGGCGGGATCAGCGTGGTCGCCAGCGGGTAGTCGAACATGTCGTTGGTCGACAGGCTTTCCTTGGCCAGCAGCGGATGCCCGGGTCGGCAGAAAAACACCCCGCGCTTGGGCGTCAGGGCCTGGGTCTGGAAGTTCGGGTCGGCTTCGAAGTGGCGGATGTCGGCGATGAAGAATTCGATCTCTTCACGGCTCAGCGCACGGCTGAGTTTTTCCCAGTTATCCACCTGAAAACAGGTGCGCACTTTCGGGTGCGCGTTGATGAATTGCGCCACCGCGTCCGGCACCAGTTTCACCGCCGGGGCCGGGCCGCAGCCGAAGTGCAGTTCTCCGGCATCGAGCTTGGTCATCTGCGTCACTTCCGCGCTGAGCAGCGCCGCGCCTTGCACCAGGGTCAGGGCGTGTTGCAGCACCACCTGGCCTTCGGGTGTCGGGCGCAGATCCTTGTTGCCGCGATCCACCAGCACGCAGCCAAACTCCTGCTCCAGCCCTTGAATGCTGCGGCTGAACGCCGGTTGAGTGATGCCCATCGCGTCCGCCGCACGGACAAAACTGCGGTGTTCGTTGAGGGCGATGAAGTAGCGCAACTGGCGAAGATCCATATGCTTTTCCGGCATCCTAAAAATAGCTCGAAGGCATTTGCGACGAGGGTTGCTTGAGGTTTTAAATGCAAGCTCTTATTCCGTCAACGAAGCATGTGAATATCTATTAGATGTAAATGGAATATAGATAGAGCGATGTTTCGCTGCCGCCTAACTGCAAGCAGTCGATGAGGGTCTACCCATGAGCAATGCCGCACTCGCTGTAAAACCTGCTGTCCACGCGTTGGAAATCCATCCGGTGGCCGGCCGTATCGGCGCCGAGATTCGTGGCGTGCACCTGTCCGGTGAACTGGACGCCGCCACGGTCGAAGCCATTCAGCAAGCGCTGATCCAGTACAAGGTGGTGTTCTTCCGCGAGCAGACCCAGCTCGACGATCAGCGCCAGGAAGCCTTCGCCCATCTGCTCGGCGAGCCGGTGGCGCATCCGACCGTACCGGTGCGTGAAGGCACGCGTTATCTGCTGGAGCTGGACGGGGCCGAAGGCCAGCGCGCCAACTCCTGGCACACTGACGTGACCTTCGTCGACGCCTACCCGAAAGCCTCGATCCTGCGCTCGGTGGTGGCGCCGGCCTTCGGTGGCGACACGCTGTGGGCCAACACCGCGACCGCCTACAACGAACTTCCGAGCGAGCTGCGTGAGCTGGCGGACAAACTGGTCGCCGTGCACAGCAATGAATACGACTACGCCGGGGCCAAGCCGGACGTGTCGGCGGAGAAGTTGGAGCGCTATCGCAAGGTCTTCACCTCGACTGTCTACGAGACCGAGCATCCGGTGGTGCGTGTGCATCCGATCAGCGGCGAGAAAAGTTTGTTGCTGGGGCACTTCGTCAAACGCATCAAGGGGTATTCGCAAGCCGATTCGGCGCACCTGTTCGGCCTGTTGCAGAGCCATGTGATTCGTCAGGAAAACACCGTGCGCTGGCGCTGGAAGGCGGGTGATGTGGCGATCTGGGATAACCGTTCGACCCAGCATTATGCGATTGATGATTACGGCACTCAGGATCGTATCGTGCGGCGGGTGACGCTCAAGGGTGAGGTGCCGGTTGGGGCATCGGGGCAGCGTAGTCAAACCATCAAAGGGCTTGATATCGGCGGCGTTTGATCGGGCCCTTTCGCGAGCAGGCTCGCTCCCACATTGGAAGTGTGTTGAACACAATGGATGTGAACAACATATGGCCCTGTGGGAGCGAGCCTGCTCGCGAAGCTTTTAATTCACCAAACGCCAATCTGCACGACCTTCTCGGTCTCCGGCTCGCCATAGCGAAACCGCTGTCCACGCAAATCAATCTCCTGATGACTGATCGTGGTCCGCCGCTTCAAGCCGCGTACCCACTCGAACAGATATCCCGCATGCTCCTCGCGCACTGCAGCGTAATCAGGATCATCACCCAGATCGCGCAACTCCTGCGGATCATTCAGCAGATCAAACAACTGCGGCCGGAAGCCGTCGTACGCCAGGTATTTCCAGCGCTCGCTGCGCACCATGGTCATGCGGCAACGGTCGATCGGCTGGCCAAGTCGCTCGCGTGCCGGGGCCTGAAAGGCGTAGTCGTATTCGCTGATGGCGTAGCGGCGCCAGTCGGGATTTTCCCCGTGCAACAGCGGGATCAGCGAGTGTCCTTCCAGCCGATGCTCGGCGCCCGCAAGGCCCAGCGCCTGGAGAAACGTTGGCAAGGCATCAATGGTTTCCGCCAGCCGCTCATCCACCGTGCCCCGAGTGATGTCCGCCGCGGCGCGCGGGTCGCGCACGATCAGGGGCACGCCCACTGCCTGTTCCAGCAAAAACTCCTTCTCGCCCAGCCAGTGGTCGCCGAGAAAGTCGCCGTGATCGCTGGTGAACACGATCAAGGTGTCATCCCAACGACCGTTGCTCTGCAGAAAATCGAACAGCCGCCCGAGCTGATCATCCACTTGCTTGATCAGGCCCATGTAGGTGGGGATTACATTCAATCGTACTGAATCACGGGAGAAGTTGAGGCTTTCCTCATGCTGGCGAAACGCCGCGTATACGGGGTGTTTGCTCGCTTCGGAGGGCGTCGCGCGGACCGGTTCGAGAATCGATTTCGTACTGTACAAGGCGTGGTATGGCGCCGGTACGATGTAGGGCCAGTGCGGTTTGATGTAGGAGAGGTGTAAACACCAGGATTTCTCACCTTGCTCGGTGATGAAGTCGATGGCTCGATTTGTAGTGTAGACAGTCTCTGAGAACTGCTCGGGAATTCGCGCTGGCAAATGCGCATGACGCATCTGCCAGCCGCTGAGGATTTCGCCGTTCTCGCCTTCGGCGGCGTTGGCCCAGTCGTGCCAGGGGTTGCGCCCGTCGAAGCCCTGCTCGCGCAGGTAATGGGTGTAGGGCGCGGATTCGCGCTTGTCGTCGAACAGTGGGGCGTCGGGGAAGATCCCGTCGTGGCGAAAGTACGGCTCGAAACCGACCTCGTTGAGCACCTCGGCCTGCGCGCTGTCCGGGTTGATCGCCAGACGCTGCAAGGCGTCGACATTGGCCGTGGCGTGGGTCTTGCCGACCAGCGCGGTGCGAATACCGTGGGGGCGCAGGTAGTCGCCAATCGTCAGCTCTTCCAGCGGCAATGGCACGGCGTTCCACGCGACCTGATGGCTGCTGACGTAGCGCCCGGTGTAGGCCGACATCCGCGACGGGCCGCAGATCGTGCCCTGGGTGTAGGCACGGCTGAAGCGCACGCCGGCGGCGGCCAGGCGATCGATGTTCGGCGTGTGCAGATGCGGATGGCCGTAGCAGGACAGGTAATCGCGGCGCAGCTGATCGCACATGATGTACAGCACATTGCGCACAGGGTTTTGCGGGTTGGACATGGGGTTCACCGGTCAGAAAAGACAGGCGAGGGTTGTCGCTTTCGGCAGGGGTGTTCGGCAAGTGCATTTGGGGAATGGGTTTTATGCGGGGATTGCATTGGCGCCTGTAACGGCCTCTTCGCGAGCAGGCTCGCTCCCACAGTGGATTGTGGTGAGCGCAGAATTTGTGATCGACGCTAACTCTGTGGGAGCGAGCCTGCTCGCGAAGGCGGTGGATCAGACTGCAAAATTCTCCAGCGAACACACCTCCTCATCCACCGCATCAATCGCCTTGATCTGCTCAATCATCGCCTCGGCCAGCGGCGACAAGCGATACCCCGCCCGACTGACAATCCCATAGCGGGTGTACAGCTCTTCCAGATCATCCGCCAGGCCGTCGATCCGCAAACACACCAGCTCACCCTTGGCCTGATGCAGCGCATCTGAATACGCCCCGACAATGCCGATCGCATCCGAACGCAGCACCACGCTGAGCAGGCTCGAGCTGTTTTCGCATTCCACATTCGGCGTGAAATCCGGGCGGCCGCTGAGGTCGACGATGACCTTGCGCAAGTTCGGCGGACGAATGCTCACTGCCAGTGGATAGCTCATCAATTGCTCGGCCGAAACCCGTTCAAATGCCGCTAACGGATGCCCGGCACGGCAACAGAAATGCCATTTGCGCGGCCGCAAGCGGTACGTCAGGTAATCCGGATCGGCCTCGAAGTGTCGAGTGTCGGCGACGAAGAACTCGAACTCCTCGCTGAGCAGGCGTTTGCTCAGGCTCTGCCAGTCATCGACCTGAAATTGCACCCGCGCTTTCGGGTAGCGCCCGATGAACGCGCCGATCGCGCGCGGGATCAATCCGGCCGCCGGCGCCGGGCCGCAACCGAAGCGCAACTCGCCCGCCTCCAGACCATTGAACTGACTGATCTCGTTGGCCATCTGCTGCGCGCCGCTGACCAGTCGCCGTGCATGTTCGAGCAGCACCTGACCCTGCTTGGTCGGCGGCAGATCCTTGCGCCCGCGATCGACCAACTGACAGCCGACGCTGTGTTCCAGCGCCTGAATGCTGCGGCTGAACGCCGACTGCGACAGGTTCACCGCCTGCGCGCCGGCGACGAAGCTGCGTTGTTCGGCGAGGGCGATGAAGTGACGAAGTTGGCGCAAGTCGATATGCATTTTTCACATAAAAAATATCCGGGAAATGCATTGGATATGCATTAGGTCGACTCCTTATAAAGGCAATCTCTTATGCAGTAAATATTTGTAAATCCATAAATAAATAACCGAAAAGAATATGCAGCGCTGAAGATGTCTGTGTGTTTTTTGACCAGGAGCCGCGCCATGAGTCCGTTGAACCTTGCGTCACCCTTAACGCCACGACGGCTCAAACGCCTGCCTCTGGCCCTGTTGCTGGCGGGGAGTGCCAGCTGGACTCACAGCTACGCCGCCGACGCCGAGACCCCGCCGCCAGCTCCCGCCGGTAAACCCGCGGCCAACAGCTCGCAGCTGGAAACCGTGACCGTTACCACCCGCCGGCGCGAAGAAAGCTCGCAAAACGTGCCGACGCCAATGAGCGTGGTCAGCGGTCAGAATCTGGAGACGCAGCGGGTCTACCGGATTCAGGATTTGCAGCAACTGGTGCCGAGCGTCAACGTCGCCTACATGCACGCGCGCCAGTCCAGCGTGTCGATTCGCGGCCTGGGCAACAACCCGGCCAGTGACGGCCTGGAAGGCAGTGTCGGTCTGTACATCGACAACGTGTATCTGGGCCGTCCGGGGATGGCGGTGTTCGACCTGATGGACATCGAACAGCTCGAAGTCCTGCGCGGGCCACAGGGCACACTATTCGGCAAGAACACCACCGCTGGGGTGATCAACATCAGCACCCGCGCACCGACGTTCACCCCTGAGCGCAGCATCGAAACCTCGTTCGGCGAGGACGGTTATTTCCAGACCAAGGGCACCATTTCCGGGCCGCTCAACGATGAACTGGCCGGACGTTTTTCGGCCTATCGCACCCGTAGCGATGGCGACATCAAGAACGAATACAACGGTCATGAGCTGAACGGTGGCTCGCGCGATGGCTTCCGTGCGCAGTTGCTGTTCAAGCCCAACGAAGACTTCAACCTGCGCTGGATCGGCGATTACAACGAAGAGGATTCCAGCGCCGGCACCCGCGTGCTGTACAACACCGGGCCGACCATCAACGGCGTCAATCTCTACCAATCGCGGGCCAATGCCGCCGGTGCGACGCTGGTCAATGGCTCGCACCGCAAGGTCAATCTGGACAACAACCAGCACGTCACCGTGCATCAGGGCGGTACGTCGGTAGAGGCCAACTGGACGTTGCCGAGCGATTTCACCCTGACCTCGATCAGTTCGTATCGCTTCTGGAATTTCACCCCGGCCAACGACGATGGTCTCAACGTCGCGGCGACTTACAACGCCGGGGTTTCGGTCGAAGACAAACAGTACTCGCAGGAATTCCGCCTGGCCTCGCCCAAGGGCGAGTTCTTCGACTACGTGGTGGGCGCGTACTACTTCGGCTCGGATCTGGACAACAAATCCTTCGCCTATTACGGCCCGCAGGCCGACATCTGGAACGGCACGCCACGCGGTGCGCTGGCCAACGTCGGCAGCGTCGGCAACGGCCACATCAAGACCGACAGTTTCGCCCTGTTCGCCCAAGGCACCTGGCACCTCACTGAGCGCCTGGACTTCACCGCCGGGGTGCGCGGCACCTATGAAGAGAAGAACGCCTGGGTCACTCGCGATGCGCCGGTCGGTGGCGCCACTGTCACCGGCGCAGCGGCCACGGCACGCCGCGGACGCACTGGCGCCTACGATTCCGGCGATCTCAATCAGTACAGTTCCAGCCCCTCTGGGTTGCTCAACCTCAGCTATCGCTTCACCGATGATCTGCTCGGTTACGCCACGCTGTCCCACGGCGAAAAATCCGGTGGGGTGAACCTCGCAGTGGGTTCGGCGCCAACCGCCGGCGCCGACTCGCTGCTGATCGGCACCGAACGCGCGAACAACGCCGAACTCGGTTTCAAAAGCACCTTGTGGGACCGGCGTCTGCAGCTCAACGCCAACGTTTTCTGGACTCAGGTCAACGCCTATCAGACCAACGCCTACGACGACCTCAACCGCGTGCAATACCTGACCAACGCCGGCTCGGTGCGCTCGCGCGGCGTCGAATTTGAAAGCACGGTGATCCCGTTGCGCGGCCTGACCCTGAACTTCAACGGCTCGTACAACGACGTCAGCTACCTCTCGTACAAAGATGCACCGTGCCCGCCGGAAGTCAGCCAGGCACCGGGCGCACCGGCCTCTTGCGACCTCAGCGGCCACCAGGTGGTCGGCGCGTCGAAATGGATCGGCAACGCCAACGGCAAATACGAATGGAATCTGGCCAACGGTCTGCAACCCTACGTCACCGGCAGTTACGCGTTCCGCTCCAAAGCGGTGGGCACGGTCGAGGATTCCGATTACGGGCAGATCCCGAGCTACGCAGTGGTCAACCTGTCCACCGGTCTGCGCGGCGATTTCAATCAGGGCCAGTGGGACGTTTCGCTGTGGCTGAAAAACGCCTTCGACAAGACCTACTACACGACCCTGTGGACCGGCGGCAACGGCGGTTATGAAGGCCTGCTCGGTACGCCGCGCACCCTTGGCGTTACCGGTCGCTACGACTTCTGATCTGTCATTCAAGGAGCTGCATCATGTTGCCAGGCAAAACCGCTTTAGCGCTGTTGTTATCCGGCGCAGCGTTGAGTACCACGGTGTTCGCCGCACCCAGCGTGTACCCGACCGGCGTCACCCGTTACGACCCGGACAAGGCGTTCAATCAGTACGTGATCTTCAGTGGCGCCGACAAGCAGACGCACCTGATCGACATGAACGGCAACGAGGTGAAAACCTGGCCGCAGGCGGGGTTTCCGTCGGCGATCATCGACCCGCAACTGGTCGGCGGCGAGCGCGGGCATGTGCTGTTGCAACTGAGCGACAAGGATCCGGGCAAGCTCGGCTCCGCCGGTAACGGCCTGGGCAATCAGAGCGTCGGCGAGCTGGACTGGAACGGCAAAGTGGTTTGGCAGTGGGGCGACAAGGCGCCCGGCGGCGCAGCGCAGCAACACCATGATCAGCGGCGCCTGAGCAACGGCAACACCGTGGTGCTGGCGAACAAGGTGCATAAGGTCAAAGGCTTCAAAGTCCCAGAGGTGATCGACGATGCAATCTATGAAGTCAGCCCCGACGGGCAGGTGAAATGGCAGTGGCTGGCCTCGGAACACCTGAACGAATTCGGCTTCACCCAGGAGCAACTGAAGCTGGTGCGCGCCAGCGACAACCCGGATTACCTGCACATCAACAACCTCAGCGTGGTCGGGCCGAACAAGTGGTTCGATGCCGGGGACAAGCGCTTCAATCCAGACAACCTGTTGCTCGATTCACGCAACGCCAACTTCATCGCAATCATCGACAAACACAGCGGCAAAGTGGTCTGGCGCCTCGGCCCGAACCTGCCGCTGATCAACCCGAAAACCGCACAGAAACTGCCGCGTCCGGTGGATCAATTTGTCGGCCAGCACGACGCGCACATCATCCCTGTCGGGCTGCCCGGTGCGGGCAACCTGCTGGTGTTCGACAACCAGGGTTCGGCGGGGTATCCGAACGTCACCCTCGGGCTGATTTCCGGCTCGCGAGTGCTGGAAATCGACCCGCAGAAAAATGAAATCGTCTGGCAGTACAGCGCGGCGAATTCGAAGCAGCCGGGGTGGGCGTTCTATAGCTCGTTCATCAGCAGCGCGCGACGTTTGCCCAACGGCAATACGCTGATCGACGAAGGCATGAATGGGCGCTTTTTCCAGGTCACGGCCGGCGGCGAAAACGTCTGGGAATACGTCAGTCCTTATCTGGGTAAAGCACCGGGCAGCGACGCGATCAGCAACTGGGTCTATCGGGCGTTGCCCGTGAGTTACGACTGGGTGCCGAAGGGTACGCCGCGCTCCGAGACCGCCGTGATTGCCCCGACATCGGCAGTGCAGCAGACCAGTGCCAGTCGTTAGTTGAAAAGGAATTAATGCTCGAATGAATGGCGATAAGTTATGTGCGGTTTGAATACTGCTTATTGCAATTTCGTTGAAAAGTCGCGTGGACAATAAGTGAATGGCCAACCATCCTGAGTGTCGTGAGTTTCCAGGAGGAAACTTGCTCTCATCGGAAGACACTTATCCAACGATAAAGGAAATCACGTTATGTCGAGCATTAATGGCAATTATGTAAACGCTAACGCTGGCGCCAAACTGACGATTACCGATGGCAACGATTCCAACGGCACCTTCAGCGGCAAGTTCAGTCAGAACGGCGTGAACTACGACATCGCTTACGGGCATTACCATTTCCAGAACAGCACCGGGCAGCCTACGATCATCACCTTCGCGGCTCTGAATGACGGCACCGGTTATCAATCCTGGACGCTGTTCTCGCCGGATCACAACTACTCAAAAGTTCGTGCGGTGGGTTCGCGTACCAACTTTGATGGTGATGTTGTTGGCCTGGCTGGAGAGTTTGTTAAACAGTAATTTTGTGTCACAAAAAAGCCGTCATGCTATTGAGCCTGGCGGCTTTTTTCTTACATGAAATAAGTCATTTTCATGTTGGTTGTGTTTCCTGTGGATGACAGCGTTTTCTGGCGTCTGATTCTAAGCTCGTGGTGAACTCAATCATTCGAGCAGGACGCTTACATGCAAAACGCGCTTTATTCCAACACCCTCGATGGGCCCTCTCTGACCATTGTCGATTCCGATGACCGCACCGGGGGCTTCGCCGGCACGTTGCATCACCAGGGCATCAACTACGGCATTGTCAGTGGCCGTTATGCCAGCCTCAACGGCTACCAGCCGCCAACCGTGGTCACGCTGATTGCCAATAACCAGGATCACGGTTATTTCGCCCTGACCCTGTTCTCGCCAAGTCGCGGCACTCACGAATTGCAGGGGCACTGCGTGCGCGTTACTTATGACGGCGTGGTCAGCAGCCTGCCGGGCGACTTCGTTCGCCACCCATGAGGCGCAGCCAGCGCCAGATTTCTTCTCAAACACAAGCAAGGATGCTGCACATGTCCACGATCAATGGCGTTTATCGTCATGAACCTTCAGATACAACCTTGACCCTGACCGAGGGCGATGACCGCACCGGCAGTTTCACCGGCACGTTGTCCGTGTCCGGCACCGATTACCCGATCGCATTTGGCAATTTTCATTTCAGGCATGGCTTTTCAACAGGCCCGGTCGCTATCTCTTTCAATACGCTGACGGCCGATGGCACGGCGCATGCCTGGGTGATGTTCTCGCCCGATCAGGCCTACACACGCTTGCGGGCAATGGGCAGCGCGGCGGACATGATGGGCAACACCGGGTTGAATGGCCTGGAATTCATCCGGCAAAACCGCTGAAGAAGCGCGAAATGAGCGGGTTTCGCATGCCTTCGCCGAATATTTTTCATGCTTGAAAAGCATTGTAAATTCAGCCCTCGGCGCCAGGCCTTGCAGGCCGTGGCTTCGCGACAATCTGCGAAAACTGATATTCGTAAAAAATCTAAACACATCGATAAAAGTTACTTTCGGAGATAAGCGATTGCTCCAATGATTCACCCAACGACCGGTCGCCCGGGGGATGTTTGCGGCGACCGGTCGGGTACTTCGCAAAGAGACCGCAGGGAGTGAATCAATGGGCAATGTCCAGACCGCCGCCAGCGCACAGGAATTGCTGTGGCGTCAGACGCCGAGTGGCGAATTGGTCGATCTCGGCCGGCCGCATCGTGTGCCGCTGGGGCAGTTGCGTTTGCAGCGTGCGCCCAAGGGCATTCTGAGCCGCCGTGAAACCGTTCTGCTCGGCGTGCTGGCGCTGCTGGTGCACGGTGCGGTGATCTACTGGATCAACCAGCATCCGACGCCGGCGTTGCCGATCGTGCCGCCGGAAATTCCGCCGATGACCATCGAGTTTTCGCGGCCGGCGCCACCCGCGCCACCAGTGGTCGAACCGCCGCCACCGGCACCGGTCGTTGAGCCACCGCCGCCGGTTGAAGACGAGTTGGCGGTGAAGCCTCCGCCACCCAAACCGATTCCCAAACCCAAGCCGAAACCGGTGGCCAAACCGGTGCCGAAACCGGCGCCCAAAGCTGTTGAACAACCGCCCGCGCCGCCGCAACCGGCCGCTCCGGTTGCCGCCCCGGCGCCACCTGCACCACCGGCCCCGGCGCCCGTGACGCCGGCCTCGGCCAACGCCGCGTATTTGAAGAATCCGGCGCCGGAATATCCGTCGCTGGCCCAGCGTCGCGGCTGGGAAGGCACGGTGATGTTAAGGGTGCACGTGTTGGCCAATGGCAAACCGGGCGAGATCCAGATTCAGAAAAGCAGTGGTCGGCAACAGCTCGACGATGCGGCACTCAATGCCGTCAAACAGTGGAGCTTTGTGCCGGCCAAGCAGGGTGATGTCGCCCAGGACGGCTGGGTCAGCGTGCCCATCGATTTCAAGATTCATTAAACCGAAACCTATTCGCGCTAAATGTTTACACGAGGGAATACATCATGACGTTACTGGCCTCTCCACTGGAATCCATCGAAAGCGCGGTGATCTGGCTGCTGGTGGTTTTTTCCGTTGCCACCTGGGGACTGGCGCTGCTCAAGGCTGTGCAGTTCGGTCGTCTGAAGGCGCAGGATCGCAAGTTTCATAAACGCTTCTGGGCGGCCTCGAGTCTGGATTCCGCCGCTGAGTTGAGCGAAACCCAGCCCGGTGCTGCGGCACGAGTCGCTCAGGCCGGGTACGCGGCGATTCAGGTGGGTGAGGCGCCGCAGGCCAATGACCTGAGCCAGGCGATCAACCATCAGGATCGTCTCGAACGTGCCTTGCGCCAGCAGATCGTCCGCGAACGGCGTTCGCTGGAAACCGGTCTGGCGGTGGTCGCGAGTATTGGTAGTACGTCGCCGTTCATTGGTCTGTTCGGCACGGTGTGGGGAATCATGGAGGCGCTCAAAGGCATCAGCGCGGCAGGCTCGGCGAGCCTGGAAACCGTCGCCGGTCCGATCGGCGCGGCACTGGTTGCCACCGGTGTGGGGATTGCCGTCGCGGTGCCGGCGGTGCTGGTTTACAACTACTTTTTGCGGCGTCTGAAACTGACGGCGGCGGATCTGGATGACTTCGCCCACGACTTCTACAGCCTGGCGCAAAAGAGCTCGTTTCGCGTGCTGATCCACCCGACGGCGCACAAGGTCGCAGCACCGGGCAACGCGACAAAAGTGAAGGAGGCGTCCTGATATGGCCTTCTCCACGCAAGACAGCGATGAGGTGCTGAGCGAGATCAACGTGACACCGCTGGTGGACGTGATGCTGGTGCTGCTGGTGGTGTTCATCGTCACCGCGCCGCTGCTGACCAATGCGATCCCGATCAACCTGCCGAAAACCGAAGCGGTGGCGCCGGTCGAGCAGAAAGATCCGCTGGTGGTGAGCATCGACGGCGCCGGCAAACTGTTTATCAACAAGGATGAAATTCAGCCGGACTTGCTGGAATTCAACCTTAAGTCGGCCAAGGCAAAAGACCCGGAAGTGCGCGTGCAATTGCAGGCCGACGACGGGGTGAACTACGGCGAAGTGGCGCGGGCCATGGCTTCGATCGAGCGGGCAGGGATTACCAAATTGTCGGTGATCACCGCGCGGTAACAGGATTTACGTTTTTCCGGGGCCGTCTCCTTGGCAGGGTGCGGCCCTTTTTTTATTCCGCAAAACCAGCCTCACCACCGACCTATTGTGGGAACGGGCTTGCTCGCGAAAGCATCAGCTGCATCGACATCAATGTTGACTGAGACACCGCATTCGCGAGCAAGCCCGCTCCCACAGATGCATCTCTTATATTCTTTTCGGGTCTTAATAAATAGCTTCTTATTCCTTAACGAATATAAATCCCGTCCCTATACTCGATCAGGAACAGACACGACGCAGGAGAGCTCCCCATGCGCAACGAATCAATCCGCTACCTGATTGTGCCGGGCTGGCAAGGATCGCCAGAAGATCATTGGCAAACCCACTGGCAGAACAGTCTGCCCAACAGCGCACGCGTGGAGCAGGCCGACTGGCTGACGCCGCGCCGTGAAGACTGGGTCGCGGCGCTGGCCGAAGCGATTGCTGCCGACAGCACGCCGGTGATCCTGATTGCTCACAGCCTGGGTTGCATCACCGTTGCGCATTGGGCTGCCACCGCGCCCGTGCAATACCTGCGTCAGGTGCGCGGCGCGTTGCTGGTGGCGCCGGCGGATGTCGAGCGTCCGGCCTGCGCGCCTGCACTGCGCAATTTCGCCCCGATCCCCACCGACTTGCTGCCGTTCCCCAGTCAGGTGGTCAGTTCCGACAACGACGCCGCCGTCAGCGCCCCGCGTGCCCTGGAGCTGGCGCGCAATTGGGGCGCCGAAGCGGGAATTCTTGCCGGGGCGGGGCACATCAACGTCAAGTCTGGGCATCAGCGCTGGGAGCAGGGTTTCGCTTATCTGTATCGCCTGCAAAACCGTATGGAACACCACGCCCGGCGTCGCGCTTGAACCTTTTTCTTTTCTGAACGCCCCCGTCTGCCGGCGGTTCTGGGCGGGAGTCTGCCATGAGTTTCGAAACGTTCGGTCAGCCGTTGCTGACCTTTCCCGATGCGGAAAAAAGTCCCCTGAGCATTCGCGCCAAGGCGCTGGTGTTCGTCGATCCCCGCTCCCGCAAGTTGCGCGAAGAGCTGGAACACCTGGCGCCGCGTGCCATCTCGGTGCTTATTCGCGGCGAGACCGGCACCGGTAAAGAGTTGCTCGCCCGTCACATCCACCGAGCCAGTGATCGCAGCGGCCTGTTCGTCTCGGTCAACTGCGGTGCGATCAGCCCGACCTACGCCGATGCCGAACTGTTCGGCTATGCCGCCGGCAGTTACACCGGTTCGGCGAGCAGTCGCGCCGGCTGGTTCGGTTCGGCCAACGGCGGCACTTTGTATCTGGACGAGATTGGCGACTTGCCGCTGCCGATCCAGATCAAACTGCTCGCCGCCCTGGAAAACCACGAAGTCACCCGCGTCGGCGCACATCAGCCAAGCCCGGTGGATGTGCGGCTGGTGGCGGCAACCAGCATTGATCTGGCGCAAGCGGTGGACGCGGGGAAATTTCACGAACGGCTCTATCACTACCTCAGCGAAGGTCAGCTGGAATTGCCGGCCCTGCGCGAACGAATCGGCGACATCCTGTCGCTGGCGGAATATTTCCTCGGCATCTACAGCCAGCGCCTTGATCTGCCGGTGCCGTTGATCAGCGAAGCGGCGCAGCACCTGCTGGAGCGCCACAGTTGGCCGGGCAACACCCGTGAGCTGGAAAACGTCATCCACTTTGCGCTGCTGGTCAGTACCGGCGATGAAATCCTGCCGGAGCACCTGAACCTGCCCGAAGCGTCTGAGCCGCAGCTTCAGATCGAACGACTGGTGGCACAAATCAACATCGGCGGCAGCGTCGACGAACGTAAGGCTTTGAAAGATCTGCTGATTGGTTTGAGCCAGCAGTTGTAGCCGTCAGGTTCTGTATGAACGAAATGGAATATCAAAGTGAATAAACGTTATTGTCCGGGAATAAAAAATCCCGGTATTGTCCGCATCACGCCAGAGATAGCACTTCACTGGCACTCGTATTAATAGCCGTCGCCATTCGCGACCGTGATTCTCGATAAGGACACTGCATGAAAAAGGTTCTGTTGTTTACCGCATTGGCGGCTGCTCTGACTGCTTCCCTGGCCCAGGCCGGCGAGAAACTGGTGGTGGCGGCGACTCCGGTGCCGCACGCGGAAATTCTCGAGCTGATCAAACCGACCCTGGCCAAAGAAGGCGTGGATCTGGAAATCAAGGTCTTCACCGACTACGTGCAGCCGAACGTGCAGGTTGGCGAGAAGCGTCTGGATGCCAACTACTTCCAGACCAAGCCTTACCTGGACAGCTTCAACGCCGGCAAATACAAGGACGACAAGTCCAAGTACCTGGTGACCGTGCAAGGCGTGCACGTTGAACCGTTCGGTGGCTACTCGAGCAAGTACAAGAAACTGGCTGATCTGCCAGACGGCGCGACCATCGCCATCCCGAACGAAGGCAGCAACAGCGGCCGTGCGCTGATCCTGCTGCAGAAGGCTGGCCTGATCGAACTGAAAGATCCGAAAAACGCCTTGGCGACCCCTAAGGACATCGCCAAGAACCCGCACAACTTCAAGTTCAAGGAACTGGAATCGGCCCTTCTGCCACGCGTCCTGAAGGAAGTTGATCTGGACATGATCAACACCAACTACGCGCTGGAAGCCAAGCTGAACCCGACCAAGGATGCGCTGGTGATCGAAGGCGCTGACTCGCCTTACGTGAACTTCCTGGTGGCCCGTGAGGACAACAAGAACAGCGACGCCATCAAGAAACTGGCCGCTGCCCTGACCAGCCCGGAAGTCAAAGCGTTCATCGAGAAGAAGTACAACGGCGCGGTACTGCCGGCGTTCTGATCCGACGCTTGAACCACCCCTTCAAGGTATGAAAACGCCGATGGCCAGTGATGGGCATCGGCGTTTTTGTGCGTGCGTTGAAAAGCCCCTCACCCTAGCCCTCTCCCAAAGGGAGAGGGGACTGATTGGGGGATGCTGTAGAAGTACACCGACGTGAAAGTTTTCTGCCGAATCCATAATCGACTCGATCTTTCAGGTCGATGTTAATCGCCAGACACTGCGGTCGGCCCCCTCTCCCTCGGGGAGAGGGCTGGGGTGAGGGTGCTGTTGATCCTGACCTCAGGTTACCTGAGCCTTCAACGCCCGGCGCAACGCCACGAGCAATTTCACGATGTCCTGCGGATCCAGTCGCTGCGGCACTTTTACGTCCATGTTGTCTTCCTTGTAATGGTTTGGCCGGGGGAGTCTGGCCAAAAGCTGTTCGTCCTTGGAGGGCTTTCATGCAAAAAAGATCCTTCCTACAGCGCAAGGGAAAATAGCCTTCTTATTCCTTCCCGGCAAACCCACAGGATAGTTTTTTGCGTGATATCAATATGCTTTAACGGTATTTAAATTCTTGTTTTTATACCTTTAAAGTCAGCGCCTGCCGGACAGTTACCCGCTGTCCATGGACTGCATGACCGTCGCTTACCGAGCGACGTCCAGGATGCTTCATGACTTTCGATTACGCATTTATCCTCAGTACCCTGCCGGCCTTTCTCAAGGCTGTGGGCGTGACGCTGCAAGTCGGGTTCATCGCCATCGGCACGTCGCTGCTGGTGGCGCTGCTCAATGCAACGATCCTGGTGTTCCGCACACCGTACCTGCAAAAACTGGTGGGCCTTTATGTGGAGTTGGCGCGCAACACGCCGCTGCTGATTCAACTGTTCTTCGTCTACTTCGCCTTGCCGGCCATCGGCATCCAGGTTTCCGGATTCACCGCGGCAATCATCACCATGACGTTTCTCGGTGGCGCCTACCTCACTGAAGTGCTGCGCGCGGGCGTCGACGCGGTGCCGCAGGCGCAACTCGAATCGGGGCGTTCCATCGGCCTGTCCCATGGCCAGTTGCTGCGCTACGTAATCCTGCCGCAAGCGGGGATTCTCAGCTTGCCGTCGCTGTTCGCCAATTTCATTTTCCTGCTCAAGGAAACCACCGTGGTCTCGGCGGTGGCCGTGCCGGAAATCCTCTACACCACCAAGAGCTACATCGCGCTCTATTACAAAACCTACGAAATGCTCGCCGTGCTGACGCTGATCTGCGTGCTGTTGTTCTTGCCGCTGTCGCTGTTGCTCAGTCGTCTGGAAAGGAGGCTCCAGCATGGCCAGTTCGGGTCTTGAACTGCTCTGGGTGTCGTTGCCGCAATTGGCAAAAGGCGCCGGGCAAACCCTGTCGATCTCGTTCCTGAGCATCGCTATCAGCACCGTTGGCGGGGTGCTCTACGGCGTACTGCGCACGCTCAACGTGGCGTGGCTGAACGCGATCCTGCGGATCTATCTGGAACTGTTCCGGGCGATCCCGGTGCTGGTCTGGCTGTACCTGCTGTTTTTTGGTCTGCCGATTTTCTTCG
The DNA here is from genome assembly GCF_000514195.1 of Pseudomonas sp. URIL14HWK12:I6. Lineage (NCBI taxonomy): Bacteria > Pseudomonadati > Pseudomonadota > Gammaproteobacteria > Pseudomonadales > Pseudomonadaceae > Pseudomonas > Pseudomonas sp. URIL14HWK12:I6. The sequence continues at coordinate 115,204 of NZ_AZVL01000003.1, forward strand.
GCCTGAGCCTGCCGAGTTTCTGGTGCGCGGTGCTGGTGCTGTCGCTGTGGGGCGCCAGCGAGGTTGGCGAGGTGGCGCGCGGTGCGTTGCATTCTTTGCCGCGCGGGCAGCGTGAAGCCGGGTTGTCGATCGGTCTCAATGCGGCGCAACTCTATGTCTACGTGCTGCTGCCGCAGGCGCTGAAACGCATGACACCACCGACCATCAACGTCTACACGCGGATCATCAAGACCAGCTCGCTGGCGGTGCTGATTGGCGTGGTCGATGTGATCAAGGTCGGCCAGCAGATCATCGAGCGCACCTACGAATCGGTGCTGATCTACGGCGCACTGTTTCTGTTTTTCTTTTTCATCTGCTACCCGCTGTCGGCCGCCTCGCGCGTGCTGGAGCGGCGCTGGACGCAAGCATGAGCGCATTGATCGAGTTTCAGGGCTTCAACAAATTCTACGGCGAGCAGCAGGTGCTCAAGGGCATCGACCTGCAAGTGCGCAGCGGCGAAGTGATCGTCATCCTCGGCCCCAGCGGTTGTGGCAAAAGCACGTTGCTGCGTTGCCTCAACGGCCTGGAAAGCGCCCATAGCGGCAGCCTGAAATTTGCCGGGCGCGAGCTGCTGGACAAGGCCACCGACTGGCGTGAAGTGCGTCAGCAGATCGGTATGGTGTTCCAGAGTTATCACCTGTTTCCGCACATGAGCGTGCTCGACAATTTGCTGCTCGGCCCGCTCAAGGTGCAAAAGCGCCAGCGCCGTGAAGCGCAGCAGCAAGCCGAAGCCTTGCTCGAACGGGTGGGCCTGGCGGACAAGCGCGACGCCTTCCCGCGCCAGCTCTCCGGCGGCCAGCAGCAACGCATCGCCATCGTCCGCTCGTTGTGCATGAACCCGCGGGTCATGCTCTTCGATGAAGTCACCGCCGCCCTCGATCCGGAGATGGTCAAGGAAGTGCTGCAAGTGATACAGGGCCTGGCCCGCGAGGGCATGACCCTGCTGATCGTCACCCACGAAATGGCCTTCGCCCGCGCGGTGGCCGACCGCATCGTGTTCATGGATGCCGGGCGCATCCTTGAGCAGAACCCGCCCGAGATTTTCTTTACGAACCCGCAAACCGCACGCGCGCAGCAGTTTCTGGAGAAGTTCTCCTTCGTTGCAACACTGCCTGAAACGAATCCGACAAAGGAACTGGAACCGCTATGAAAACTGCCAAGTCATCCCTGTTTTTACTGCCGCTGCTGGGGCTCGCGCTGCTCGCTGGCTGCAACAAATCCGAAGAACCGGCCAAGCCGAAAGTCGCCAGCGAAAGCACCGCGCCGGCCAGCTATCTGGACAAGATCAAGGCCCGCGACAAACTGATCGTCGGCGTATTCACCGACAAGCCACCGTTCGGTTTCGTCGATGAGGCCGGGCGCTACGTCGGCTTCGACACCGACATCGGTCGGCGCTTCGCCAAGGATCTGCTGGGCGACGAGAACAAGGTCGAGTTCGTGGCCGTGGAACCGGCGAGCCGCATTCCGTTCCTGCAGAGCGACAAGGTCGACCTGATCCTCGCCAACATGACCGTGACCCCGGAGCGCAAGGAGGCGGTGGAATTCACCAACCCGAACCTTAAGGTCGCGGTGCAGGCACTGGTACCGCAAGGCAGCTCGGTGAAAAAACTCGATGACCTGGCGACCCGCACCACCATCGTCACCACCGGCACGACTGCAGACATCTGGCTGACCAAGAATCATCCGGACTGGAAACTGCTGAAGTTCGAGAAAAATTCCGAGTCGTTGCAAGCACTGGCCAACGGGCGCGGCGATGCCTACGCGCAGGACAATCTGGTGCTGTTCAGCTGGGCCAAGCAGAACCCGGGCTACCGCGTGCTGGACGAAAAACTCGGCGCAGAAGCACCGATTGCGCCGGCAGTGAAGAAGGGCAACGTCGAGCTGCGTGACTGGGTGAATACCGAACTGGCCAAGTTGGGTGAAGAGAAATACCTGCTCAAGCTGTATGACCAATATGTGCGTAAAGAGCTGAGCGATGACACTAAGCCTGAGAGTGTGATTGTCGAGGGTGGCAAGTGGCAGGGGTGATTGGCCGTTAAATCTGCGCTGACCTGAAGGCCCTCTTCGCGAGCAAGCCCGCTCCCACAGGGGTACGCATTCCAACTGTGGGAGCGAGCTTGCTCGCGAAAGGGCTCGCTCAGGTGCCGCTCAATCCGGCCAGTTCCACGCCGGCTCATCCAGCACCCGCTGGCCAACAATTCCGGTCTGCCCCAGTGTCTTCTCCAGCACGATGCAGTTGCATTCGGGATCTTCCTGCAACGCCGAAATCAACCGTCGCGCATGGGACACCACCCACACCTGACAAGCCTGCGATGCGCGAATGATCAAGCGCGCCAGCGCCGGCAACAGATCCGGATGCAGACTGGTTTCCGGTTCGTTGAGCACCATCAATGACGGCGGGCGTGGCGTCAACAGCGCGGCGATCAGCAGCAGATAACGCAGCGTGCCGTCCGACAACTCTGCCGCCGACAATGGCCGCAGCAACCCCTCCTGAAAGAACTCGATGGCAAAGCGTCCGCCGGCCAGCGGTGCGATGTTCAGCCGTGCGCCGGGAAACGCGTCGCTGATCGCCGCCTGCAACGCCTCGGGGTCGCCGATTTCATTGATGGTCTGCAGGGCTGCGGCGAGGTCGCGACCGTCGTGGTGCAGCACCGGCGTGCGCGTACCCAGTTGCGGTTGGCGCACCGGGGCGTCGGCGTCGCTGCGAAAGTGATCGTAGAAGCGCCAGCGGCGAATGAACTCGCGCATCTGGAACACTTCCGGCGAACTGCGCAGGCTGCCGATCTGATCGAACAGACTGTCGAAATTCGGCGTGTGCTGTGCCAGCACGTCCCAGCTGCGGCCTTCGCGGGCGCGAATCATCGGGCCGTTGCGATCCACCAGCAGGCTGGCCGGACGATAGAGCGGTCCGGCCCAGATGCATTCGCGTTTGATCTGCGGATCGAGACTGAAGCGCGAGGGGCTGGGATGAGTGTCCCCCGGCAGCATGAAATGTCCGTTGGAGTCGGGCAATCCGAGGCTGATCGAATAGCTGAAATCCTCGCCGGCAAACCCCAGGCGCAGACGTTTGACGCCCTGACGCACCGTCGGCTCGACCGCCACTTCGCCGTTGCGCATGCGCCGGCTGATGGTTTCCGGGCCGGCCCAGAACGTCGAATCCAGCCCGCCCTCGCGGGCCAGTGCATTGACCACGCCGCCCTGGGCGGTCTCCGCCAGCAGGCGCAAGGCCCGATAGAGATTGGACTTGCCGCTGCCGTTGGGGCCGGTGATCAGGTTCAGCCGGCCCAGCGGAATCACCAGTTTGTTGATCGAGCGGTAATTGGCCACCGCGAGGGTCTTGAGCATGAAAATCCTTCTCTTGAGGCGACCATTGTAGGAGCTGCCGAAGGCTGCGATCTTTTGATCTTGCTTTTGTAAAGTCAAAAGATCGCAGCCTGCGGCAGCTCCTACAGGGGAAATATGGAGATCACGCAGGCGAACGTTGAACCCTGTTCTAAGCTCACAGTCGTATCGTCACTTGCACGTTCGTACACAGGAAGGAGTCTGCATGGCGAGTCCCGGATTGAAAACAGTTGTCGTGCTGAGCCTGCTCACGTTGCTGACCGCTTGCGGCAAGAAAGAAGCCCCGGCGGAGTACCTGCCACGGGTCTTTGTGCAAGAGGTCAAACCGGCGGACTATGCCGCTGCCGTGACTCTCACCGGTGACGTGCAGGCGCGGGTGCAGACCGAACTGTCGTTCCGGGTCGGTGGCAAGATCATTCAGCGCATGGTCGATGTCGGCGACCGGGTCAGCGCCAAACAGGTACTGGCCAAGCTCGATCCCAAGGATTTGCAGACCAACGTCGATTCCGCGCAAGCCCAGGTCATCGCCGAACAGGCGCGGGTCAAGCAGAGTGCGGCGGCGTTCGTGCGTCAGCAGAAGCTGCTGCCCAAGGGCTACACCAGCCAGAGCGAATTCGATTCCGCACAAGCCGCCTTGCGCAGCAGCCAGAGCGCCCTGAGCGCGGCGCAGGCGCAACTGGCCAATGCCAAGGATCAACTCAGTTACACCTCGCTGATCGCTGACGCCCCCGGCATCATCACTGAGCGCCAGGCTGAAGTCGGCCAGGTGGTCCAGGCCACCGCGCCGATTTTCAAACTGGCCCGCGATGGCGATCGTGACGCGGTGTTCAACGTTTATGAGTCGTTGCTGGCTGAGCGCCCGGCGGAGCGTTCGATTGTCGTCAGCCTGCTCGACAACCCCGCGATCAAGACCACCGGCACGGTGCGTGAAATCACCCCGGCGGTGTCGGCGCAGTCCGGCACGGTGCAAGTCAAGGTCACCCTCGACAGCCTGCCGCAGGGCATGCAGCTCGGCTCGGTGGTCAGCGCCACGGCCAAGGGCAGCGGCAAGTCGGCGGTGGAATTGCCGTGGTCGGCGCTGACCAAAAACATCAGCGATCCGGCGGTGTGGATGGTTGACGACAAGGGCGAAGCGCAGCTGCACAACGTCACCGTCAGCCGCTACCTGATCGGCAAGGTCATCATCAGCGACGGCCTCAAGGGCGGTGAGAAAGTGATTGTCGCGGGTGGGCAACTGCTGCACCCGGGCATGAAAGTCGAAATCGCCGAAAACACCTACGAAGGTCTGCAACCGGGAGCGCAGCCATGAAGCGTCTGGGGCTGTTGTCCATTGGTGTGCTGCTGGCCGCCTGCTCGAAAAGCGAGCCACCGCCGGAGCCGGTTCGGCCGGTATTGTCGATCAAGGTACAGGCGCTGAACGAGGAAACCCTCGGGCGTTTCGCCGGCAGCATTCAGGCGCGTTACGAGAGCAACACCGGGTTCCGCGTCGGCGGGCGCATTGCCAGTCGCAACGTCGATGTCGGCGCCGAGGTGCAAAAGGGTACGCTGCTGGCGACCCTCGACCCGTCCGATCAGCAGAACCAGTTGCGTTCGGCCCAAGGCGACCTGGCCAAGGTCCAGGCGCAACTGATCAACGCCCAGGCCAATGCCCGTCGGCAGCAGGCGCTGTTCGATCGCGGGGTTGGCGCGCAGGCGCAACTGGACATCGCCACCACCGACCTGAAAACCACTCAGGCCTCGCTCGATCAGGCGCGGGCGGCGGTCAACCAGAGCCAGGATCAACTCGCTTACACCGAATTGCGCGCCGACCACAAAGCTGTGGTCACCGCGTGGAATGCCGAGGCCGGTCAAGTGGTGACAGCAGGTCAGCAAGTGGTGACCCTGGCGCAACCGGACATCAAGGAAGCGGTGATCGATCTGCCGGACACACTGGTCGATGAAATTCCTTCCGACGTGGTGTTTCTGGTGGCCGGGCAACTCGACCCGAGCATCAACACCACCGCAATTATTCGCGAAATCGAACCGCAGGCCCAAAGCGCCACGCGCACCCGCCGCGCGCGGCTGACCCTGGCCAACACGCCGGACGGTTTCCGCCTCGGCACGGCGATCAGCGTGACCCTCAGTTCAGCGATCAAGCCGCGCATCGAATTACCTGCCACCGCCCTGCAGGAAGCCGACGGCAAGACCCGCATCTGGGTGATCGACACCCAAAGCAAAACCGTCGCGCCCCGTGACGTCAGCGTGATCAGCCGCACCGACGGCACGGTGGTGCTGGCCGGCGGGGTCAAGTCCGGCGAGCAGGTGGTCACCGCAGGCGTTAACAGTCTCAAACCCGGACAAGCCGTGAAACTCGACGAGGACAGTCAATGAAAGGCTCTTTCAATCTCTCCGAATGGGCCCTCAAGCATCAGTCGTTTGTCTGGTACCTGATGTTCGTCGCGCTGCTGATGGGGGTGTTTTCGTATTTCAATCTGGGCCGCGAAGAAGACCCCTCGTTTACCATCAAGACCATGGTCATCCAGACCAAATGGCCGGGTGCGACCCAGGAGGAAACCCTCAAACAGGTTACCGACCGCATCGAGAAAAAACTCGAGGAGCTCGACTCCCTCGACTACGTGAAAAGCTACACGCGCCCCGGCGAATCGACGGTTTACGTGTACCTGCGCGACACCACCAGCGCCAAGGACATCCCGGAAATCTGGTACCAGGTGCGCAAGAAGATCGATGACATTCGCGGCCAGTTTCCCCAGGGCATTCAAGGCCCCGGGTTCAACGACGAGTTTGGCGATGTGTACGGCTCGGTCTACGCGTTTACCGCCGACGGCCTGACCATGCGCCAGTTGCGCGACTATGTGGAGCAGGCCCGCGCCGAGATTCGCAACGTCCCGGGGCTGGGCAAGATCGAAATGATCGGCCAGCAGGACGAAGTGATTTACCTGAACTTCTCCACCCGCAAGCTCGCCGCGCTGGGCATCGACCAGCGTCAGGTGGTGCAGAGCCTGCAATCGCAGAACGCCGTGACCCCGGCGGGGGTGATCGAGGCCGGCCCGGAGCGCATTTCGGTGCGCACCTCGGGGCAGTTCGCTTCGGAGAAGGATCTGGCCGAGGTCAATCTCAAGCTCAATGACCGCTTCTATCGTCTGGCCGATGTCGCCGACATCAGTCGCGGTTACGTCGACCCGGCCACGCCGGAATTCCGTTTCGACGGCAAGCCGGCAATCGGTCTGGCGATTGCCATGCAGAAGGGCGGTAACGTCCAGGAATTCGGCAAGGCGCTGCACCAGCGGATCGACCAGATCACCGCTGATTTGCCGGTTGGCGTCGGCGTCCATACGGTGTCCGATCAGGCCGTGGTGGTGGAAGAGGCGGTCGGCGGTTTCACCAGTGCGCTGTTCGAAGCGGTGGTGATCGTGCTGGTGGTCAGCTTCATCAGCCTCGGCGTGCGCGCCGGGCTGGTGGTGGCGTGCTCGATTCCGCTGGTGCTGGCGATGGTCTTCGTGTTCATGGAATACAGCGGCATCACCATGCAGCGGATTTCCCTCGGTGCGCTGATCATCGCCCTCGGCCTGCTGGTGGACGACGCGATGATCACTGTGGAGATGATGGTTACACGCCTGGAAATGGGTGAGACCAAGGAACAGGCGGCGACGTTCGCCTACACCTCGACGGCGTTCCCGATGCTTACCGGTACGCTGGTGACTGTCGCCGGTTTCGTGCCCATCGGCCTCAACGCCAGCTCCGCCGGCGAGTACACCTTCACCCTGTTTGCGGTGATCGCGGTGGCGATGCTGGTGTCGTGGGTGGTGGCGGTATTCTTTGCGCCGGTGATCGGCGTGCACATCCTCAGCACCAACGTGAAGCCCCATGAAGCCGAGCCGGGCCGCATCGGTCGGGCGTTCAACGGTGGTTTGCTGTGGTGCATGCGCAATCGTTGGTGGGCGATCGGCATCACCGTGCTGCTGTTTGTGCTGGCGGTGTTCTGCATGCGCTTTGTGCAGAATCAGTTCTTCCCTTCGTCGGATCGCCCGGAAATTCTCGTCGACCTGAACCTGCCGCAAAACGCCTCGATCGACGAAACCCGCAAGGCCGTGGACAAGCTCGAAGCCACGCTCAAGGGCGATCCGGACATCGTGCGCTGGAGCACCTACATCGGTCAGGGTGCGATCCGTTTCTACCTGCCGCTCGACCAGCAATTGCAGAACCCGTACTACGCGCAACTGGTGATCGTCAGCAAGGATTTCGAGGCCCGTGAGGCGCTGAGCCAACGCCTGCGCGAGCGTTTGCACAAAGACTTCGTCGGCATCGGCAGTTACGTGCAGGCGCTGGAAATGGGCCCGCCGGTGGGACGTCCGATTCAGTATCGGGTCAGCGGCAAGGACATCGATCAGGTGCGCAAGCACGCCATCGATCTGGCGACCGAGCTGGACAAGAACGAACACATCGGCGAGATCATTTACGACTGGAACGAGCCGGGCAAAGTCCTGCGCATCGACATCGCCCAGGACAAGGCGCGTCAGCTCGGGCTGTCCTCGGAAGATGTGGCGAAGTTGATGAACAGCATCGTCAGCGGCTCGCCGTTGACCCAGGTCAACGACGACATTTACCTGATCAACGTGGTCGGCCGGGCGGTGAACTCGGAACGCGGCACGCCGGAAACCCTGCAGAACCTGCAGATCGTCACACCCAACGGCACGTCGATTCCGCTGCTGGCCTTCGCCACCGTGCGGTATGAGCTTGAGCAGCCGCTGGTGTGGCGTCGCGACCGTTTGCCGACCATCACCATCAAGGCTTCGGTGCGTGACGAGATCCAGCCGACCGACCTGGTGAAACTGCTCAAGCCGTCGATCGATGCCTTCGCTGAAAAACTGCCGGTCGGCTACAAAGTCGCCACCGGCGGTACGGTCGAGGAAAGCGGCAAGGCCCAGGGACCGATCGCCAAGGTGCTGCCGTTGATGCTGTTTTTGATGGCGACCTTCCTGATGATCCAGCTGCACAGCGTGCAGAAGATGTTCCTGGTGGCGAGTGTCGCGCCGCTGGGGCTGATCGGCGTGGTGCTGGCGCTGGTGCCCACCGGTACGCCGATGGGCTTCGTGGCGATTCTCGGGATTCTGGCGCTGATCGGCATCATCATCCGCAACTCGGTGATTCTGGTGACGCAGATCGATGAGTTCGAGCGCAACGGCTCTGCGCCATGGGATGCGGTGGTGGAAGCGACTGAGCACCGCCGCCGACCAATCCTGCTGACCGCGGCGGCGGCGAGCATGGGCATGATTCCGATTGCCCGGGAAGTGTTCTGGGGGCCGATGGCTTACGCGATGATTGGCGGGATCGTGGTGGCGACGTTGCTGACCCTGCTGTTTTTGCCGGCGCTGTATGTGGCCTGGTACAAGATTCGCGAACCGCAGAAAGAGACCCGCTAAAAGCGAGTGCTGCGCACTCTATTCGCGAGCAAGCCCGCTCCCACAGGAGGTACGCATTCCAACTGTGGGAGCGGGCTTGCTCGCGAAGGCGTCAGAACTGACTACGCAGATTTACGCCAGACACTGGCCAGCCAAGGCTGCTGCTCGCGCGGCAATCCCGCCGGCCGGTAGTAATGCTCCAGCTCGACAAACCCCGCTGCCGTCAGCAACCCGCGCCACGCCTCCAGGTCGTGATATGAGCCATAACGCGGCCCGTTCCAGCCCTCACGGTTATCCCCGCGAGGATTGGAACTGAACAACACCCCGCCCGGTTTCAGCGTGCCATGCAACTGCTTGAGCACTCTCGGCAATTCCTGCAACGGCACATGAAACAGCACTGCATTGGCGAAGATCCCGTCGAAGCGCTCGGCTGGCAGATCGAGTTTCAGAAAGTCCTGGCACCACACCTCGCAGCCACTGTCTTCGCGGGCCATCTGCGCAAATTTTTCCGCGCCGTCGAGGCCGACCGCGACATGGCCCAGGCGGGTGAACGTCTGCAAGTCGCGGCCCGGGCCGCAGCCGAAATCGAGAATCGTGAACGGCGCAGTGCCGTGGATATGCCGTAGCAGCGCGTCGATGTTCTGACTGACATCGTGGTCGCGGGTGCCTTCGCGGAAGTCTTCGGCCACCGAGTTGTAGTGGCCGAGGGTGGTGGCGGTGATCTGTTCCAGATCGGAGGGCGTTTGCTTCATGGTCGAGGGCTGCGCGGGCAATGAGGATTTGCCGAATATACGCCATCAGGTCTGGGGCTGCTGCGCAGCCATTCGCGAGCAGGCTCGCTCCCACAGGGGAACGCATTCCAAATGTGGGAGCGAGACTGCTCGCGAAAGCGGTTTCAAAAGCGTCGAATGAGCCCTGCTGAAATCAGCGCTTGTTCAGGCCCCGTGCCAGACGATCTCCACCCAACTGAATCACCGCCACCAACGCCACCAGCAACACAATCACTGTCAACATGATCTGGCTGTCGAAACGCTGATAACCATAGCGGTAAGCGATATCGCCCAAACCGCCGGCACCAATCGCCCCGGCCATGGCTGACGAGTTGATCATGGTCACCAGCGTAATCGTGAACCCGCCGACGATCCCCGGCAGCGCTTCAGGCAACAGCACATGCCAGACGATATGCCAGCGCCGGCAGCCCATGGCTTGCGCCGCCTCGATCAAGCCGTGATCGACCTCACGCAGACTCACTTCGGCAATCCGCGCAAAGAACGGCGTCGCGGCGATGGTCAGCGGCACCACCGCCGCCCACACACCGTACGTGGTGCCGACTATCAGCCGGGTGAACGGAATCAGCGCGACCATCAGGATCAGAAACGGGATCGAGCGGAACAGATTCACGAACGCGCCCAGCGCCCGGTTGAGCAGCGGCGCCTGATAGATGCCGCCCTTGTCGCTGGTGACCAGAATCACCGCCATCGGGATCCCCACCAGCAACGCGATCAGCGACGACACGCCGACCATCAGGAAGGTGTCGATGAAACCCTGGAGCAAACGATCAAACCACATAACCCGATACCTCCACTCGTTGCGCCCACTGCCCGGCGCGCTCACGCAATTGTTCGGCGCTCAGGGCCGAGCCGCTGACCGCCAGCAACAGTTGTCCTAGCGCGTGGCCCTGAATCCGCTCAACGCCGCCCTGCAGCAACTTCACGCGTCCACCGAGGGCGGCGAACAGCGCCGCCAGATCCGGCTCGTCGCTGGCACTGCCGGTGAACTGTAAACGCAGCACCACCGCCGCCTCGGAGGAGGGCGGCTGGGCATGCAGGCGATTCTGCAGTTCTTCCGGCAAGGCGTGTTGCAGCGGCGCGAGCAAGGTCTGGCTGACCTCGTGCTGCGGATTGCCGAACACTTCCCAGACCGGCCCCTGCTCGACGATCCGCCCGTGTTCCAGGACCACCACGCGGTCGCAGATTTCGCGGATCACCGCCATTTCGTGAGTGATCAGCACAATGGTCAGGCCCAGGCGCTGATTGATCTCGCGCAGCAGGCCGAGGATCGACTGAGTGGTCTCGGGATCGAGCGCCGAAGTGGCTTCGTCGCACAGCAGAATGTCCGGGTCATGCACCAATGCGCGGGCGATGCCGACACGCTGTTTCTGCCCACCGGAGAGCTGCGCCGGATAGGCCTTGTGCTTGGCTTGCAGGCCGACCAGTTCGAGCAGTTCACGCACCTTCTGTTCGCGTTGCGCCTTCGGTACGCCCGCGACTTTCAGCGGCAGTTCGACGTTCTGCCACACGGTCTTGGCCGACATCAGGTTGAAGTGCTGGAAGATCATCCCGATGCGCCGGCGCAGGGCGACCAGACGGTCTTCGTCGAACTCGCCGATGTCGATCTGATCAATCAACACCCGCCCCGCAGTCGGTTGTTCCAGACGATTGATCGTGCGGATCAGCGACGACTTGCCGGCGCCGCTGCGCCCGATGATGCCGAACACCTCGCCGCGCTGGATCGCCAGATCGATGCCTTGCAGGGCCGCCACCGGGCCTTGTCGACCTTCGTAGGTTTTACCCAGGCCGATAAAGCGCACATGGGCGCGATTCAGCTCGGGATGCAGTTCGGTTTTTTCAGCATTTTCTGGCTCTGGAATCTCCAGTCGCCGTTGGATCGCGGCCGTCATGCTCAGCTTTCCCAACCGGCCTGATACAGCTTGCCGTGAGCCTTATCCAGCGCAGCGCGAACGGCCGGCGAGTGCTGGTAGATGTCGACGAATTTGATCAGGCGCGGGTCGTCTTTGCTCTTCGGCTGGATGACGAACTGGATCACGTATTCCTTGTGGTCGAGACCGTCGAACAGCAGCGCCGAGCCGGCATCGAAGGTTTTCGCCAGACGGATGTAGGCCGGGTAGCCCTGGACCAGATCGGCGTCATCGTAGGCGCGCACCAGTTGGACGGCTTCGACTTGCAGAATCTTGATCTTCTTCGGGTTGGCGACGATGTCGTCTTCGGTGGCCTTGTAGCCTACCCCCGGTTTCAGAGTGATCAGGCCAGCCTTGGCCAGCAGTTGCAGACCGCGACCGCTGTTGATCGGGTCGTTGGCGATGGCCACGCTGGCGCCTTCAGGCAACTCGTCAAAGCTTTTGTATTTTTTCGAATAGAGGCCGACGTTGTTGATGATCCCCGGAGCGAACGGCACCAGGTCAAAACCAGAGGCGGCCTTGGCGTTTTCGAGGAACGGGATGTGCTGGAAGTAGTTCACGTCGATGTCACCGGCGGCGAGGCTGACGTTCGGTGCGATCCAGTCGGTGAACTCCACCAGCTCGACTTTCAGGCCTTGTTTGGAGGCCTCTTCGACGGCGGTTTCCAGCGGAATGGCGAAGGCGGCGGTGGTGCCGATTTTCAATGGAACGTCGGCGGCGAACACCGCTGAGCTGAACAGGCCGAAGGCCAGGGCCAGTGCTTTGACTGGGTGGGACAGAAGTTTCTGGGTCATGGTGATTTTTCCAGTCAGTGCAAAAGTTTGTGGTGTCTGGTCGGGCCTCATCGCTGGCAAGCCAGCTCCCACAGGTTTTGTGAACGCCACAGACCCTTGTGGGAGCTGGCTTGCCAGCGATGCTTTTAGCGGCGGTATGAAGAACCGGTGTGTTGCTCAGGCAAATGCGCCTCACCGTGGAACAACTTCTCGCGCAAGCTGCCGCTCTCATACGCGGTCTTGTACGACCCGCGCCGCTGCAGCTCCGGAATCACCAGCTCAATGAAATCGACATAGCTTTCCGGGGAAACGATGCGCGTGAGGTTGAAGCCGTCGAGTCCCGTTTCAACGATCCATGATTCCAGTTCATCCGCCACCTGCTCAGGCGAGCCGACCACGGTGATGTAGCGGCCACCGAGGGCGTGCTGATCGAGCAATTTGCGTCGGGTCCAGTCGTTGTTCTGCAGGTTCTTGGTCGCGGACTGGATGGCATTGCTCTTGACGTACTGGATCGGTTCGTCGATTTCGTACTGGGAAAAGTCGATGCCGGTGGAGGCTGAGAAATGCGCGACGCCGGCCTCGGCGCTGGCATAACTCAGGTACTCGGCGTGCTTGGCCCACGCGGCTGCTTCGGTCGCGCCGACGATCACGTTGAGGCCCATGAACACCTTGATGTCCTCGGGATTGCGTCCGGCTTCGACGGCGCTGGCGCGGACCTTGTCCACCTGCACTTTGGTCGACGGTTTGTTCTGGCCGCTGATGAACACGCATTCGGCGTGACGCCCGGCGAACAGCAAACCGCGGTCCGAACTGCCGGCCTGGAACAGCACCGGTGTGCGCTGCGGCGACGGCTCGCAGAGGTGATAACCCTCGACCTGATAGAACTCGCCGTGGTGTTCGACCTTGTGCACCTTCTCCGGCTGCGCATAGATGCGCTGCTCACGGTCATTGAGCACCGCGCCGTTTTCCCAACTGCCTTCCCAGAGTTTGTAGAGCACTTCGAGGTACTCGTCGGCCTGATCGTAGCGCCGGTCATGCTCGACCTGTTCGCGCAGGCCCATGGCCTTGGCGGCGCTGTCGAGGTAACCGGTGACGATGTTCCAGCCGACCCTCCCACGACTCAGATGATCGAGCGACGACATGCGACGGGCGAACAGATAGGGCGGTTCGTAGGTGAGGTTGGCGGTGAGGCCGAAGCCGAGATTTTTCGTCACGGCGGCCATTGCCGACACCAGCAGCAACGGGTCGTTGACCGGCAACTGGATCGACTCTTTGAGCGTGACGTCCACCGAGTTCTGGTAGACGTCGTACACGCCGACGATGTCGGCGATGAACAGTCCGTCGAACAAACCGCGCTCCAGCAACTGCGCCAGCTCGGTCCAGTACTCGATGGTGTTGTAGCGCGTCGACGTGTCGCGCGGATGCGTCCACAGGCCGTGGTTGATGTGGCCGATGCAGTTCATGTTGAACGCGTTGAGCAGGATCTTCTTTTTTGCGCCGCTCATCAGATCGTTCCTCGCAGCGGAGGCTTTTCATCGTTGAGGTAGTAATTGCCCACCGCGTGATACTTCCAGCGTACCGGGTCGTGCAGGGTGTGCACCCGGGCGTTGCGCCAGTGACGGTCGAGGCCGTGCTCGATCAGGGTGGCCTGACTGCCGGCCAGTTCGAACAGCGTGCTGCCGGCCGCAAGCGAGATTTCGGTGCTGATCGCCCGCGCTTCGGCGACGGCAATCGAGGCGGCAGCGACGGTTTCGGCATTGGTCTCGGCCTGGGCCTTGTCGAGGAATTCGCCGGAGCGTTCCAGCAGTGCTTCGGTGGCGTGCAGACGAATGCTCAAGTGGCCGAAGCTCTTCAGGGTCAGCGGGTCTTCGGTGGCCTTGTCGTTACCGGAGTCGATCCATGGCCGGGTCTTGCTGCGCACGAAGTGCAGCGCATCTTCATAAGCGGCGCGAGCGATGCCGGTGTCGATGGCGGCGTGAAGGATCTGCGCCAGCGGGCCGACCGTGGTCGGACGCTCGAAAGCGCTCTGAAACGGTATTACGTCCTCGGCGGCAACGTAGACGTCTTCGAACACTACGGATCCGCTTCCGGTGGTGCGTTGACCGAAACCACTCCAGTCGTCGATCACCGTCAGGCCCTTGCTGTCACGCGGGACGAAGGCCAGTTGCTGCACGCCATTTTCATCGACCACGGAGGTCGGGATACGCTGCGCGTAGATCGCGCCGGTCGCGTAAAACTTGCGCCCGTTTATGCGATAGCCGTCACCGTCACGCTTGAGGCTGGTGACGCGGTCATGGGCGGTTTTGGTACCGAGTTCCGCCAGAGCATTGCCGAAGCGCTGGCCGGCCAGCACCTCGGCGTACAGCCGCTGTTTCTGCTCTTGGCTGCCGTTAACCCGCAGCACTTCGAGGGCGTAGAAATGGTTCTGCGGAATCTGTCCGAGGGAGCCGTCGGCCTGAGCGATCAGGGCGATGACTTTGGCCAGGGTCACGTTGGACACGCCGGCGCCGCCGTATTCCTTGGGCACGCTGATGCCCCACAGGCCAGAGCGGGAAAATACGTCGAGCTCCGGCAGTGGCAGGCGGCGTTCACGGTCGCGCACGGCACTGTCGCGTTTGAAATCTTCGGCCAGGTCGCTGGCGACGATCAGGGCTTGCTCATCGCTGGTGATGACCGCGACGGGGTGAGAATAAGTCATATGCTTCTCCAGATGTCTGGTCGTTAAATCCAGGAATGGCGAGCCGGTAGAGTGCCGTTGAGGCGATAGGCGCCGACCGCGTGATATTTCCAGCGCACCGGGTCGTGCAGGGTGTGCACCCGGGCGTTGCGCCAGTGGCGGTCGAGGTTGAATTCAGCGAGGGTCGCGCGGCTGCCGGCCAGTTCGAAAAGCTTCTCGCTGGCGAGCAAGGAAATCTCGGTAGTCAGCACTTTGGCTTCGGCCACCGCAATCGAAGCGCGGGCGGCGGACTCGGCGGTCAGCGGCGCGGCATGGACTTGGTCGAGCACTTTGCCGGCCTTGCGCAACAGTGCTTCAGCCGCGTGCAGTTCGATTTTCAGTTTGCCGATGTCGGCGATCACGTAGAGGTCATCGCTGGCGTGCTCGACCTTCGCGTCGATCCAGGGCCGCGCGCGAGTTTTGACGAACTCGATGGCATCGTCGATGGCGCCACGGGCGATGCCGGCGTCGATGGCTGCCTGAATCAGCTGCGACACCGCGCCTTGAGTGTTTGGCTTCTCGTTGATCTTCCAGTTATCGACGACCAGGCTCGACTCGACGCGCACGTTGTTCAGCAGAATCGTGCCGCTGGCGGTGGTGCGCTGACCGAAGCCCGACCAGTCATCAACGATGCG
This sequence comes from Pseudomonas sp. URIL14HWK12:I6, assembly GCF_000514195.1. Classification (NCBI taxonomy): domain Bacteria; kingdom Pseudomonadati; phylum Pseudomonadota; class Gammaproteobacteria; order Pseudomonadales; family Pseudomonadaceae; genus Pseudomonas; species Pseudomonas sp. URIL14HWK12:I6. The sequence continues at coordinate 130,806 of NZ_AZVL01000003.1, forward strand.
CAGGCCCGGGGTACCACGGCGGACGAAGGCCAGCACTTGTTTGCCATCGTCATTGAGCGCCTTGACCGCCACCCAGTGCGCGAACAGCGCGCCGGTGGAGTAGAACTTCTGGCCATTAATCACGTAGTCATCGCCGTCGGCGGTGATACGCGCTTTCAATTCCAGGGTGTTTTTGGTGCCGCGCTCAGGACCCGCATTGCCGATGCGCCAACCTTCCAGAACACTCTGGAACAGCTGTTTTTTCTGCGCTTCGGTGGCGCTGCCGAGTACCAGATTGATGATGCCGAACTGGTTCTGCGGGATCTGTCCCAGCGCCGGATCGGCCGCGGAAATGATCGCGAACACTTCGGCCAATGTGACGAATGAAACCTGTGGGCCACCGTATTCGCGCGGGATGGCAATGCTGCCGAGGCCGCTGCGGGTGAACTGTTCGATTTCCGACCATGGCAGCTTGCGCTGGCGGTCGCGCTTGGCGGCCTGCGCGCGGGCGACTTGCGCCAGTTCGTGGGCAGCCTTGATGGCTTGGGCGTCGTTGCGCAAAACCTGCGCGGGCAACAACAGTGGGGCGATGTCCAGATCAGACTGGAGATTTGCGTCTGCCAGACTGGACATCAGTGCCGCTCCTTGGCTGCACGCAATGCCCTGGCGATCTGCACTGGGGTGATTGTGTTCCGGACCATACTACCTACCTCACATCTCATGAAAAACGCCGCAAAAGTGCGGCGAACGAAAGAATGTCCGGTGGTCCGGTTCATATACCCTAAGCGTGTATAAATATTAAATAAACTAACTTTTAGGAATATGTATAGAAGGGGCGGTGGTCGGGTTGGTTAACAGTCTCTCAGCCGTGGCAATACAACCTGTGGTGAGGGGATTCATCCCCGACAGGCCGCGCAGCGGCCTTTTCTGAGTCATAAAAAACGGGATTGCTTCGCAGTCCATCGGGGCGGTGCGACGTTTCGCTAAATCACCTCACTACAAAGCCCCATGAGCACAGGAATGCGGCATCAATCCTTGGTCGATTCAGCAGCCTTCAGCGCTTGGCGCAGCGGCACCTTCAGATAAGGATTCACGCAACCGATCTTCAGCGTCCGGGGCGGCGCCCAGCGTGAGTTGTTGCCCACCCAGTCGATGACGCAGTAGGTCACGTCCAGACGCAGATCCTCACCCCCCTCGACGATCACTGCCGGTGGCACCCAGACCTGAATCGGCAGGCCGACATCGGCAGCGGTGATCCGGGCCAGGTCCATACGCACGTCGCCCCAGCGCAAGGTAATGGCGTCGTCCTCGGCCATGTTCAGGTAGGGTTCGATGGTCAGTGGCACACCGCGTTTGATCTGACTGGGGTTCACGCCCTGGCGGCGAATGGTGTCGGGCAGCGAGACGGGTGCCAGTTGCTGATTCTCGTCACCGCAGAGTGGCGAAGGCTGGCCGCCAGGGCAGTCGAGCTTGACCTGCACCCGCGTGGCCGCCGACAACGCCGGTCCCTGACCGATCTGCATCACTCGATAGTGAATCCGTGCGGTGCCACTGGCGATAAAGCTTTCCGGCACCCGCAGGCTGATCGAGGCGCCGACGTCTTCGCTGGTCAAGACTCGCGAGGCGACGTAGCAGTTGTTCCAGAACAGTTCGATCAGATCACCGGCGTCCATGCCGGGGTAGGGCAGGACATCGATCAGCAAATGCGCGGCAGCGGCCAGATTGATGGCGTTTTTGGATGCGGACGCCAGATTCGGCGCTGCCAGTTCGGGGGCGTGCGAAGTGCGGGTCATCGGGTTCTCTCCTTGAAGTCTTGCGGCGAAGTCCGTTTCTTGAAACAACAAAAGGCGTGATGAATCGGTAATACAACCGTGAACTTTGTTCGGGCTGAGTAAGCGTTGATTCAACTAATGGGTGCCGGTTGGCGACTAGATAAGAGCGTGCCGGAAAGAGTGTCAATAGAGTGCCTTAGTTAATCTGTGAATTACCGATTAATCAGAAGCGTCCTACGCTGATGAGGCATCCTGCCTAGCGGTGATGGCGAATGGAACTACGGTTTTTCGCGAGTTTCGCGATTTTTGTGCCGGTCGATTTAGATCATTTCACAGGCACGAAAGCGCGCCGCAGATTACTTGTATCTGTTGCAGAACATATATGTATTGTTTTGACAGGTTTAAGCTGGAGGGATTTGGAAGTTTTCAGGCGCGGTAAGTAAAACTTCCGTCCATGGAAGTTGATGACTCAAGAGAATAAGTATCTCAGGCGTGATTCAGGAACTTGCTGAGAAACTGTCTGGTGCGTTCTTCTTTCGGGTTGGCAAACAACGCCTTGGCTTCGCCTTGCTCGACGATCACGCCCTTGTCGAAAAACACCACACGGTTGGCCACGTCGCGGGCGAAACCCATTTCGTGGGTGACGATGACCATGGTGCGTTTTTCTTCAGCGAGACCGCGAATGGTCGCCAGTACTTCGCCCACCAGTTCCGGGTCGAGGGCCGAAGTCGGCTCGTCGAACAGGATCACTTCCGGCTCCATCGCCAGCGCCCGGGCAATCGCCACGCGCTGTTGCTGACCGCCGGACAGACGACGCGGATACGCATCTTCCTTGCCGGCCAGACCGACCTTGGCCAGCAGCTTCATGCCCAGGGCAACGGCTTGCTCGCGCGGCATCTTCTTGACCACGATCGGCCCTTCGATGACGTTTTCCAGTGCGGTGCGGTGGGGGAACAGGTTGAAGTTCTGGAACACGAAACCCACGTGCTGGCGCAGGTTGCGCACCAGACTCTGCTGCTGGCTCAGCGGGCGGCGGGTATCAATCTCGATATCGCCGACCTTGACCCGGCCGCTGGTGGGCTCCTCAAGGAAGTTCAGGCAGCGCAGGAACGTGGTTTTACCCGAACCGCTGGGGCCGATGATGGCCACGACCTCGCCTTCCTTCACCTCAAGATCGATGCCTTTGAGCACCTCTTGACCCTTGAACTGCTTTGTCAGTTTTTCCACGACAATCATGGGTCAGGACTCCTGGTCATGCCGATTGGCCCGCTCTTCCAGCTTGTTCTGCAGGTGCGACAGCACCGTGGCCAGAATCCAGTAGATCAGCGCGGCGGCAAGATACATGGTGAAGACTTCGAAAGTCCGGGCGGTAATCAGTTGCGCCTGACGGAACAGTTCCGGCACCTGAATGGTGGCGGCCAGTGCCGTGTCCTTGACCAGCGAAATGAAGCTGTTGCCCAGCGGCGGCAGTGCCGTGCGCATGGCCTGCGGCAGAATGGCCCGGCGCAAGGTTTGCGCGCGGGTCATGCCGATGCTTGCGGCGGCTTCCCACTGGCCGCGCTCGATCGAACCGATTGCCGCACGGAGGATTTCACAGGCGTAGGCAGCCATGTTCAGCGAGAAGCCGATCAGCGCCGCTGGCAGTGGATCCAGTTCCAGACCCAATTGCGGCAAGCCGTAATAGATCACGAACAGTTGCACCAGCAACGGCGTGCCGCGAAAGAACGACACGTAGATGCGGGCAATCCAGCTCACCAGTTTGAAGCGCGACAGGCGCATCAAGGCCAGGCCGAAGCCCAGCAGCAAGCCGAAGAACATGCCGCCCAGACTGAGGATGACCGTGTAATACGCGCCCTTGAGCAGAAAGGGCGCGGAGTCCAGTGCGAGTTGGAAAGCTTCTTCCATTATTTGGTGACGTCAGCGTTGAAGTATTTCTTCGACAGCTTCTCAAGGGTACCGTCGGCACGCAGTTCGTCGAGAGCCTTGTTCACCGCAGCCAGCAGCTCAGGCTCGCCTTTGCGCAGGGCGATACCGGATTCCTGACGGGAGAACGCTTCACCGGCAGCCACGGTTTTCGGGGCTTTCTTGGCGTATTCAAGTGCAGCCAGACGGTCGATCAGGATGGCGTCGGTGCGACCGTTGTTCAGGTCGGCGAACTTGGTCGGATCATCGTCGTAGGTACGCACGTCAGCGCCCGGCACGTTGGCGCGGACCCACTGTTCGTAGTTGGTGCCCAGGCCGACACCGACTTTCTTGCCGGACAGGTCGGCGGCAGTCTTGATGTTCAACTTGGCTTCCTTGTCCTTCAGCACCAGCGCCTGAATCCCGGAAACGGTGTACGGCTCGGAGAAGTCATACTTCTTCTTGCGTTCGTCGGAGATGGTCACTTGGTTGACCACGACGTCGAGACGTTTGGATTCCAGTGCAGCGAGGATACCGTCCCACTTGGTTGGCTGAATCTTGGCTTTGACGCCGAGTTTCTGCGCCAGGGCTTCGGAGAGTTCGACTTCGAAACCGGACAGTTTGCCGTTCTCGTCAACGAAGCTGAACGGTGGATAAGTGCCTTCCAGGCCGACGTTGATAACGCCTTTGTCCTTGATCTGTTGCAGCTGCTCACCGGCGGTTGCCTGGCCGATCAGGCCGGCGCTCAGTGCAAGGCCCAGCGAACCTACCAGCAGATTGCGACGTAGTGCGGAAAAATTCATGACAAGCCCCTGTGTTTTCTTATGGAAGACGCTTAAGGAAGGTTGGCGAATCCGGGAATTGAACGACTGCGTTATCGTGCCCTAAAGCAGCTTATGCGTCTTGCCCGAAATTCGCCTGCGGCGAGACTATAAGATGTCTGCTTTAGACTTGAAAATACTTAATGATCTTTCTGTTATTCCAGTTTCGAATATATGTGATCAATTGTGGCGAGGGGATTTATCCCCGATGGGGCGCGAAGCGGCCCTCTCTTCTGACTTGAAGAGCAGGGGACTGCTGCGCAGTCCAACGGGGATAAATCCCCTCACCACAGAAATTCTTGCAGCTGGGAGGATCAGCTTGTCAGCGAATCCTTGTAGGCAAACAACGCCGGCGCCCCACCGGTATGCAGGAAGATGATCGGGCCCTCGTCGAAACGCTGGCGGCCGATCCCGTCGAGCAACCCGGCCATGGCCTTGCCGGTGTATACCGGGTCGAGCAGCACCGCGTCCTGACTGGCCAACAGTTTCACCGCCGCCAGTGTCCCGGCATTGGGTTCGCCGTAACGCGGGCCGAAGTATTCGTCCCACAACTCGACCTTGAAGTTCTCGGGCAATTTCACGCCCAGCAGGTCCGCCGTGCGTTCGGCCAGACCCTGCACTTTCGGGCGTTGGTCTTCTTCACTGCGCGATACCGTTACGCCGATCACTGGCAATTTCGGCAGTGCTTCGCTCAAGGCCAATGCCAGACCGCTGTGGGTCCCGGCGCTGCCCGAGGCCAGCACCACGGCGGCGAAATTCAGGCCGGTGTCCTTGATCTGTTCCGCCAGTTCCAGACCGGCACGTACGTAGCCCAATGCACCGAGGGCATTCGAGCCACCGATCGGCACCAGATACGGTTTTTTGCCATTGCTGCGCAGGCGCACAGCGAGTGCGGCGAGTTGTTCGTCGGCGTTATCGAGGTTGTCCACCAACTCGACCTTGGTGTCGAACAGATCGAGCAGCAGGCGGTTGCCGTTGCCGGTGTAGTTGCTGTCGTCGGTGCCGAGCGGATTTTCCAGCAACGCCACGCAACCCAGGCCGAGTTTGGCCGCCAGCGCGGCGGTCTGGCGCACGTGGTTCGATTGCAGGGCGCCGGCGGTGATCAGCGTGTCGGCGCCCTGGGCGAGGGCGTCGGCGGCGAGGTATTCGAGTTTGCGCAGCTTGTTGCCGCCCATGGCCAGCGGCGTCAGGTCATCGCGTTTGATGTACACATCGCGGCCCAGCCAGGCGGACAGGCGTTCGAGTTTTTCCAGTGGCGTGGGTTGGCCGAGCAGGTCGAGACGGTTAAAGCGATCCAGCTGTTGTTTGATCATGAGCCCGTACTGGCGGAGGAAGATGACAGGACTATAGGCAGGCCGTTTTAGCGGGGCAACCGTGAATTGCTTATAGCCAAATGTGCTTAGGCCAGCACTATCAGTTCTTAATTCGCACTCGCGGGCATGCCGTAAAGTAGTCGCCGTTGACGCGGCCAGACCGTCCGGCCGCCCGTGAGGAGTCTTTACCGTGAGCGAGCGTTCCAGCCATTGGCAATTGCAGACCATCGTCAGCCAACTGCGTACCGCGCGGGATCAGTGGCGTACCCAGAATGGCCGGGCCAGCGGCGAGCAGGGTGGCCGTGAGTTACCGTCTCGCGCCGCGATGGCCGAGATTCTCGAGGCGCTGTGTGGTGCGTTGTTCCCGATGCGGCTGGGGCCGGTGGATCTGCGTGAGGAAAGTGAGGACTTCTATGTCGGCCACACCCTCGATACCTCATTGAATGCCTTGCTGGCGCAGGCGCGGCTGGAGTTGCGTTATGTCGCGCGGCACAGCGCTCAAGGCGATGCCGACGTCGAAGCTCAGGCGATCCGTATCATTCAGGATTTCGCCCTGGCCTTGCCGGGCCTGCGCAGCCTGCTCGATACCGACGTTCTGGCCGCCTATCACGGCGATCCGGCGGCGCGCAGCGTCGATGAAGTGTTGCTGTGCTATCCGGGGATTCTGGCGGTGATTCACCATCGTCTGGCGCACCATTTGTATCGCGCCGGGCTGCCGTTACTCGCGCGGATCAGTTCGGAGATTGCGCATTCGGCCACCGGTATCGATATCCACCCGGGCGCGCAGATCGGCCGCAGTTTCTTCATCGACCACGGTACGGGTGTGGTGATCGGCGAGACCGCGATCATCGGCGAGCGTGTGCGGATCTATCAGGCCGTGACTCTGGGCGCCAAGCGCTTCCCGGCGGATGAAGACGGGCAGTTGCAGAAGGGCCATCCACGCCATCCGATTGTCGAGGACGACGTGGTGATTTATGCCGGCGCGACGATTCTGGGACGGATCACTATCGGCCAGGGGTCGACCATCGGCGGTAATGTGTGGCTGACGCGCAGCGTGCCGGCAGGGAGCAACCTGACTCAGGCCAATCTGCAGCATGATGACGGGACGCAGAAGTAAGTTCCTGAATCTGCGTTGCCGCGTCAGGCCTCTTCGCGAGCAGGCTCGCTCCCACACTGGAATGCGTTTCAAATGTGGGAGCGAGCCTGCTCGCGAATGGTTTTTTGGGTCAGATCGAGATAATGGCATTCAGCCAATTCTCCATTGAACGAATCCCCTCAAACCCGCGTCATACCCCTCCTTGGGCTACTGTAGGAAAACTACCGCCTGGCCCTGCGATTAGTCCTTACCACCCTATCCATGTTTAACTTGAACGTTCATTCAAGTTAAACCGGTGGTTCGCTGCCCGCTCACAACAGGAGGCTTGCCTTTGCTGAGTCCGATCATTTCAGCCACGTTTCAACCCCTCGAGGTGCACGTTTCATGAGTGCATCGTCTACTCCCACCAGCGGCTTGGTGCGCATGAATCCGCCGGTGTTCTACTTCGCCGCGACGGTGATTCTGCTGTTTGGTCTGGTTGTCATCGCCATGCCGGAGCAGGCCGGAGCCTGGTTGCTGGCTGCGCAAAACTGGGCGGCCAACACGGTCGGCTGGTACTACATGCTCGCGATGACGCTGTATCTGGTCTTCGTGGTGGTCACCGCGTTATCGGGCTACGGCAAGATCAAACTCGGTGCCGACCACGACGAACCCGAGTTCAGTTACCTGTCCTGGGCCGGCATGCTGTTTGCCGCCGGGATCAGCATCACGCTGTTTTTCTTTTGCGTATCCGAGCCACTGACGCACCTGGCCCAACCGCCGCAAGGCGAGGCCGGCACCGCCGATGCGGCGCGGCAGGCGATGCAGATTCTGTTTCTGCACTGGGGCCTGCACGGCTGGGGCGTGTTCGCCTTCGTCGGCATGGCGCTGGCCTATTTCGCCTACCGGCATAACCTGCCGCTGGCCTTGCGTTCGGCGCTGTACCCGCTGATCGGCAAGCGCATCAACGGCCCTATCGGTTATGCGGTGGACGGCTTCGGCATCATCGCCACGGTGTTCGGTCTGGGCGCCGACATGGGCTTCGGCGTATTGCACCTCAACTCCGGTCTGGACTACCTGTTCGGCATCGCCCACACCCAATGGATTCAGGTCGGCCTGATCACGCTGATGATGGGCGCGGCGATCATTGTCGCCGTGTCGGGTGTGGACAAGGGCGTGCGGGTGATGTCCGACATCAACATGCTGCTGGCCTGTGCGCTGCTGCTGTTCGTGTTGTTCGCAGGCCCCACCCAGCACCTGCTCAACACGCTGATCCAGAACCTCGGCGATTACCTCGGCGCGTTGCCGATGAAGAGTTTCGACCTCTACGCCTACGACAAACCAAGCGACTGGCTCGGCGGCTGGACGGTGTTCTACTGGGCCTGGTGGATCGCATGGTCGCCGTTCGTGGGCCTGTTCATCGCGCGGATTTCCCGTGGCCGCACCATCCGCGAATTCGTCTTCGGCGTGCTGCTGATTCCGCTCGGTTTCACCCTGGCGTGGATGTCGATTTTCGGCAACAGTGCGATCGATCAGGTGCTCAATCACGGCATGTCGGCGCTGGGCATGTCGGCCCTCGACAATCCGTCGATGAGCCTTTATCTGCTACTGGAAACCTACCCGTGGAGCAAGACTGTCATCGCGGTGACGGTGTTCATCAGCTTCGTGTTTTTCGTCACTTCCGCCGACTCCGGCACCGTGGTGCTGTCGACGTTGTCGGCCAAAGGCGGCAACCCGGACGAAGACGGGCCGAAATGGCTGCGAGTGTTCTGGGGCGCGATGACCGCGTTGATCACCAGCGCGTTGCTGTTCTCCGGCAGCATCGATGCGCTGAAATCGGCGGTAGTGCTGACCTCGTTGCCGTTCTCGATGATTTTGCTGCTGATGATGTGGGGCCTGCACAAGGCGTTCTATCTGGAGTCGCAGAAGCAGATCGCGCAGTTGCATTCGCTGGCACCGGTCTCCGGTTCGCGGCGTGGCACGGGCGGCTGGCGCCAGCGCCTGAGTCAGGCGGTGCACTTCCCGTCACGCGACGAGGTGTACCGCTTCATGGACACCACGGTGCGCCCGGCCATCGAAGAAGTGACGGCGGTGTTCGTCGAGAAGGGCCTGAACGTGGTCACCCAGCCGGACCCGGCACACGACAACATCAGCCTGGAAATCGGTCACGGTGAACAGCATCCGTTCATCTACCAAGTGCAGATGCGCGGCTACTTCACGCCGTCGTTCGCCCGGGGTGGCATGGGGTCCAAGCAACTCAACAACCGCCGCTACTACCGCGCTGAAGTGCACTTGAGCGAGGGCAGTCAGGACTACGATCTGGTCGGCTACACCAAGGAGCAGATCATCAACGACATCCTCGACCAGTACGAACGCCACATGCAGTTCCTGCATCTGGTGCGTTGATCGGCAACTGAGCGCCGGGACGTTTCACGACTCGGCGCTCAGCACCATGAACAACACCATCGCCGCCATCGGCACCCCGAACACCGCACTGCCCACCGCGATCTCCGAACCCAGCGGCTGCCCGGCATGCACCACCCCCACCGCACCATTGATCACCGTCAACGCCAGCCACAGCGCGGCGAAGCTGTAGGCCAGGGTCTGCCGGCTGAAGCCAATGCGCTCGCCGATGTAGAGCATCAGGGCGAGCAGGACCAGACCGAAGAAGATGATGATTGCGGTGTGCATAGGCGTGCCTGCGGGTTATGCGGTGCTTGATCGGACGCCTTCGCGGGCAAGCCCGCTCCCACAATGATCTCGCTCATTCACAGATTCTGTGTACAACCAAAATCCTGTGGGAGCGGGCTTGCCCGCGAAGGAGCCACCTCGGTGTCATTAAGAGCATAGCCAAGTCAGCCCGCATCAATACAAGCCAACCATCCTCGATCAGACACATTTCGCGACGCATTCAAATGTATCTGGACAGCAAGGCCCTTTCTCGCTGGCTCGCGCCTGCCGTTGGTCGAACCAATTACCGAGCGTTTGTTCACCCAGCTAATATTTCTCAGAGTGTGTATCGTGTGTATAAATCGGTTGCTTACGCCCTAAAGTGACCAGCTCTTGCTGTCGAAAAGGGCGAAGGAAATGCGTAGTCGGGAAATGATCAGGATGATCGAGGAGGATGGTTGGTATCTGGTTGCAGTGAAGGGTAGTCACCATCAGTACAAGCATCCGCGCAAGCCGGGTCGGGTGACGATCAAGCATCCGGATTCAGACCTTCCCAAAGGGACGATCAACAGCATTTTGAAACAGGCGGGGTTGAAATGAAGCCCGTTATTGGAAGTGAAAGTCCTTTTATGGACACGTCAGAGGAAGGATTCACGTTTATGAAATTCCCGGTCGTTTTGCACAAGGATGCCGACTCGGACTACGGAGTGATTGTCCCGGATGTACCGGGGTGCTTCTCCGCAGGGAGCACGGTAGCCGAAGCTTTTGAAAACACTCAGGAGGCTCTGGCCCTGCACTATGAGGGGCTGGTGGCTGATGGTGCACCGTTGCCTCGAGTTCAGGATATTGATGCACATCTCGACAACCCGGATTACGCGGGTGGAATCTGGGGTGTTGTCGACTTTGATATCACGCCCTATTTCGGCAAGTCGGTACGCTTCAACGCCACGCTGCCCGAGCAACTGCTGGAGCGTATTGATCAAACAGTCCGGCGTGATCAACGCTACAGTTCCCGCTCCGGATTTCTGGCCGCAGCTGCGTTACGCGAATTGTCGGCATGACGAACAACCTGTAGGGGCTGCCGCAGGCATGTATGTCAGGTGCTCTCTCGCTCGATCACGTTGCACTGCAACAGATTCAGCCGCTGCACATCATCGCTCGGCAACACCCCAAGGCTTTCCAATACCCGCGTTGCCGCCAGTACGCCAATCTCCAGTGCCGGTGGCTTGATCGTGCTCAGGCTCGGCAACAGCATCTCGGCGAACGGGTAATCGCCGAAGCCGAGCACGGCGCAGTCTTCGGGGATCTTGATGCCTGCGCGTTGCCCGGCGAGCAAGCCGCCGGCGGCGAGGTTGTCGTTGGCGAAGATGATCGCGTCGGGGCGCGGGGAGGCGTTCATCAGCGCTTCCATCGCTTGCTTGCCGGCTTCGAACGGCGCGCGGTCGGCGTCCGGGGCGAACACCCACGGTTGCAGTCCGAACTCGCGCACGGTGGCGGCGTAACCGTCGCGACGTTCGAGGGCACTGAGGTCACCAGGGGCGCTGTTCTGCACAAAGGCGATACGGCGATAGCCTTTGTCGTGCAGATAACGCGCAGCGGTCACGCCGACTTCATAGTGCGAAAAGCCGATCTGCATCGGCTCGCGATCCGGCTGGTAATCCCAGGTTTCGATCACCGGAACCTCCGCTTCGGCGATCATCTTTTCCGTGCCCGCACTATGGAAATGGCTGGTCAGCACCAGCGCCGCTGGCGACCAGCCAAGAAATGCGCGCACGGCGTTTTCTTCCTGTTCGGTACTGAAGTAACTCGACGCCAGCAGCAATTGATAACCGTGGCGGCTGAGGGTGTCGCTGAAACCCTGAATGGTGTTGGCAAAGATCGGCCCCGAGATGTTCGGAATCACCATGCCGACGATTTTCCCTCGCGCCGAGGCCAGGCCGCCGGCCACCAGATTCGGCACATAACCCAGCTCGGCAACTACTGCTGCAATGCGCTCGCGGCGCTCCGGCGAGACGGTTTCCGGCTGATTGAAATAGCGCGACACGGTAATCGCCGACACCCCGGCCTCGCGCGCTACCGTATTGAGGGTCACGCGTCCGGCGCCACGGCGTTTGCGGGGCTTTTCCTGGGTCAAGGCTCGATCCTTCTTAAAAACCAAAACGCATATAAAAGTAATTTTTCAGTATTGGACGCTCTATGCCGAGGTTGCCAATACTGGCGATGTTAGCGCTAACAAAGCGCATTGTCTGCTACTCGCTCGAGCGAATGCCCAAGACACCGATTCAGGCGCTGTCGTCGCAGAACGGCAGCGGTTCAGGGCCAATTTCGAGCGGGCAATCATGCACAACATTCCTGGGGCGACACACAAACTGGCGCAGTCGATTCGCGCCGCTGGCTGGATCTTTACCGGGCTGGCGGCGTTGCCGCTGCCCACGGCTTTCGCCGCCGACAGCAGCGAACAAGAGCCGACCCTCAAGTCCGTCACGGTCACCGCCACCCGCCGTGAAGAGTCGCTGCAGAAGGTGCCGGTGGCAGTCTCGGTGATCGACGGCGAACAACTGGAACGCGACAACCGCAACGGCGTGGCGAGCATCGTCCAGCAAGTGCCGTCGCTGAATTTCCGTACCGGTGCGTCGAACAAGGACACCTCGTTGTTTGTGCGAGGCGTCGGCACGATTTCCACCTCGCCCGGCGTCGAGCCAACAGTGGCCACGGTGATCGATGGCGTGGTCTATGCGCGTCCCGGCCAATCCACTCTCGACTTGCTGGATCTGGAGCGCGTCGAAGTGCTGCGCGGCCCGCAGGGCACGCTGTTCGGCAAGAACGCCTCGGCTGGTGTGCTCAACATCACCAGCAAGGCGCCGACCAACGAGACCCACGGTTACATCGACCAGTCGTACTACAGCGGCAATGAAAGCCGCACCCGCTTCGGCATTGGCGGCAGCCTGATTCCGGACACGCTCAAGGGGTCGATCAGCACCCTGTTCGGCACTTACGACGGCAACGTCGATAACAAGCACAACGGCCAGGAAGTCAACGGCTACAACCATCGCGGGGTGCGCGGCAAACTCGAATTCACTCCGAACGATGACGTCACCTTCACCCTGATCGCCGACTACATGCAGTCCCACGACGACGGTCCCAACGGCGTCGTCAGCAAGTCGTTGACCCCGGCCTTCGCCAACGCGCTGAGCCCGGTCTATGCGAGCAACCACAACCGCGACATCAACACCGATACCCGCAGCCATGTCGAGGACACCAACAAGGGCCTGTCCGGCCAGCTCGACTGGCAACTGGGCGATTACACACTGACCTCGATCATCGCGTGGCGCGGCTGGGACAACACCCAGTATCAGGATGGCGATCGGCTGAGCACGATCACTGCAGCGTTCCCCGGCACCGCCGACAAAGGCGAGCTGGCCTTCGACCAGTACTCGCAAGAACTGCGCCTGGCCTCGCCGAAAGGTGAGTTCCTTGAATACGTTGGCGGCCTGTTCTACATGCACGGCAAGGACGACGAGACCTATCAGCGCACCTTGACCACCACCACACGCACCGACCGTGGCGTCGCCGATTACAGCACCACCAGCGACAGCTACGCCGCGTTCGGCGAAGCCACGCTGAACTTCACCTCGGACTTTCGTGGCATCGCCGGCCTGCGCTACACCCACGACGATCTGGAATACGATCACCGTCGCGTCTCGACCTCCGCGACCACGGTCAGTGGTATTCAACCTGCAACCAGCAGTTCCGGTTCGGTAGACGAGGACGGCTGGTCCGGTCGGCTCGGCGTGCAGTACGACCTCAGTGATGCAGTCACTACGTACCTGACCTATTCGCGCGGCTACAAAGGCCCGGCCTACAACGTGTTTTTCAACATGCAGCCGCGTGACACCGAAGCGCTGAAACCGGAAACCTCCAACACTTGGGAGGCGGGGATCAAGGCCACCAGCTGGAACAACCGGCTGACCACCAACCTCGCGGTGTTCCACAGCGATTACGACAACTACCAGGCGAACTTTTTCGACACCGTTGCCGGGCAAGTGGTGACGCGTCTGATCAACGCCGGCAGCGTCAGCACCGAAGGCGTCGAACTCGATTACGCCTTGCAGGCGACCCAGCAACTGAAGTTCTCCGGGGCGCTGGCCTACACCCGCGCGCGCATCGACCAATTCAGTTGCCCGGCCGGTGCGGCAGCGTCCTGTAACGTCAATGGCAAGCCATTGCCGTTCAGCCCCGACTGGAAAAGCTACGTGCGTGCCGACTACACGATTCCGCTGGAAAACGGTCTAGATATCGAACTCGGCACCGACTATAGCTGGCAGAGCGAGGTGCAGTACGACATTAGCCAGAACGCCGACACCAAACAGGGTGCCTACGGCATCTGGAACGCCAGCGTCGCGCTCGCCGATTACAGCAACGGCTGGCGCGTGGCGCTGCTGGGCAAGAATCTCGCCGACAAGTCCTACTCACCGTTGCTGGCCAGCGGCGGCAGCTACATCTACCGCGCCGTGCCACGGGATGACGAGCGCTACTTCGGCGTGCAACTGCGCAAGGATTTCTGAGATGAGCAGACAGCTGAAACTCGGCGCGTTTCTCATGGCCACCGGGCACCACGTCGCCGCGTGGCGGCACCCGCAAGTGCCGGCGAATGCCGGTCTGGATTTCGCCCACTACAAGCGTCTGGCGCAGATTGCCGAGGCAGCGAAATTCGACACGTTGTTCGTCGCCGACAGTGTTGCCGCGCCGACTCAGGACATCGCCAGCCGCATGGCGCGCTCGGATCACTTCGAACCGCTGACCTTGCTCTCGGCCCTGAGCGCGGTGACCGAACACATCGGCCTGATCGCCACGGCGACCACCAGCTACAACGAGCCGTATCACGTGGCGCGCAAATTCGCCTCGCTCGATCATCTGTCCGGCGGGCGTGCGGGGTGGAATCTGGTGACTTCTGACAACGCCGCCGAAGCGCTCAATTTCGGTCGCGATGAGCACATCGGCCACGCCGAACGCTACAGCCGCGCCCGGGAGTTTCATCAGGTGGTCACCGGGCTGTGGGACAGTTGGGAGGACGATGCCTTTGTCCGCGACAAGGCCAGTGGCGCGTATTACGACCCGTCGAAGCTGCACGTGCTGGATCACGTCGGCGAGCATTTTCGGGTGAAAGGCCCGCTGAACGTGGCGCGCTCGCCGCAGGGACAACCGGTGATCGTGCAGGCAGGCTCGTCTGAAACCGGGCGTGAATTGGCGGCGCAGACCGCTGAGGTGGTGTTCACCGCGCAGACTTCGCTGGCCGGCGCACAGGCGTTCTACGCCGACCTCAAGGGGCGTCTGGCCAAGTACGGACGCAGTGCCGATTCGCTGAAAATCATGCCCGGGGTGTTTGTCGTCGTCGGCCAGACAGAAGCCGAAGCGCAGGAAAAATGTGAAACGTTTCAGCAATTGGTCGAACCGGAGGTTGGCGTGGCGTTGCTTGGGCGTATGCTGGGCAACTTCGACTTGTCGACGTACCCGCTGGACGGCCCGCTACCGGAGTTGCCACTGACCGACAGCGGCCAGCAAAGCCGGCAGAAATTGCTGACGGAACTGGCAGGGCGGGAGAATCTGACCCTCGCCGAATTGGGCCGCAAGATTGCCGGTGGGCGCGGGCATTACAGCCTGGTGGGTACGCCGGCGCAGATCACCGACCGCTTGCAGGAGTGGTTCGAGCAGGGCGCGGCGGATGGCTTCAACGTGCTGGTGCCGCACCTGCCGGGCGGGCTCGAAGACTTCGCTAATGGCGTGGTCCCGGAACTGCAGCGGCGCGGGCTGTTCAGAACCGAGTATGAGGGCCGGACCTTGCGCGAAAACCTGGGCCTTGCCCGACCGCAAAACAGATTTGTGTAAACACCCTGTGGTGAGGGGATTTATCCCCGATGGGTGGCGAAAGCCACCCCCAAATCTGTATTCAAATTCGCGATTTTTTTTGGGACGGCTACGCCGTCCATCGGGGATAAATCCCCTCACCACAAAGTTGAAATTCACCCTCAATTTGCTGTTAATCAAACAAGAGAGGATTCGATGACTTACATCGCTGCCGAAAACCGCTACGACTCCATTCCTTACCGCCGCGTCGGCCGCAGCGGTCTGGTGCTGCCGGCGCTGTCGCTGGGCCTGTGGCACAACTTCGGCGACAGCACGCCGATCGACACCCAGCGCGCCCTGCTGCGTACCGCGTTCGATCTGGGGATCAACCACTTCGACCTGGCCAACAATTACGGCCCGCCGTATGGCAGCGCCGAGATCAACTTCGGTCGTTTGCTGCGTGAAGACTTCAAGCAGTACCGCGATGAACTGATCATTTCAAGCAAGGCCGGTTGGGACATGTGGCCCGGCCCGTACGGTCAGGGCGGCGGCTCGCGCAAATACGTGCTGGCCAGCCTCGACCAGAGCCTGCAGCGTCTCGGTCTGGACTATGTGGATATCTTCTACTCGCACCGCTTCGACCCGGACACCCCGCTGGAAGAAACCGCCAGCGCCCTCGCCACCGCCGTGCAACAGGGCAAGGCGCTGTACATCGGCATCTCGTCGTACTCCGGGGTGAAAACCCGCGAGATCGCTGCGCTGCTCAAGGAATGGAAAGTGCCGCTGCTGATTCATCAGCCGGCGTACAACCTGCTCAATCGCTGGGTCGAAAAAGACCTGCTCGACACCACCGAAGAACTCGGCACAGGCGTGATCGCCTTCACCCCGCTGGCGCAAGGTCTGCTGACCGACAAATACCTCAACGGCGTGCCGGCGGATGCGCGGGTCAATCGTCCGGGTGGTGGTTCGTTGCAGGCTTCGCACCTGTCTGAAGCCAACATCGCGCACGTGCGTGCGTTGAACGAGATCGCCAAACGTCGCGGCCAGAGCCTGGCGCAACTGGCACTGGCCTGGACCCTGCGTGATCCACGGGTGACCTCCGCGCTGATCGGCGCGAGCCGGCCAGAGCAGATCATCGAGAACGTCGGGGCGTTGAAGAATCTGAGTTT
The DNA here is from genome assembly GCF_000514195.1 of Pseudomonas sp. URIL14HWK12:I6. Classification (NCBI taxonomy): domain Bacteria; kingdom Pseudomonadati; phylum Pseudomonadota; class Gammaproteobacteria; order Pseudomonadales; family Pseudomonadaceae; genus Pseudomonas; species Pseudomonas sp. URIL14HWK12:I6. The sequence continues at coordinate 147,351 of NZ_AZVL01000003.1, forward strand.
CAGTGCTGAGGAACTGGCGGAGATCGACCGGTTTGCCCAGGAGGGCGGGATCAATCTGTGGGAGAAGCCGTCGACCGCTGAATAAGTGACTGGCGCCGAATTATTCGGCGCCTGCTTTGACGCCTTCGCGAGCAAGCCCGCTCCCACATTGGATCGATGGTGAACACTGGTTTCGTGTGCACCACAATCCCACAGTGGGAGCGGGCTTGCTCGCGAAGGGGCCTTTGAAAACAACACAGCAATCAGGCCTTATTTGAAGAACGGCACATCCCCCAACACCGTAGCCCGCTGCATCACCCGTCGTGCCGGACGGTAATCATCCACCGCGTAATGTTGGGTCACGCGGTTGTCCCAGAAGGCAATATCGTCCTGCTGCCAGCGCCAGCGAATGGTGAATTCCGGCCGCGTTGCATGAGCGAACAGGAATTTCAGAATCGCTTCGCTCTCGGTTTCCGACAGCTCGTTAATCTTCGAGGTAAAGCCTTCGTTGACGAACAACGAACGGCGTCCGCTCACCGGGTGAGTGCGGATTACCGGGTGCGACAGCGGCGGATTCTTGCGCCTTGCTTCTTCCCACTGCGCCAGGGCTTGCGGCGTATTGCCGTAGCGTTCCAGCGGAAACGAACGGGTGAAATCGTGAGTCGCGGTCAGCCCTTCGAGCAGCTTTTTCATCGGTGCCGACAGTGCTTCATACGCGGCAATCCCGCTGGCCCACAACGTATCGCCGCCGAACTCTGGCAGCAGTTTGGCGCTGAGCACCGCGCCCATCGCCGGCGTTGGCAGGAAGGTCACGTCGGTGTGCCAGATCGCGTTGTCACGGACATCGGTGACCGCGGTGTCGAGGATCAGCACTTCGGGCTGCTCCGGCACGTTCGGGTAGATCGGGTGAATGTGCAGGTCGCCAAAATACGCGGCGAAACGCGCCTGTTGCGATGGCTCGATCGGCTGGTTGCGGAAGAACAGCACCTGGTACTTGAGCAGCGCCTGCTCAATGTCATCGCGCTGTTCCAGGTTCAACGGCTGGCTGACGTCGACGCCGCTGATCTGCGCGCCGAGGGCCGAGCTTAATGGGGTGATGGTCAGGCTGCTCATGGTCTTTCTCTTCGAATTCGGGGTGTGATGCTTTTGTGGGAGCGAGCCTGCTCGCGAATGCTGAGTGTCAGGCGAGAGTGCGGTGACTGATCCGACGCTTTCGCGAGCAGGCTCGCTCCCACAGGGGGCACATGAAATTTGTCAGTGGGTTTGGCCGTGCCACGGCACCAGTTTGCGCTGCAGGGCGCGCAGGCCCATTTCCATGGCGAAGGCGATCAGGGCGATCACCAGAATCCCCAGCACCACCACATCGGTGACCAGAAATTGCGCAGCCGACTGCACCATGAACCCCAAACCGCTGGTGGCGGCGATCAGTTCGGCCGCGACCAGGGTCGACCAGCCAACGCCCAGACCAATGCGCACACCGGTGAGGATGTCCGGCAGGGCGCTCGGCAAAATCACATGGCGGATCAGTTGTGCGCGAGTGGCACCGAGCGACTGCGCAGCGCGCAATTTTGCCGGGTCTACAGTGCGCACACCGGTGGCTGTCGCGATGGCGATCGGCGCAAAAATCGCCAGGTAGATCAGCAGCACTTTCGACAGCTCGCCGATACCGCACCAGATCACGATCAGCGGCAGATAAGCCAATGGCGGAATCGGCCGGTAGAACTCGATCAACGGATCAAGCACACCACGGGCAATACGGTTGGCGCCGATGGCAATGCCCACCGGCACCGCGGTCAGAATCGCGAAACCGAGGCCCAGACCGATGCGGCTCAGGCTCGCGCCCAGGTGCTGCCACAGGGTCGAATCCATGTAACCGCTGGTCGCCAGCAACCAGCCTTTTTGCAGGACGGCGGACGGTGGCGGCAGGAACAGCGGTTCGATCAAACCGCTGGCGGTCACGGCCCACCAGATCACCAGCAAGGCGAACAGGGTCAGCAGGCTGATCCACCGCGTACTGAGGCTGCGGCGCTGCGGAATCGCCACCGATGGGGTTTTCACTGCCGGGGCGGAAACGTCGTAACTGCTCATGCGCGCTCCTGCCGTTGTACGGCGCTGCGTTGCGAGAACACTTTGCTCAGCACGTGCTCGCGGGTTTCGATAAAACGCGGGTCGGATTTGATCGCCCGCGCCGACTCACCGGCGGCGTAGCGTTGACCGAAATCCAGCTGCAGACGCTCGACGATCTGCCCCGGATTCGGCGCCAGCAGAATCAGGTCAGTGGCGAGGAATACCGCTTCTTCGATGTCGTGGGTAATCAGGAACACCGGTTTGGCGGTGCGCTGCCAGACTTGCAGCAATAGCTCCTGCATCTGCTCGCGGGTGAATGCGTCGAGGGCGCCGAAGGGTTCGTCCATCAGCAGCACGCGCGGGTCGGCGGCGAGGGCGCGGGCCAGGCCGACGCGCTGTTTCTGGCCGCCGGAGAGTTGCCAGATGCGGCGATTTTCGAAACCGGAAAGGTCGACCAGCGCGAGCATTTCCCGGGCGATCTTTTCGCGTTTGTCCTTGGCAACACCGGCCAGTTCCAGACCGAAAGCCACGTTAGCCAGCACATCCTGCCAAGGCAGCAGCGCATCATCCTGGAACACCACGCCACGTTCGGCGCTCGGGCCTTTGACCGGCACGCCGTCGAGGGTGATGCGCCCGGCGCTGGGTTCAACGAAGCCGGCAATCAGGTTCAACAGCGAAGTCTTGCCACTGCCGGACGGGCCGAGGGCGACCAGCAATTGCTGAGGCCCGAGGGTCAGGGAAATGTCCGCCAGCACCGGTTCCGGGCTGCCGGGATACTGTGCGCTGATGCGCTCCAGCTGTAGCAAGGCCATCGCAGTCAACTCCCGATCAGTTAGTGATGTATTTGGCGCTGACGTACGGCGCGTAGTCCGGCAGTACGGCTTCGACCTTGCCTTGCTCCTTGAGGAACGCGGCGGTGTCGGTAATGGCTTTGGTGGTCGGCGCGCCGAGGCTGATCACCTGATCAGCCGCCAGCGGGTAGACGTTGCCCTGCAGCAGCGATGGAATGTCGCTGGCCTTGGCGCCGGAAAGCTTCACCAGCTTGTCGACGTGGGACTGGTCGGCGAGCCAGGCTTTAGGATCCTTGCGGTAATCGGCGTAGGCGTCGAGGGTGACCTTGGCGAACGCGGTGACGATTTCCGGGTGCTTCTCGGCGAAGTCCTTGCGCACGATCCAGGCATCGAAGGTCGGCGCGCCGAACTTGGCCAGTTCGCCGGAGGTGATCAGCACTTTGCCGTTTTCCTTGGCCACACCGAGGGCCGGATCCCACACGTAAGTGGCGTCGATATCACCGCGTTTCCACGCGGCGATGATCGCTGGCGGGGCGAGGTTGAGCACGGTGACTTTCGACGGGTCGATGTTCCAGTGCTTCAACGCCGCGAGCAGGCTGTAGTGACCGGTGGACACGAACGGCACGGCGATTTTCTTGCCGACCAGATCCTGCGGACTCTTGATTCCGGAACCGTCGCGAGCGACCAGTGCTTCGGCGGCGCCGATCTGGGTGGCGATGAGGAAGGTTTCCACCGGAACCTTGCGGGTGATCGCAGCGGTCAGCGGGCTGGAACCGAGGTAGCCGATCTGCACGTCACCGGACGCGATCGCGGCGATGATGTCGGCGCCGTTGTCGAACTTGCGCCAGCTGATGTCGGCCTTGGTGGCTTTTTCGTAGGCGCCATCGGCCTGGGCGACTTTCGCCGGGTCAACGGTGGTCTGGTAGGCGACGGTAAGGTCGGCAGCCTGCGCCAGAAAGCTCGCAGCAGCCAACGAGGCCACGGCCAGCAGGCGAAGCGGGAAATTCAGTTTCATGGGGGAGTGCTCCAAATCAGGCGACCGACGATCGGCGTGAAAGGAGACTAAATGATCTAAGAATCTAAAAATAAATAACTTTTTAGACTTAGCTTATGAGCGGAAAAATCTAAGCCTGGCCGCTGCGCGGTCATTCGCGAGCAGGCTCGCTCCCACAGGAGATTGCAATCTAATGTGGGAGCGAGCCTGCTCGCGAAAAGGTTCGAAGAGCCTTCTGATGTCAGTTGCTGATCGCCAGAATACTCGCCTGATACGACCCGACAAACACATCGAAATCGCCGACCTCGTTCTGCTCCAGCTCCGCCTGTTGCGCCAGTGACGAGCGCGCCAGCTCTTCAAACTTCGCCTGTTCATCAGCAGCCAACGGCTCGCTGCGGAAGAACTCGGCATGCGCCTGACTCTGGCGCAGGGAGAATTGCGCGAAGCTTTCCTTGTGCTCGGCCATGGTCGCCAGCACTTGGGCCGATGGGGTCAGGGACGAATCCTTGACCTTGGCCAGTTGCGCGTCGAGCGCCTTGCTGTGTGCGTCGCCGCCATGGCTCTGATCGAGCAATGCCGCCAGCGGTGCGATTTTTTCCAGCAGATCGGTTGCCCAAACCTTCAATTCGACCGCTTCACCGTCGCGCTGCAATTGCAGGCCCGGACGGCGACCTTCCTTGACCACGCTGAGGAAGTTAGAAGTGGCATTGCCGCACGAAGTGTTGGTCAGCAGCGGACTGTCGTTCAGCGCGCAATACAGCAGGAACGCGTCGAGGAAGCGCGATTCGGTGACGTCGATGCCCATCGGCAGGAACGGGTTGATATCCAGGCAACGCACTTCGACGTACTGAATGCCCCGGGCCATCAGGGCCTGGATCGGCCGCTCGCCGGTGTAGGTCACGCGTTTCGGGCGGATGTTGGAGTAGTACTCGTTTTCGATCTGCAGGATGTTGGTGTTGAGCTGTACCCACTCGCCATCCTGGTGCGTGCCGACTTCCACGTACGGCGGGTATGGCGTGGCCACGGCCTTGCGCAGGCTGTCGGTGTAGCTCGCCAGATCGTTGTAGCACGGCGTCAGGCCGGCCTGGGCGTTGCTCTGGTAACCGAGGTCGCTCATGCGCAGGCTGGTGGCGTACGGCAGATACAGGGTGTCCGGATCCAGTTGTTCCAACTGGTGCGAACGGCCGCGCAGGAAGCCTGCGTCCAGCGCTGGCGAAGCACCGAACAGGTACATCAGCAGCCAGCTGTAGCGGCGGAAGTTACGGATCAGCGCGATGTACGAGGATGACTGGAAGTCGCGGTCGGTGCCGACAAAACCCTCGGCTTCGCGCAGCAGCGGCCAGAGCTTTTCCGGCAGGGAAAAGTTGTAGTGAATCCCGGCGATGCACTGCATGGTCTTGCCGTACCGCAGGGCCAGGCCCTTGCGGTAGACGTACTTGAGCTGACCGATGTTGGAGGTGCCGTAATAGGCGATCGGGATGTCTTCCTCGGCCGGCAACGGGCACGGCATCGATGGACTCCACAGGTACTCGTTGCCGAGCTTGCTGTAGGCAAAGCGATGAATCTTGTCCAGGCTCGCCAGGGTGTCAGCCGGATCGGGCAGGGCGGGGGTGATGAATTCCAGCAGCGACTCGGAATAGTCGGTGGTGATCTGTTCATTGGTCAGCGCGGAACCCAAGGCTTCCGGGTGCGGCGTTTGCGCCAGACGACCTTCACTGGTCACGCGCAGGCATTCACGTTCGATACCGTGGAGGCACTGTTCGAGCAGAGAGAGGTTGGCGCGCTCGCCGAGCAGAGCCAGGCGGCGGTTGAGAAGTTCGCTCAATTTGGATTCCTTCACGCGTCAGTCGCCCCAATATGGGGGTGGGCAGGACGGTCTACAAGGGTGAAGTTGAAACTGGCGTTTTCGCCTGGTTTTTCGGGCTCACGAAGCCCCTTTCGAACCGCCGACTTCAATCCCTGAATCTGGCAGATGCACGCGAAGATTATGCGATCCCTGTGGGAGCGGGCTTGCTCGCGAAGAGGGCGTGTCAGTCAACATCAATTTGCCTGACACACCGCCTTCGCGAGCAAGCCCGCTCCCACAGAAAAGCTCGACGCTGCGATCACAGCGCCGAAATTAACTCAAAATGATGAACAACATCTACAGGACAGCGAACGTGCCTTGCGCTTTTGCGACCAGTTTGTCGCCCTGCATCACGTCGGCCTCGACCACCAGCGTGCGGCGGCCCGGGTGGATCACCCGCGCCGTGCACAGCACCTCACCGTCGGATACGGCGCGGATGTAGTTGATCTTGCACTCGATGGTCGCGCTCTGCTGATCGAAGCCGTGGGTGCTGGAACAGGCCAGCCCCATGGCGATATCGACCAGGCTGAACAGCGCGCCACCGTGCAATTTGCCGCCGCGATTGCGCAGTTGCGGTTCCAGCACCAGGGTGACTTGCGCCACCCCGGTTTCCAGGCTGTGCAGGCGGCAGCCCAACAGCTTGAAAAACGCGCTCTCGACGAGCCCGGCCGGGATCTCCATCAGCGTTTCTTCAACTGCTTGGCGTTGGCGAACAGCGAAGCCATGGCGTTGTTCACCGGTGCGGCTGTGGCCGTTTCCTTGCGTGGCGCGTTGTTCGACGACTGGCGCGGTGCCGAGCCCGGACGCGAACCACGGGCACCGTCGATTTTCTCGCCTGGGGTGTCGCTCATGCGCATCGACAGGCCGACGCGTTTGCGCGGGATGTCGACTTCCATGACCTTCACTTTCACCACGTCACCGGCCTTCACCGCTTCGCGTGGGTCCTTGATGAACTTCTCCGACAACGCCGAGATGTGCACCAGACCGTCCTGATGCACGCCGATGTCGACGAACGCGCCGAACGCGGTCACGTTGGTGACGACGCCTTCGAGGATCATCCCCAGTTGCAGGTCTTTCAGGTCTTCGACGCCTTCCTGGAACTCGGCGGTCTTGAACTCCGGACGCGGGTCGCGACCCGGTTTTTCCAGTTCTTGCAGAATGTCGGTGACGGTGGGCAGACCGAAGGTCTCGTCGGTGAACTTCTTCGGGTCCAGACGCTTGAGGAACGCGGCGTCGCCGATCAGCGAGCGAATGTCGCGGTCGGTTTCAGCGGCGATGCGCTGTACCAGTGGATAGGCTTCCGGGTGAACAGCCGAGGAATCGAGCGGGTTGTCGCCGTTCATCACGCGCAGGAAACCTGCGGCCTGTTCAAAGGTTTTCTCGCCCAGACGCGCGACTTTCTTCAGCGCCGCACGGGTCTTGAATGCGCCGTGCTCGTCACGGTGAGCGACGATGTTCTGCGCCAGGGTCGCGTTGAGGCCGGAAATCCGCGCCAGCAAGGCCACCGAGGCGGTGTTTACATCGACGCCGACGGCGTTTACGCAGTCCTCGACCACCGCATCCAGACCACGCGCCAGTTTCAGCTGCGACACGTCGTGCTGGTACTGGCCGACACCGATGGATTTCGGATCGATTTTCACCAGTTCAGCCAGTGGATCCTGCAGACGACGGGCGATGGACACCGCGCCACGGATCGACACGTCCAGATCCGGGAATTCCTTGGCAGCCAGTTCCGACGCCGAGTACACCGATGCACCGGCCTCGGAGACCATGACCTTGGTCATCTTCATTGCTGGGTATTTTTTGATCAGCTCGATCGCCAGTTTGTCGGTTTCGCGGCTGGCGGTGCCGTTGCCGATGGCGATCAGGTCAACCGAGTGCTTGGCGCACAGGGCGGCCAGAATCGCGATGGTCTGATCCCATTTGTTGTGCGGCACGTGCGGGTAAACCGTGGCGTGATCGAGCAGCTTGCCGGTGGAGTCGACCACCGCGACTTTGCAGCCGGTACGCAGGCCCGGGTCGAGGCCCAGAGTTGCACGCGGGCCGGCCGGCGCGGCCAGCAGCAGGTCGTGCAGGTTGTGGGCGAAGACGTTGATCGCCTCGGTTTCGGCGCCGTCGCGCAGCTCGCCGAGCAGGTCGGTTTCCAGGTGCGTGTAGAGCTTGACCTTCCAGGTCCAGCGCACCACTTCACCGAGCCATTTGTCGGCCGGGCGGTTCTGATTCTGGATGCCGAATTGCTGGCCGATCATGCCTTCGCACGGGTGCATGGTGCCCGGCAGTTCGTCGCCGACTTTTAGCGCGGAGCTGAGGATGCCTTCGTTGCGGCCCCGGAAAATCGCGAGTGCGCGGTGCGACGGCATGCTTTTCAGCGGCTCGTCGTGTTCGAAGTAGTCGCGGAACTTCGCGCCTTCTTCTTCCTTGCCGGCGATCACGCGGGCGCTGATGGTCGCTTCCTGCTTGAGGAAGTTGCGCAGCTTCTCCAGCAGGCTGGCGTCTTCGGCGAAGCGTTCCATCAGGATGTACTTGGCGCCTTCCAGCGCAGCTTTCACGTCGGCTACGCCTTTCTCGGCGTCGACGAAGCGTGCGGCTTCGGTTTCTGGCGTCAGGTTCGGGTCGTTGAACAGGCCGTCGGCCAGCTCGCCGAGGCCGGCTTCCAGGGCAATCTGGCCCTTGGTGCGGCGCTTCTGCTTGTACGGCAGGTACAAGTCTTCGAGGCGGGTCTTGGTGTCGGCGAGCTTGATGTCGCGTTCGAGGGCAGGGGTGAGTTTGCCCTGCTCTTGGATGCTGGCGAGGATGCTGATGCGCCGTTCGTCGAGTTCTCGCAGGTAGCGCAGACGCTCCTCCAGATGACGCAACTGGGTGTCATCGAGGCTGCCGGTGACTTCTTTCCGGTAACGGGCGATGAAGGGAACGGTAGAGCCTTCATCGAGTAGCGCGACGGCCGCTTCGACCTGTTGCGGGCGTACGCCGAGTTCCTCGGCGATGCGGCTGTTGATGCTGTCCATAAAACCACCTGACATATTGTGAAAGCAGGCTCGCAGGCACGGAAATAAAGGCCCGGAGTCTGGTTGAGCGGCTAGAAAATTGCCGCTGCCTGGGTCAAAAGGCACCCCATTGACCCGTGAAATCGAATAATTACTGCGCAGGCCCGGAAAATATCGCGGCCACCTGCGGTAACGATTCAGACGTTGCCTGGCACAAAACGCCGCGCATTATAACCAGCGTTCTGTCATTCGGGGGTGTAGCAGTCTGTAGGTAGAAACCCCGGTTTTCTGGCAGTGAAGGAAAAATCTGCTAACAATGCACACGGTGCGTATAACGGCAGCTACGCCATAATGCGCGCCGAGCTAAAAGGAGCATCCAATGAGCAGCACTGCAAACAATGCTGAAGGCGAAAAAATTCTAATTGTTGACGACGATCCGGGGCTGAGCAGCCTGCTGGAACGTTTCTTCGTCAGCAAGGGCTACCGTGCCCGTGCCGTACCGAACACCGAGCAAATGGACCGTCTGCTGTCGCGTGAAGTGTTCAATCTGGTCGTCCTCGACCTGATGCTGCCGGGCGAAGACGGCCTGACCGCCTGCCGTCGCCTGCGAGCGGCGAACAATCAGATTCCGATCATCATGCTCACCGCCAAGGGCGATGAGATGAGCCGCATCAAAGGCCTGGAGCTGGGCGCCGATGACTATCTGGCCAAGCCGTTCAACCCGGACGAGCTGATGGCGCGGGTCAAAGCCGTTCTGCGGCGTCAGGCCGCACCGGTGCCGGGCGCGCCGGGCAGCGAAGACGAAAACGTCACCTTCGGTGATTACGTGCTGTCGCTGGCGACCCGCGAGCTGAAACGTGGCGAAGAAGTGCACATGCTCACCACCGGTGAGTTTGCGGTACTCAAGGCGCTGGTAATGAACGCGCGTCAGCCGCTGACCCGCGACAAACTGATGAACCTGGCCCGTGGTCGCGAATGGGATGCGCTAGAGCGTTCCATCGACGTGCAGATTTCCCGTCTGCGCCGGATGATCGAGCCGGATCCGTCGAAACCGCGTTACATCCAGACGGTCTGGGGCGTGGGCTACGTGTTCGTACCGGATGGCGCCGCTACCAAGTGATCGGCGATTTGTAGGAGCGGGTCTGCGCAGACCGGGTTGATCGACCCTCTACGCAGACTCGCAATCCGCAATATGCGAGCATGGCTCGCTCCTGCAAGTGTGTAACGGTTATCGATGAAAACCCCCGTCTGGTTCCCCCAAAGTTTTTTCTCCCGCACCCTGTGGCTGGTGCTCATCGTCGTGCTGTTTTCCAAGGCGCTGACCCTGGTTTATCTGTTGATGAACGAGGACGTGCTGGTGGATCGCCAATACAGCCACGGCGTTGCCCTGACGTTGCGCGCCTATTGGGCGGCCGATGAAGAAAATCGCGCAAAGATTGCCGATGCCGCAACCCTGATCCGGGTAGTCGGCGCCGGTGTACCGGAGGGCGAACAACACTGGCCTTACAGTGAAATCTATCAGCGGCAGATGCAGGCAGAACTGGGCGCCGACACCGAAGTGCGCTTGCGCATGCACTCGCCGCCGGCGCTGTGGGTGCGTGCACCAAGCCTCGGTGACGGCTGGCTGAAAGTGCCGCTGTACCCGCATCCATTGCGCGGCCAGAAAATCTGGAACGTACTCGGCTGGTTCCTCGCCATTGGCTTGCTGTCCACCGCCTCTGCATGGATTTTCGTCAGCCAGCTCAACCAGCCATTGAAGCGCTTGGTGTACGCCGCCCGACAACTCGGCCAGGGCCGAAGCGTGCGTTTGCCGATCAGCGATACACCCAGTGAGATGACCGAGGTGTATCGCGCCTTCAACCAGATGGCCGAAGACGTTGAGCAGGCCGGCCGTGAGCGTGAGCTGATGCTGGCGGGGGTCTCCCATGATTTGCGCACGCCGCTGACCCGCTTGCGTCTGTCGCTGGAGCTGATGGGTGATCGCAACGATCTGACCGATGACATGGTGCGCGACATCGAAGACATGGACGCGATTCTCGACCAGTTCCTCGCGTTCATTCGCGACGGTCGTGACGAGTCGGTGGAGGAAGTGGACTTGAGCGATCTGGTGCGTGAGGTGGCCGCGCCGTACAACCAGAGCGAAGAGAAAGTGCGTCTGCGTCTGGAACCGATCCAGCCGTTTCCGTTGCGTCGAGTGTCGATGAAACGCCTGCTGAACAACCTGATCGGCAACGCCCTGAACCATGCCGGCAGTGGCGTCGAGGTCGCGGCTTATGTGTCCGGTGATACCAGCGCGCCGTACGTGGTGTTGAGCGTGATGGACCGGGGGGCGGGGATCGATCCGTCGGAGCTTGAGGCGATCTTCAACCCGTTCACCCGTGGCGACCGTGCCCGGGGCGGGAAAGGTACGGGGCTGGGGTTGGCGATCGTGAAGCGGATTGCTTCGATGCATGGCGGCAATGTCGAGCTGCGCAACCGCTCCGGAGGCGGACTGGAAGCGCGGGTGCGGTTGCCATTGGGGTTGATGTTGCCGCGCGATGCGGTCTGACGATCGGGATATTCAGCGGGGCTGATGGCCCCTTCGCGAGCAAGCCCGCTCCCACAGGGGAACGCATTCCAAAATGTGGGAGCGGGCTTGCTCGCGAAGGCGGCCTGTCAGCCACCACATTTCAAACGGATCAGCCTTTGCCTTTGGTCCGGGTCATGTTCGGCCCGCCATTTTTCTCAAGGTGTTCGATGATGATCCCCGCCACGTTCTTACCGGTGGTGGTCTCGATCCCTTCCAGGCCCGGCGACGAGTTCACCTCCATCACCAGCGGCCCATGGTTCGAGCGCAGGATATCCACACCCGCCACGGCCAGCCCCATGACCTTGGCCGCGCGCAACGCGGTCATGCGTTCTTCCGGGGTGATCTTGATCAGGCTGGCGCTGCCGCCTCGGTGCAGGTTGGAGCGGAATTCCCCAGGCTTGGCCTGACGCTTCATCGCTGCGATCACCTTGTCGCCGACCACGAAGCAGCGGATGTCGGCACCGCCGGCTTCCTTGATGTATTCCTGGACCATGATGTTCTGCTTCAGGCCCATGAACGCCTCGATCACCGATTCGGCAGCCGTAGCGGTTTCGCACAGCACCACACCGATGCCTTGGGTGCCTTCCAGCACCTTGATTACCAGCGGCGCGCCGTTGACCATGTCGATCAGGTCGGGAATGTCATCCGGCGAGTGAGCGAAACCGGTGACCGGCAGGCCGATGCCACGACGCGACAGCAGTTGCAGCGAACGCAGTTTGTCCCGCGAGCGGGCGATGGCCACCGATTCGTTGAGCGGAAACACCCCCATCATTTCGAACTGGCGCAACACGGCGCAACCGTAGAACGTCACCGACGCACCGATCCGCGGGATTACCGCATCGAAGCCTTCCAGCGGCTTGCCGCGATAGTGGATCTGCGGCTTGTGGCTGGCGATGTTCATGTAGGCGCGCAGGGTGTCGATCACCACCATTTCATGCCCGCGCTCGGTGCCGGCCTCGACCAGACGACGGGTGGAATACAGACGCGGATTCCGCGACAGCACAGCGATCTTCATGCAACACCTGTGGAGGAGGTAGATACCGGGAACACCGGCTTGTCTTGTACATATTTGATGCCCGGATTGACCACCAGTTGGCCATCGATCAGGGCTTTGGAACCGAGCAACAGGCGATAGCGCATGGACTTGCGGCAGGCGAGGGTGAACTCGACTGCCCAGACCCGATCACCGAGGGCCAGGGTGGTGCTGATCACATAGCGCACCTGCGCCTGGCCGTTGGAGCTTTTAATGGTTTTGCGCGTAACCAGCGGCGCTTCGCAGCGCCGGTGACGTAACTGCACCACCGTGCCCAGGTGCGCGGTGAAACGCACCCACTTCTCGCCGTCGCGTTCGAACGGCTCGATGTCGGTGGCATGCAGGCTGGAGGTGCTGGCGCCGGTATCGATTTTCGCCCGCAGGCCGGCGACTCCCAGATCAGGGAGCGCCACCCACTCGCGCAGACCGACAACGGTCAAATGGTCAAATGTCTTCAAAGGTGCTCAACCGGCAGAAACCGCTCGGGCCGCGTGCGGCCGAATTCGCGGTATTCACGCAGAATAAGGGTTAAAAGGCGACAGATATCTACGGCCCGGATCGCCGACCCCTCAAGCAGGTGTCGGCTGGTGTGCATTGTAATCCGGGACGGGGTCATTCATGGCACGACAGAAACGGTAGTACAGTTCATCAATATTTCAGAATGAGGAAATTCCATGGCACAAAAAAGCGAAGAGGACGACAAGGTCCGTCTCGACAAGTGGTTGTGGGCGGCGCGCTTTTATAAAACCCGGGCCCTGGCCAAAGCGGCCATCGAGAGTGGCAAGGTGCATTGCCGAGGCGACCGCTGCAAGCCTGGCAAAGAGCCGCGCATTGGCGATGAATTCGAGATTCGTACCGGCTTTGAAGAGCGCACGGTGAGGGTTGAAGCCTTGTCGATCGTACGTCGCGGCGCACCCGAGGCGCAGACGCTGTATACCGAGACCGAGGCGAGTATTGCCAAACGTGAAGCGGCAGCGGCGATGCGCAAGGCCGGGGCGTTAGGTGTGAGTACCGACGGCAAACCGAGCAAGAAGCAGCGGCGGGATCTGTTTAAATTTCGTGGGAACAGCCACGAATAAAAAGATCGCAGCCTGCGGCAGCTCCTACAGGAAAATGTATTCCCATGTAGGAGCTGCCGCAGGCTGCGATCTTTTCAGCATTCAACCCATTAACGGGCAGACACCACATTCATCCGCGAAACCAGCGGCAGCTTGCCCAGCAAAGCGAAAACCGGCGCAGTCACCTTCAGCCAGAAGTTGGCGGCGTGATAGGCAAACGGCGTGTAGTAACCCCAGCCCAACGCCCACACCGCCAGCAGCATGCCGCCGATGTAATCGTCCTGGCCCCAATGCGCGCCGGCCACCAGACGTGGCAGCATGAACAGCAACGCCAGGCCCCAGATCGTCAGGAACTGGCCGACTGAGCGACTGAACACGCCCATGAACAGCGCCCAGATCAGCAACACCGAAGCGTGGTCACCGGGGAAGCTCTGGCTCGAGCGATCCTTCAGCTCCCAGGCTTTTTCCAGATGCGGGAAATAGTCGCTCAGGTGCACCGCGCCTTCCAGCACCATCGATGGGCTGCTGTGCTGCCAGTCCATGTAGTCGGCGAATTTGGAAAACAGCGCGCGAATCACCACCATCAGCAGCAGAATCGAGAAAAAACCGAAGAAGGCGCGACGTACATCAATCGCCTTGAACACCCAGTCACCCTTGATCAGCAGCGTCAGCAGAATCAGTCCGACGACAATGTCGAACGGACGCAGACTTGCAATTGCCCAGATGTGGAGCCATATGGGGTTGCTGGCCAGTGGTGCATTGAGTGAGCGGAACAGCCACTCGTCGAAAATCACACACAGCATCTGGCCCGTAGGCCATAACCAGAAAGCCAGTAGCGCTAATGGCACTACGTTGCACAGAACCAGCCGGCCGAGGTTCCACCTTGATTGGAACAAACCCGGATTGTTCATAAAATGCCTCCCGTGGCTGAACATTTCGCACCAAACGGGTGCGGAGAAGCGCGGGATTTTCATCTTTTGTAACCTTTTTGTCATCAATTCAGATACCCAGACCTATGACCGACCTACCGGATACCGACTACACCCAACGCTTCATCTTCGATGACAGCGACACTCGCGGCGAACTGGTGACGCTGGAACGCAGCTACGCCGAAGTCCTCGCCAAGCACCCGTACCCGGAGCCGGTCGCGCAGTTGCTGGGCGAACTGATGGCGGCCGCTTCGTTGCTGGTGGGCACCCTGAAGTTCGACGGCTTGCTGATTTTGCAGGCACGCTCCGAAGGGCCGATTCCGCTGCTGATGATCGAATGCTCCAGCGAGCGCGAGATCCGTGGCCTGGCGCGTTATAACGCCGAGCAGATCGCCGCGGACGCGACCCTTGCCGACCTGATGCCGGGCGGTGACCTGACCCTGACCGTCGACCCGACGATCGGCCAGCGTTACCAGGGTATCGTCGACCTCGATGGTGAAACCCTGTCCGAGTGCTTCACCAATTATTTCGTCATGTCGCAACAGGTCGGCACCCGCTTCAAGCTGTTCGCCGACGGCCGCCGTGCTCGCGGAATGCTACTGCAGCAACTGCCGGCTGACCGCCTGAAAGACGAAGAAGAGCGCGCCGAAAGCTGGCAGCACATCACCGCCCTGGCCAGCACCCTGACCGCCGATGAATTGCTCAGCCTGGACAACGAAACCGTCCTGCATCGCCTCTACCACGAAGAGCAGGTGCGCCTGTTCGATGTGCAGAACCTGCGCTTCCGTTGCAGCTGCTCGCGGGAACGCTCGGGCAATGCGCTGGTCAGTCTGGGTCTGGAAGACGCGCAGGCACTGGTGGCAGAACGCGGTGGCGAAATCGAGATCGATTGCCAGTTCTGCAACCAGCGTTACCTGTTCGATGCGGCCGATATTGCTCAATTGTTCGCTGGCGCAGGCGTCGACACGCCGTCAGATACCCGGCACTAAAACGGTTCAGCGCAGGTAAATTCACTGCGTAACGACGGAATTTCGCCGTTACGACGGGAGGACCCTACTCTTTTTGGGCTTTTCTGGCATAATCCGGCCCACTTTTTTCGCGGTAGTAGTGCACGACTTTCTACTACAAAACGTTTGGAGCACACTCGGCCACTGGCCGACGGGGAACCTCATGACGCAAGCCAATAACGCCGTGTACACCGATCTGAGTGTTGATGATCTGGTAAAAGAAGCCCTGCAACGCGGTGAGGGCGAGCTTGCCGATACCGGCGCTCTGGTAGTCCGCACCGGTCATCGCACCGGCCGTTCGCCAGTCGATCGTTTCATCGTTGAAGAGCCTTCCACCCAGGCCGCTATCGCCTGGGGCCCGATCAACCGCAAGTTCCCGGCCGACAAGTTCGACGCGCTGTGGGCTCGTGTCGAGGCGTTCAACAACGCGCAAGAGCACTTTGTTTCCCACGTGCATGTAGGTGCGGCTGAAGATCACTACCTGGCCGTCAAAATGACCACCCAGACTGCCTGGCAGAACCTGTTCGGTCGTTGCCTGTTCATCAACCCGGCCCAGTACAACCCGGCCGGTCGTGACGAGTGGCAAGTGCTCAACGTGGCCAACTTCGAGTGCGTGCCTGAGCGTGACGGCACCAACTCCGACGGTTGCGTGATCATCAACTTCGCGCAGAAGAAAGTGCTGATCGCCGGTATGCGTTACGCCGGTGAAATGAAGAAAGCCATGTTCTCCGTGCAGAACTTCCTGCTGCCGGCCGCTGACGTGCTGCCAATGCACTGCGCTGCCAACATCGGCGAAGAAGGCGACGTGACCCTGTTCTTCGGTCTGTCGGGCACCGGTAAAACCACCCTGTCCGCCGACGAGAGCCGTTACCTGATCGGTGACGACGAACACGGCTGGGGCGAAGGCGTTGTCTTCAACATCGAAGGCGGCTGCTATGCCAAGTGCATCGACCTGTCCGAGAAGAACGAGCCGGTCATCTGGAAAGCCATCAAGCACGGCGCAGTCCTGGAAAACGTGGTCATCGACGACGCCAAGCACGCTGACTACGCCGATGTCAGCCTGACCCAGAACAGCCGCGCGGCCTACCCGCTGGAGCACGTTGCCAAGCGTTCCGAGAAGAACCTGGGCGGCGAGCCAAACGCGGTGATCTTCCTGACCTGCGACCTGACCGGCGTGTTGCCGCCAGTGTCGATCCTCAACGAAGAACAAGCGGCCTACCACTTCCTGTCCGGCTACACCGCGCTGGTGGGCTCGACTGAAATGGGTTCGGGCAGCGGCATCAAGTCGACCTTCTCCACCTGCTTCGGCGCACCGTTCTTCCCGCGTCCGGCTGGCGAATACGCTGAACTGCTGATCAAGCGCATCCGCGGCTTCGGCTCCAAGGTCTACCTGGTCAACACCGGCTGGACCGGCGGTGGCTACGGCGTCGGCAAACGCTTCAACATCCCGACCACCCGTGCGGTGATCGCAGCGATCCAGAGCGGCGCGCTGATCGGTGCTGCCACCGAGCACCTGGACACCATCAACCTCGACGTGCCACTGGCCGTACCGGGCGTTGAAACCAACCTGCTCAACCCACGCAACACCTGGGCTGACAAAGCTGCCTACGACGAAGCGGCCAAGGCGCTGGCCGGTCTGTTCATCGAGAACTTCAAGAAGTTCGAAGTGAGCGATGCGATCAAGGCTGCCGGGCCTAAGTTGTAAGATTTAGTTCTGGTGAATGAAAAAGCCGCCTCTTAGGGGCGGCTTTTTTGTGGGTGTTCATTTTCTCAATGAGCCAATGCAATCAAAACATGAACCGGGTCGTTATGAATGGCCTTGAGCAAAGCTTTTGCCGGCCCGGTTGGCTCGCGACGACCCTGTTCCCAATTTCGTAGAGTGCCGAGTTGGACGTCGATCAGTGCCGCAAATTTGGCCTGGGTCAAACCGGTAGCTTTACGAATTTCTTTGACCTGCAATGCATCAACATGGAGTTCGCGAGAAGGTGTGCGCTCGCCTCGTACGATCTCGTCCATCTCTTGCACACTTTCCATCAGCTCATCAAAAAATTTGCTCATGGTCATCTCCATTTTTCGATCAAGACCTTGAGTGCTTTACGCTCATCGCTGGACAGATCGTGTTGTTCATTTTTAGGGTAGATCATCAATAACCCGATTTGTGACGCCGAAACGAATTTGAGTAGATCACTGGTAAGTGATCGTTCTCATGTCGAACATGGGAACGATCTGATCACTCAACCTCAGACTGGAGCTTTCCAGTTGAGCATTCGTTGTTGGGCGACCTGCAACAGGTCAAAGCCGTCTTTGGTCAGCAGGTAAAGAGCGTGAGTGATGTGGGGGATATCTTCGATGTCGGCTTGTTTGAAGCTGAGGCAGTAGAGGGTTTTCAGCAGATCGCTGGAGGCGCGCAGGCGCTGGACGGCGCATTCGAGGATGTCTTGCGGATTGGCCTCTGTGTCGATGATCAGGGGCTTGGTGTCGGTGAGATTGGATTCGAGTGAGTAGTAGCGATCAGCGGCTAATTGATTCCATGTTTTCATTTGGTTGATCCTCAAATAAACACAGCCACCATAAACTGCAGGCAATTGAGTGCCGGCAGCATACAGCGGACGCGTATGCACGATCCATTCAGGTGACCAAGCCCGAGCCGCTGATTTACCAGCGACAGCCACGACTATAGATTTGTGCCCTCAAGCCGCGATAGGCGACAAAGAGTCGTGGCGTGTAGGAACGGGATGAAGATTTCATCGGACGTTCCTACCGGTCTTTCATCGTTTTTCAACGCAAATGCTGATACGCCGAAATATCCAGCAAACTGGTTGCCAGGCCGGTCGCCGGCTTGTAGATCTCGCCTTTCACGCTGCTGAACGGCACACCTTTACTGCCCAGCGAAACGTAGCGTTCGCCTTGGTCCAGTTCGGTGAAATAGGTGTAGGAATGTTTGTGCATCAGTTTGTATTTGGTCTCATCGCGTACGATGCCGTTGGTGAGGTTTTCCAGATCGGCCTGGGTCAGATTCAACGTTTTTTGCAGTTGCACGCCCCAGCGTTTGAGGCAGGTTTCGGCGAGGTGGCGCACGATGCGTCCGGGCTCGGACAGCGCTTTCAGATCACTGGCGCCGGTCGGGGCGCCGCCGCTGCTGGTGGCATTGCCGGCCATGGTGGCGTGGCGGCCAGCCATAGGATAGATGCAGGTTTTAGTGCCGGTAGCGGTCTGTGGGATGACGCAGCTGAAACCTTTGGAGCGTTCGTCACGAGCATAGAACGCTACATACTCTTTGACATTGCCCGCGAGTTTGACGCGCTCTTCCTGAAAGTTACCAATGCCTGGCACGGGATCAAGAGCGAAGATATTGACCGGGATGTTTTTCAGCAGACTGTCCTTGAACATTGCATTGGCCAACATATGGCAACTGATGCCGCCCCGGCTCCAACCGACGAGATTGACTTGAGTCGGAATAACACCATCCTTGCGGTGGGTTTTGATGATTCCTTCCTGTAATTGCTGCTGGGTAATGCTGCGATTACCGTAATTATATTTGCGCCAGAACCAGGAGCCCTCGACTTTTACATCTTCGATCGGAATGCCGGCAGCTTTCAGGCGATTGTATTCGGCTTCAGTCAGTTGCTCGCGTTGCCAGTCGCACTTGCCCTTGATGATATTGAGCGCGTGCAACACGTTTTCTTCCCAGCCTTTGCCGAACAGAGTTCCGCTCAAGCCGTATTCCTTGGTCCTGGTGAATAGATCATCGGCCTGCAAGTTGCCGCTGCCGGGGCCATCTACCACGATCCACTCGGCAAACTCGTGGCCCAAATGATTGGAAGCCAGGGTGGAAATCAGTTCTCCGTTCCAGAAGTTTTCATGGGTGGTATCAAACTTGTTGGAGCCTGTGCCGCAGAAAAATATGGTTAAAACAGTCATTGTGTTGCTCTCGGTGAAAGTAAGAGTCAACAACTTAGGTCTTTTTTGGCTGTTTATTAAAGCATTCTGTTGTTTCTGGATTTTAGTTGTTTTCAGTGTCGGTCTGTTGTTGGGGTTTATGTTTTGCTACTTCGAGCAAGTCACAGCCATCCTGCACTAGTAAATAAAGAGCATTGACGATGTTAGGTATATCTTTCACGTCGGCCTGCTTGAAACATAAACAGTAAAGAGTTTCCAGCAGATCGCTGGCGGCACGCAGTCGCTGGTCAGCGGCATCAAGCAGATCGCGATGGCTGGAGTGAGTATCGATGACCAATACGGGATTTTCGTTGTAGCAAGTCTTCAAAGGGCGATAGCGGGTAATCATGGTGAGGCTTGTCCTTTACAAAGGCACTCGGGCGGGGCTGATTCAGTGGTCAGTCGCGCCGGCCACTATAGAAGTGCGTGGCGAGCACTCACAAGAGCGCCGCAATGGACGCCGTTCGTAGGGGATTTTCCGAGGGCCGGGCATATGCCCTACAAGGTTTTGCGGTTTTTTCGGGGTGAAACCCCTAGCGCAGAAATTTCCCACAGGATTCACAGGCGTTTCTTGGCAGATCTATGTATGGTGCGCGCCAGAATCTGTAGGACGTTTCCAAACGTCCGATACGCGCTTAAAGGGAATTGAGTATGCAGTGGCTACGTATGGCCTCGATTTTATTGCTGTGGGCCAGTGGTTGCCGTTTGGCCATGGCGTCTGATGCTGGCAACGGCTGGATGTTTGCCGACCTCGAACGCACCGGTTGGCCCGATGCGCTCTCCAGCCAGACTGGCATCGATACCGCCTCGCGCGCCGAGGTGTTGATGTTCGGCAGGGCCTTGCTCGCCAGTGAAGCGCTGGACGAGGCAGGGCTGGAGCAGCGACTGGGTGTGCCGCATCTGCAGCTCAAGTCGATCAGGCAGGTGCGTGACGGTCTGTGGGATCGTTTGCTGAGCACCTATCGCAACGCCAGCGTTGACTGTGACGGGCAGCCGTTCTGCCCGCGTGTGCGCAGTGTTGCGGAACTGCGGCAATTGGCGGCGGCCTTCACCGGTGACATCAGCCCGGCTCATGCGTTGTGGGCGAGCAAGAGCCAGGGCGTGCATGAGCAGGTGTTGAACGAGCAACTGCGAGTGGCGGTTTTGCGTCCCTGAACGGGTAAGTTTGTATTGCTGTTTTGTGCCCCTTCGCGAGCAGGCTCGCTCCTGCAGTGGACCGAGTTGTCTGCGCTATTGGCTGTATCATCCCGTATTGAATTGACCCCGGCCTTTTCTCGACTCGCTGCGATCGCCCGCTAGGCTGTTGGCATCACAGCGGTCAACGGAGTGACAGCGCATGCACAACACCCTGGAACAGGTTTTCGGTTATCCACAGTTTCGACCCGGGCAGGAAGCCGCGATCAGCGCGGTACTGGCCGGGCGCTCGGCGGCAGCGATTTTCCCCACCGGGTCTGGCAAGTCGCTGTGCTATCAAGTACCGGCACTGTTGCTGCCACATCTGACCCTGGTGGTCTCGCCACTGTTGGCATTGATGCAGGATCAACTGGCATTTCTCAAGCGTCACGGCATCAGTGCCGGCAGCATCGATTCGGCACAAAGCCGCGATGACGCCAATGATGTGATGGCTCGCGCCCGTTCGGGTGAATTGAAGATCCTGATGATCTCGGTGGAGCGCCTGAAGAACGAGCGTTTTCGCAATTTTTTGCAGCAGGTGCCGATCTCGCTGCTGGTGATTGACGAGGCGCACTGCATCTCGGAGTGGGGCCACAACTTCCGCCCCGACTACCTGAAGCTGCCGGACTACCAGCGTCAGTTCAACATCCCGCAAACGCTGCTGCTGACCGCCACGGCGACGCCGAAGGTCATCGCCGACATGCAGACCAAATTCGCCATCGCCGAAGCGGATGTTGTGACCACCGGTTTCTATCGACCCAATCTCAATCTGCTGGTGGAGCCGGTGCGCGGCCAGGACAAACGCCGACGTCTGGTGGAGTGGATGAGCGAGCGCCCGAGCCAGCCGAGCATCGTCTACGTCACGCTGCAGAAAACCGCCGAGCACATCGCCGAACATCTGGGGCGCAACGGCATACAGGCCGAGGCTTATCACGCCGGGTTGCCCAACGATCAGCGCGAGGCGATCCAGAAGCGCTTCATGGCCGGGCAGTCCAATTGCATAGTCGCAACCATTGCGTTCGGCATGGGCATCGACAAGAGCGATATCCGCAACGTGGTGCATTTCGACCTGCCGAAATCCATCGAGAACTACAGTCAGGAAATCGGTCGCGCCGGACGGGACGGACAGCCGTCGGATTGCCTGGTGCTGGCCAACCGCGACAGCCTCAACGTGCTGGAAAATTTCGTCTACGGCGATACCCCGGAGCGCGAGGGGATACGTTGTGTGCTGGAGGAAATGCAGGCTGCCGCAGCTGAAGGACAGTGGGAGTTTCTGCTCGGGCCGTTGGCGGATCAGAGCAACATTCGCACGCTGCCGCTGAAGACTTTGCTGGTGCAAATGGAGCTGCGCGGCCTGATTGCTCCGCGCTATGCCTATTACGCCGAGTACCGTTTCAAATACCTGCTGGAGCCGGAAGCGTTGCTTGAGCGTTTCGAGGGAGAGCGCAGGGAGTTTGTCGCGGCCATCATTCACACCTCCAGCCGCGCACGTACCTGGGCCACGGTGAATTTCGAGGCGATGTACACGCAGTATTCGGCTGAGCGCAATCGGGTGGTGACGGCGCTGGATTATTTTCAGGAGAAGGGCTGGGTCGAGCTTGAGAGCAAGCAGATGACCGAGGTCTACAACGTGCTGCACAGCGATTTCGACAGCGCTGTGCTGAGTGCCGAGTTGCACGAGTACTTCACCCGGCATGAACAGACTGAAGTCGCGCGGATTCACGCCATGCTCGAACTGTTCGCCACTGAGCGCTGCCTGGGTTATCGCCTGGCCGAGTACTTCGGCGACCACAATGCGCCCGAGCACTGCGGGCACTGTTCGGTATGCCACGGTGATGTCGCGCGGCTTCCGGCACCTCCCGAGTTGCCAGCGCTTGTGGATAAGAACTTCGCGGCGTTGTGCGGTGATTTTATCCACAGGCACGAACAGCACACCGGCCATGTGCCGACGGCGGAGCGCCTGACGCGTTTTCTGTGCGGGATCAGCGTGCCGCTGTTTACCAAGTTGAAGGCGCGGACGATCTCGGGGTATGCGGCGCTGGAGCAGTATCCGTACGCGGAAGTCCGCAGTTGGGCTGACAATCATCTGCTCGAGTAAATACAAACCCTGTGGGAGCGTGTGATGCCATGGCGGCCTGTATCCATGCGCTGAATGTCGCTCATCACGGTAATAAACTTCAAAAACGCCCGGTGCCTGACTATGGTGAAGGCTGTCTTCGGATCGCCAACAAGAGAACAACATGAGCCAGACATCCATCGATATTCAGCAAGCTGCCGTGATCGGCGCGGGCACCATGGGCCGCGGTATTGTCATGTGCCTGGCCAATGCCGGCATCGCCGTGCAGTGGGTCGATAACAATCCACAGATGCTCGAACAGGCGCTGGGCACCGTGGCCGATACCTATGCGCACAACGTGCGACAGGGACGGATCGACCAGGCCGAGGCCGATGCGCGGATTGCCCGTGTCAGTGCGGCGGCAGACTATGTGGCGATCCGCAACGTCGACCTGGTGATCGAAGCGGTGTACGAAAACCTCGCGCTCAAGCAGAAGATCTTTCGCGAACTGGATGGCCTGCTCAAGCCTGAGGCGTTGTTGGCGAGCAACACCTCGGCACTGGATATTGATGCGATTGCCGCTGCAACAAAACGTCCATCGCAAGTGCTCGGCCTGCATTTCTTCAGCCCCGCGCACATCATGAAACTGCTGGAAATTGTACGTGGCGCGCAGACGTCGCCAGCCGCACTGGAAGCGGCGCTGGTGCTGGGCAAACGCATGGGCAAGGTCAGTGTGGTGTCGGGCAACTGCCACGGTTTTATCGGCAATCGCATGTTGCATCCGTATGTACTGGAGGCGCGCAAGATGCTGCTCGAGGGCGCTTATCCACAGCAGGTCGATACGGTTTTGCAGGGCTTCGGTTTCGCCATGGGACCGTTCCGCATGTATGACGTCGTGGGCATCGATCTGGAATGGCGCGCGCGCGAACTGGCCGGCAAGGGGCAGGATGCGCCGGAGGTTCAGGTGGATAATCGCTTGTGCGAGATGGGCCGCTTCGGGCAGAAGTCCGGCAACGGTTACTACCACTACGAGCCGGGCAGTCGTCAGGCCGAGCATGATCCCGAGGTCGATGCGCTGATATTGAGCGTTAGCGAAGGCCTCGGCTTTCAGCGCCGCGAGATTGGGTCCGAGGAAATCCTCGAGCGCTGCCTTCTGGCGCTGGTCAACGAGGGCGCGAAAATTCTGCAGGAAGGCATTGCCGAATCGGCGCATGACATCGATCAGGTGTACCTCAATGGCTACGGCTTCCCGGCAAACAGAGGCGGCCCGATGGCCTGGGCGGACGATCAGGGGCTGGCGGACATTCACAAGCGCTTGCTGGCGCTGGAGACGCGACAGGGCGATCAATGGCGGCCGGCGCCACTGATTGGCGAGCTGGCGGCGCGAGGCAAAGGTTTTTACCTTTAGACTGGACAGATAACTCAAGGAGTCGATACCGATGTCCAGCACCATGGCGCAACGCGCCGATTACCCGCATTTCCAGCCGATCACCACCCGCTGGCACGACAACGATGCTTATGGCCACATCAACAACGTCACCTACTACAGCCTTTTCGATACTGCCGTGAACACTTACCTGATTCAGGTCGGTGGCCTGGATATCCACGACGGCGAGGTGGTGGGTTTTGTCGTGAGTTCATCTTGCGATTATTTCGCCTCGATCGCTTTCCCGGATCTGATCGAGATCGGTCTGCGGGTCGGCAAGCTGGGTAACAGTTCGGTGCAATATGAACTGGCGGTGTTCAAGGTCGGTGAAAGCGAGGCGTGTGCGGCGGGGCGTTTTGTCCATGTATTCGTGGACCGGACGAGCAATCAGCCGGTGCCGATTCCAGGCAGATTGCGTGACGCGCTGGAGCGTCTGGTGGTTTGAACCAGAGCAAAAAAAATCGCAGCCCTTGGGCTGCGATTTTTGCTTTCGCGCTTAACGCAACGGATTAGTCGCGATAGTAGCGGTGATGCTTGCGGTGGCCATAAGCGTGGCCACGGCCAGGGTGACGGTCGCGATAGTAGCGACGGTCGTCACGGCCGCGATCGTAATGACGACCCTCGTCATTGCTCTGGTTACCCATGTAGTTGCCCAGCGCGCCACCGGCTCCGCCGCCTGCTGCGGCACCGATCAGGCTGCCGGTGGTGCCGCCCATGCTGCGGCCAACCACGTTACCGCCGGCTGCGCCCAACGCACCGCCAATGGCCGCTTCGCCACGGCTGTGTTTGTTGGCGCCGACCGCGCTACCACCCGCGCCGCCCAGAGCTGCGCCAATGGTTGAACCTGTGCTGCCGCCTAAAGACTGACCGACGACCGAGCCAAGAACCCCGCCCAATGCGCCGCCCACACCTGCTTCGGTGGTGCCTCCGGCAGAAGCGAAGCCACTGACCAGGCCAAGGGACAACAAGAGAATCGAGGAGAACTTCATAGAGGAGCCTCAAAGGGATGACGGCGCCGATCCTGAGGCTGTGTAACAAGGCTGACAATCGAAATCCGACGAATAACACGACTTGTATACAATTATGCAAGTTGCTGTTTTGTATGCGGAACTTAAGCGGTTTTCGCCGGTCTTTAGCTACTTCGGACAGGCCGCTTTTGAGAAAAAGCGGCCTTTTTTGTGGGCGTTGGAAGGGTGCAGGGTACAAAGATTTTTGTTGAATGTGCCACCGCTTTCGCGAGCAAGCCCGCTCCCACATTTGAAATGCATTCCAATGTGGGAGCGGGCTTGCTCGCGAAGGGGTCAGTCCAGGCAACGCTTTACGCAGATTTGGCCATGATCAACCCAGTCTCGCTTGCTGCCTCCAGCCGGATCGCAATGAACTTCGACGTCGGCGTATGGCTGCCATCCCCGGTGCTTTCCAGCGGCACCAGCGGATTCACTTCCGGGTAGTAAGCCGCTGCCTGACCCGCCGGAATATCAAACGCGAGCAAGGTAAAGCCCTTCACCCGACGCTCACGGCCATCGTCCCAGATCGACACGATGTCGGCCTTCTGTCCCGGGCGGAAGCCCAGACGAATGATGTCGGCCTCGTTGGCGAACAACACATCGCGCTGGCCCTTGACCCCGCGATAACGGTCGTCGAGGCCATAGATCGTGGTGTTGTACTGATCGTGGGAGCGCATCGATTGCAGGATCAGATCCGGCAGTTGCCCGGTGGCGCGGGTACGCTCGTGCACCAGATCCTTGGGCAGCAGGTTCGCGCGGAAATTGGCCCGGCCCGACGGGGTGTTCCACTTGCGTGCACCGGCACTGTTGCCGAGGTAGAAACCGCCCGGGTTCTTGACCTTCTCGTTGAAGTCCTTGAAGCCCGGAATGGTATCGGCGATCAGGTCGCGGATGCGCCGGTAATCGGCCACCAGCCAGTTCCAGTCCACCGGTTTGCTGCCCAGCGTGGCGGCGGCGATGCCGGCGATGATCGCCGGTTCCGAGCGCATCTGGTTCGACAGCGGCTGCAACTGGCCGTTGGACGCGTGAACCATGCTGAACGAGTCTTCCACGGTGACCGCTTGCGGGCCTTCGGCCTGGATATCGATGTCGGTTCGACCCAGGCACGGCAGGATCAGTGCGTCTTTACCGTGGGCCAGGTGGCTGCGGTTGAGCTTGGTGCTGATCTGCACGGTCAGGTCGCAATTGCTCAGCGCCGCGAAGGTACGCGGGCTGTCCGGCGTGGCCTGGGCGAAGTTGCCGCCCAGACCGATGAAGACCTTGGCGCGGCCCTCGGCCATGGCGTGAATCGCCTCGACCACGTTGTGCCCGTTGTCACGCGGCACCTTGAACTGGAAGCGCCGCTCAAGTGAATCGAGGAACGCCACCGGTGGACGCTCATTGATGCCCATGGTGCGGTCGCCCTGCACGTTACTGTGACCGCGCACCGGGCACAGGCCAGCGCCGGGTTTGCCGACGTTGCCGCGCAGCAACATCAGGTTGGCGATTTCCTGGATGGTCGGCACCGAATGGCGATGCTGAGTGATACCCATCGCCCAGCACATGATGACGTTCTTGCCTTTGGCGTACATGCGCGCCGCTTGCTCGATCTCCACCAGAGTCAGGCCGGACTGCGCGACGATCTGCTCCCACGGCGTGTCATCGACCACGCCGAGATACTCCAGCACGTTGGCGCTGTGCGCATTGAGGAAGTCATGATCGAACACTGCCGGCGTGCCGGCCTTCTGCGCATCGCGCTCCCACTGCAAGAGGAACTTGGCCATGCCGCGCAGCACCGCCATGTCGCCGCCCAGTGCCGGACGGAAGTACGCGGTGTTGGTCGGCTTGTCGCCATTGGTGAGCATTTCCAGCGGGTGCTGTGGATGCTGGAAACGTTCCAGACCGCGCTCTTTCAGCGGGTTGATGCACACCACTTGTGCGCCACGCTTCACGGCTTCGCGCAACGGTTCGAGCATCCGTGGGTGGTTGGTGCCGGGGTTCTGGCCCCAGACGAAAATCGCATCGGCGTGTTCGAAGTCGTCGAAGGTGACCGTGCCTTTACCGACGCCAACGCTCTGCGCCAACGCCACACCGCTGGCCTCGTGGCACATGTTCGAGCAGTCCGGGAAGTTGTTGGTGCCGTAGGCGCGCACGAACAGCTGATACAGGTACGCCGCTTCGTTGCTGGCACGGCCCGAGGTGTAGAACTCGGCTTGATCCGGACTCGACAGCGCTTGCAGGTGTTTGCCGATCATTGCAAAGGCATCGTCCCAGGCGATGGGTTTGTAGCGGTCGGTCTCGGCGTCGTAGACCATCGGCTCGGTCAGGCGGCCCTGGTATTCAAGCCAGTAGTCGCTTTGCTCCAGCAACGACGTGACGCTGTGTTTGGCGAAGAATTTGCTGTCCACCCGACGCTTGGTCGCTTCCCAGTTCACCGCTTTGGCGCCGTTCTCGCAGAACTTGACCATGCCGCTCTCCGGCGAATCGCCCCAGGCGCAGCCCGGGCAGTCGAAGCCGCCGTTCTGGTTGGTCTTGAGCATCATGCGCAGGTTTTTCAACGCGTTGTCGCTGGTCAACCAGGCCTGGGCCACACTGATCAGGGCACCCCAGCCGCCGGCTGCACCTTTGTAAGGTTTGTAGCGCGGGACAGGTTTCTGGTCGGCTTGATGATGTTGGCTCACGCTTGATTCTCCATCGCTGGGCTGTAGACCCGCGGCGCATTCTTCTGCGGCAGGTGGATGAGATTGAGGTTGTGGCGACGGGCCCATTGCACGGCAAGGCCCGTGGGCGCGGACAGGCTGACCAGAGTCTGGATGCCGGCGCGTAAAACTTTCTGGATCAATTCGAGACTGCAACGGCTGGTGACAATCGCCAGCCCACCCTCTGTGGAAATCTTCTGGCGGATCAGCCCGCCAATCAGTTTGTCGAGGGCGTTGTGCCGGCCGATGTCTTCACGGCCCAGCAGCAATTCACCGCTGGCGTTCATGAACACCGCCGCGTGGACCGCGCCGCAGTGCTGACCGAGCGGCTGGAACGCGCCGATGCGCTGGCGCAGACCGTCGAGCCAGGCAGCGGGCGGTAACGGTGCACCTGGCAGGACGTTCAGATCGGGCAACGCTTGCTCGACGGCTTCAACGCCGCACAGCCCGCAACCGCTGGTGCCGGCCAGTTGTCGGCGCTGTTGCTTGAGGTTCCAGAACGCGCGGTTGGCGATGGTCACCTGCGCGTATTGCGCCGAGCCCGCGCCGGTCAGTTGCAGGTCATAAATGTCGCTGGCGTCTTCGATGATGCCGCTGCCGAGGCTGAAACCGACGATGAAATCTTCCAGATCCGTCGGCGTCACCAGCATCACCGCCTGACTGATGCCGTTGTAGGCGATCGCCAACGCAACTTCCTCGGCAAGCGCGGTGCTGGCCGATTCCACAAGGGGCAGATCGCTATAGCTGTAGGTCTGGCTGGCGGCGGGCGCGGGCGTTTCGAGTGCAGGCGCCGCGCAAGTTGGGCGCTTGGCGTTCATGGCATCACCGACGGATTGATCAACGCTAAGACTAGGCGCGGCAACTTGTCGCGTCTAATCGGTACTGTCGATCTATTGATAGATGGCGTCGATCAAGCGGCTGCCGGGTCATTGGTCGGCCCGGAACCGGGTTGGTCTGGTGTGGTCTAGGCTTGGACGTCTGGAATCCCAATCAAGGAGTGTGCGCTATGAGTCTGTTGAGCTTTGTGAAAGAGGCCGGTGAAAAGCTGATCGACCTGCTGACCCCAGGTAATGCCAATGCCAGCGAACAGTTGAAGGAACATATCAGCAAGGTCGGGTTGGGCAACCCGAATGTTCAGGCAACCGTGGACGGTGACAAGGTGACGGTCACCGGTGAAGTTGCAAGTCAGGAGGAGAAGGAAAAAATTCTGCTGGCGGTGGGTAACATCGAAGGCGTGGGCAGTGTTGATGATCAGATCACCGTGACCGGGCCGGTTGTGGCTGCCGCACGTTTTGTCGTGGTGAAAAAAGGCGACACCCTCAGTGCGATTTCCCTCGCGGTGTATGGCAACGCCAATCAGTACAACAAGATCTTTGAGGCCAACAAACCAATGCTCAAGGATGTAAACAAAATCTACCCGGGCCAGACCCTGCGTATCCCGGAATAACTCACAACCCCTGTAGGAGCTGCCGAAGGCTGCGATCTTTTGATCTTGTTTTTTAAACAATCAAAGTCAAGAGATCGCAGCCTTCGGCAGCTCCTGCAGGAAATCAGAGACCCCGCATCAAATCGCGGTAGTCTTCAACCGCCGCAAACTCAGCCGTGTCCTTCGGCCCCTTGCGGCTATCCGGCTCTTTCACCGCCAACAAATGCGTCACACCAAATTCCCGCGCACTACGCAGAATCGGCAACGTATCGTCGATGAACAGACTGCGTGCCGGATCAAAATCGATATCCGCCTGCAAGGCATCCCAGAACTGCGGACTCTCTTTGGGGAAACCGTAATCGTGCGAGCTGATCAGCCGTTCGAAATACGGCGCCAGTTCGATCCGCTCCAGTTTCAGTGAGAGCGAATCGCGGTGGGCGTTGGTGATCATGATCACCCGTTTGCCGGCTTTTTTGATCGCCTGCAGAAAGGTGTCGGCATCCGGGCGCAGCGCGATCAGGTGCGCGGTTTCCAGTTTCAGCTCGCGCACCGAGAGCTTCAGTTCGGCACTCCAGAAATCCAGGCAGTACCACTGCAGTTGCCCGGCATGGCGCTCGAACAGCGGCTGCAACTCCATGTCGGCCATGGCCCGGCTCACCCCGTGCAGTTCGGCGTAGCGTTGCGGCAGGTGTTCCAGCCAGAAATGGTTGTCGAAGTGCAGATCCAGCAACGTACCGTCCATGTCCAGCAGGACGGTATCGATGTCAGACCACGGTAAAGAAGGCATGGCAACGTCTCGAGCGGTAGAAAGATATCCGACACAAACAATCGGGAAAGCCGCGTTATAGTAGCGCGTTCACGCCAAGGAGCTTTGCATGCGCCAGAAACCCACTGTACTCGCCCGCGAGATTGTCGCCACCAGTCGTCTGTTTTGCGTCGAAGAACTGAAGCTGCGTTTTTCCAATGGCGTGGAGCGCACCTACGAGCGTCTGGTCGGCAAAGGCGCGGGTTATGGCGCGGTGATGATTGTGGCGATGTTCGACAGCGAACACGCGGTGCTGGTCGAGGAATACTGCGGCGGCACCGACGAATACGAACTGTCCCTGCCCAAAGGCCTGATCGAGCCGGGCGAGGATGTACTGGCAGCGGCCGAGCGCGAGCTCAAGGAAGAGGCCGGTTTCGGTGCGCGCCAACTGGAGCATCTGACCGAGTTGTCGCTGTCGCCCGGTTACATGAGCCAAAAGATCCAGGTGGTGCTGGCCACCGATTTGTACGAGGAGCGTCTGGAGGGCGACGAGCCGGAGCCGATGCGCGTCGACAAGGTCAACCTGCGTGAACTGGCGGCGCTGGCGCAAAACCCGCAATTTACCGAAGGCCGTGCCCTGGCGGCGCTGTATCTGGCGCGTGATCTGCTGACGCAGCGCGGGTTCTTTCAGTCATGAGTGAGATGTCGATGAAGTTTTCCCATCCTTTGATGGCGCCAGTGGTTGAGCTGGCATTGCAGGCTGGCGAGGCGATTCTGCCGTTCTGGCGCTCTGGCGTGGAGGTCACCGCCAAGTCCGATGATTCACCGGTGACCGCAGCGGACATGGCCGCGCACCATGTCATCGTCGCCGGGCTGACCGCGCTGGACTCCAGTATTCCGATTCTGTCCGAGGAAGACGCCAACATTCCGCAGAGCGTGCGCGCCGGGTGGCAGCGCTGGTGGCTGGTGGATCCGCTGGATGGCACCAAGGAGTTCATCAGCGGCAGTGAAGAATTTACCGTGAACATCGCCCTCATCGAAAACGGGCGGGTGGTGTTTGGCGTGGTGACGATGCCGACCAATGGCCGATTCTATGTCGGCGGAGCCGGTCTCGGCGCGTGGCGTGGGGACAACGGTGGTTCGCCGGTGGCGATTGAGGTGCGTGAGGTGCTCGCGCCCGGTGAAGCGTTCACCGTGGTGGCGAGCCGTCGACACTCCAGTCCGGAGCAGGAACGTCTGCTCGCCGGTTTGAGCGCCAGTCTGGGCGAGTTGCAACTGGCAAACATCGGCAGTTCGTTGAAGTTTTGTCTGCTTGCCGAAGGAGCGGCGGATTGCTACCCAAGACTGGCGCCGACGTCGCAATGGGACACCGCTGCGGCGCAGGGCGTGCTCGAAGGTGCTGGCGGCGAAGTGTTGGATCTGCAGGGCGAAGCGTTCTGTTATCCGGCGCGGGAATCACTGCTCAATGCGTTCTTTCTGGCGTTGCCGGCGAAAGCGGCGTGGCGTTCAAGACTGTTGGAGCTGGCTCGCTCCTGAGTCCTGCACATCGCATTGTAGTGAGGGGATTTATCCCCGATGGGCCGCGTAGCGGCCCCACTCTACGTACGACATGAATTGCGACTGCTGCGCA
The DNA here is from genome assembly GCF_000514195.1 of Pseudomonas sp. URIL14HWK12:I6. Classification (NCBI taxonomy): domain Bacteria; kingdom Pseudomonadati; phylum Pseudomonadota; class Gammaproteobacteria; order Pseudomonadales; family Pseudomonadaceae; genus Pseudomonas; species Pseudomonas sp. URIL14HWK12:I6. The sequence continues at coordinate 178,688 of NZ_AZVL01000003.1, forward strand.
GTCGATCGGGGATAAATCCCCTCGCCACAAATGATCGCTGCATCACGAAGACTCAGCGGTGCAGAACGTACTGGCCGCTGAACGTCACTGCATTCTCATCGCTGTCGGCGTTGACGATTCGCGTATTGAGCGTCAATCGTGCCCGCCCATAACGCTGATACATCGCCAGAAACTTCTTCCAGACCGCCGCTTCCGGTGGCGGACAAATCGCTGTGGCATCACCGGTCACGGGCAGCGGATAACTGATCTGGCCTTCCTGAATCACGATGTGCCCGTCGTCGATGCCTTCTTCCTTCAGGCGCAAATGCAGCCAGCCCCAGCCCGCCAGCACTGCGCCGCAGTAGAGACTGCCGCCGAACATGGTGCTTTTGTGATTGACGTTCGGCTCCAGCGGCAAGTGCAAACTCAACTGCTGCTCGTGCCAGGCGAGGACCTTGAGGCCCATCTCGCGGGTCAGGGGAATGTCGTGATGCAGCACCGATTCCAGATAGTGACTGTCGCGGCTCATTCGGCTTCGTCTCCATGGGCGTTACTGTCGGCGAAATTCAAGCCGTGCTTGCGCAGTTTGTCGTGCAGGGTCTTGCGCGGAATACCCAGGGCTTCGGCGAGGCTGCGCACCGAACTGTGCGAGCGCGCCAGCTCGGCGGCAATCAACGACTTCTCGAAGTTTTCCACTTGCTCGCTCAGGCCACCACTGATGACTTCCACAGCGGTGCCGCCGCCTTCACTTCCACTGTTATCCAGCGCCAGTTCCAGACCGAGGGCGAAGCGCTCGGCAGCGTTCTGCAGTTCGCGCACGTTGCCCGGCCAGGTGTGGCGCAACAGCAAGGCGCGTTGCGCCGGCTGCAGTTCATGCGGTGGCAAGCCATGTCGGGCGCTGGCTTCGTCGGCGTAATGCTGGAACAGCACCAGCGCATCTTCGCCGCGTTCGCGCAGTGGCGGAATGCGCAGCGGTGCAACGTTCAATCGATAGTACAAGTCGGCGCGAAAACGCCCTTGATCGGCAGCCTGACGCAGGTCTTCCTTGGTCGCGGCGATGACGCGGATGTCCAGCGGGATCAACTGATTGCCACCCAGACGTTCGACCACGCGCTCTTGCAGCATGCGCAGCAGTTTCACTTGCACGTCCATGCTCATGCTTTCGATTTCATCGAGGAACAGCGTGCCGCCGTTGGCGAATTCGAACTTGCCGATCCGGCGTTTCTGCGCGCCGGTGAACGCGCCCGGCTCATGCCCGAACAGCTCGCTTTCGACCACCGATTCGGCCAGTGCCCCGGCGTTGATCGCCACGAACGGGCCGTTGCGCCGGCTCGACAAATCGTGCAGCGCACGGGCCACGACCTCTTTGCCAGCGCCGGTTTCACCGAGGATCAGCACGTCCGCCTTGGTCGCCGCCAGCGCGCCGATCTGCTCGCGCAGGCGCAGCATCGGCGCCGAGTGGCCGACCAGTCGCGCGCTCAGTTCGTTGCGATCGCTCAGGGCCAGACGCAAGCTGCGGTTGTCCAGTACCAGCCGGCGCAGGGCCAAGGCGCGGCGCACGCTGTCGAGCAGCGCGTCGCTGGCGAACGGTTTTTCCAGAAAGTCATAGGCGCCGGCACGCATCGCCTGCACCGCCAACGGCACGTCGCCGTGGCCGGTGATCAGCAGCACCGGCAGCTCCGGATCCTGAGCGTGCAATTCGCTTAATAGCTCCAGGCCGTCCATGCCCGGCATGCGGATGTCGCTGACCACCACGCCGGGCCAGTCACGCTCCAGTTGCCCGGCCAGACCTTTGGCTTCGGACAGCGGAAGGATTTTCAGCCCGGCCAGGTCCAGGGTCTGGCCGAGGGCCTGACGCAGGTGCGGATCGTCGTCGATCAACACCACCTGAATGCGATTGTCGATGGTCATGCACTTCGATCCTCGGACGGTTGCAGGCTGACCCCGGGCGCACCGGCGCGCAGCCGCAGGGTGATCAAGGCGCCACCTTGCTTGTGGTTGGCGAACGACAGTTCACCGCCGAAGGCGCGCATCAGGGTTTCACAGATGGCCAGCCCCAGGCCAAGGCCCTGAGTGCGGGTCTTGGTGGTGTAGAAGGGCTCGCTGGCGCGGCCGAGGGCTTCCATGCAAAAGCCCGGGCCGTTGTCGCGAATGTACAGATTGACGCCCTCGGCCGTGGATTCGGCACTCAGCCACAGTTTGCGCGGCGGGCCTTTTTCGGTCAGCGCATCGAGGGCGTTGGCCAGCAGATTGCCGAGCACCTGACGCAAACGGGTTTCCCCGGCCTCGACCCACAGCGTGGCGGCGGGCAGGTCGCGGATCAGTTCGACTTCCATGCTGCGGCGCCGTTTGGCCAGCAATGCCAGCGCATCGTCCAGCGCCGGTTGCAGGGCCACGCTTTCCGGGGCATGGCGGTCGCGGCGGGCGAAGGCACGTAGGTGGGCGATGATCGAGGCCATGCGCCCGGTCAGCTCGCTGATCAGTTTGAGGTTGCCACGGGCGTCGTCGGTGCGTTGATGATCGAGCAGTACTTCGGCGTTTTCCGCGTAACTGCGAATCGCCGCCAGCGGCTGATTGAGTTCGTGGCTGATACTCGCCGACATCGTGCCTAGCGCCGAGAGTTTGCCGGCCTGGACCAGATCGTCCTGAGCGCGCACCAGTTCCTGCTGGGCCTGTTCGCGCTCCAGCACTTCCTGCTTGAGTCGGCGGTTGAGGCCTTCCAGATCGCTGGTCCGCTCGGCCACCCGACCTTCCAGTTCACGCCGGGCCTTGGCCTCGAAGGCGATGCGTTCCAGATAATGCCGGCGACGCTGCATCATCAGCCCCAGCAACAGCATCACCACCAACAGCGTGGCGCCGCCGATTGCGACCACGGTGCGCACCGGACGATCTATCAGCGTGCGCGGGGCAAGAATACTGACGCTCCAGCCGGTTTCGGCGATATCGACGGTTTGGGTCAGCCAGGCGCTGTCGCTGAGGTTCAGCGGACGTGGCTCGCGGGTCGGATAAGGCAGGATGGCGGTGATTGCCGAGCGCTCGGTGTCGCTCAAAATGCGGGTTGAACGAAAGCGCCATTCCGGGCGCGAGGTGAGAATCACCACGCCGTTGTGGTCTGTCACCAACAGTTGTTCCGGGGTTTTGCCCCACAGGCTTTCGGTGTGATCGAGGTCGACTTTGATCACCAGCACGCCGATGATTTTTTCGCCGTTGCGCACTGCGGCGGCGAAGAAATAACCGCGTTTGGCCGACGTGGTGCCGAGGCCGAAGAAACGCCCCAGACGCCCAGCCATGGCTTCGCTGAAATACGGACGGAAAGCGAAATTGCGTCCGACAAAGCTGTCATGTTTGTCCCAGTTCGACGCCGCCAGGGTCTGGCCGCTGGTGTCCATCAGGTACATGACTTCGGCGCCAGTTTGTGCGGCAATGTTTTTCAGCAGGCGGTTGGCATTGCCTTGGGTGACGCCGTCGTCCGGCGCCCCGAGTACGGCGCGCAGGGCCGGCAGGTCGCCGAGAATCTGCGGCAACACTTCATAACGGTGCAGGGTGCCCAGCAGGTTGGCGACGTAGAGGTCGAGGGTCTGGCGGTTTTGCCCGGCCAGTTCGCTGCGGTAATAGCGCTCGGCCAGATGCTCCAGCGGCCACAGCAGCGGCGCCAGACACAGCGCCAGCAGGGCGAGGCTGCGCCAGCGGGGTCTGCGGGGAAGGGTAGGTTTCATGAGCCGAATGCGCCTGTAGTGACAGGCGCATTATGCCTAGGCTCAGGCGAAGACGTCAGCGTCCTTGAGCAAGGCACCGACCTGATCCTTGGCCGACAGCTTCGGCGCTTCGTCCAGTTGCCAGTCGATGCCCAAAGCAGGATCGTCCCAGCGAATGCTGCGTTCGGACGATGGATCGTAGTAGTTGGTGGTCTTGTAGAGGAATTCGGCGAACTCGCTCAGCACCACGAAACCATGGGCAAAGCCTTCCGGAACCCACAGTTGACGGTGGTTCTCGGCCGACAGGCGTACAGCAACCCACTTGCCGAAGTGCGGCGAGCTGCGACGGATGTCCACGGCTACATCAAGCACTTCGCCGGCGGTCACCCGAACCAGTTTGCCCTGGGTATTTTGCAGCTGGTAATGCAGGCCGCGCAGCACGCCTTTCTGCGAGCGCGAATGGTTGTCTTGAACAAACCGGGTGTCGAGCCCCGTCGCATCCTGGAACGCCTTGGCATTGAAACTCTCGTAGAAGAAGCCGCGCTCGTCACCAAATACCTTGGGTTCGATGATCAGAACACCGGGCAGATCGGTGGTGATTACATTCATGAGGTTTTTCCAGATAGGGGTGAATGGCCGACATTCTTGCGCAAAGTGCCGGCGGATGCGAGCGCTTGAATATCTCCGGTCGGGGGTTGCGCATCCACTGCAGCAATGGCGATATAGGCACCTAATAAAATCTCAGGGGTCGTCCCATGCCGCTCGCCACGTTGATTCATCGCGCCAGTTTGCCCAGCCCGCAGGTTTCTGAAGCGCAGGCCCGGCAGTGGTTGGCCGAGCATTACGGGCTCAGCGGCACGCTACAGGCGCTGGGCAGTCAGCAGGACCTGAATTATCGGGTCGACAGTGAGCGTGGGCGCTTTGTCCTGAAAATCTGCCGCGGCGATTATGCACTTGTTGAGTTGCAGGCTCAGCATGCAGGCCTCAAGTACCTTGCCGAGCACTCGTCGGTGCACGTGCCCAGAGTGATCCCGGCCAGTAATGGTGAGGATCTGCTGTCGCTGGAAACCGACGGCGAGCCGGTGCACGTGCGGTTGCTGGACTACATCGAAGGTCAGCCGCTGACCCATCTTGAGCATTTGGGCCATGACGTGGTGGCCGGATTCGGTCGGTTGTGTGGCGAGATGGACCTGGCCCTGGCCGGCTTCGATCACCCGGGCCTGCAGCGCACGCTGCAATGGGACGCCCGCCACGCCAGTGCGCTGATCAGCCATCTGCTGCCGGTGATTCAGGATGAGCGCCAGCGCGCCTTGATCGCGCAAGCCGCCGAACAGGCCGAACGTCGCTTGCAGCCGTTGCAGGACAAGCTGCCGGTGCAGGCGATCCACATGGACATCACCGACGATAACGCTGTCTGGCAACGCGATGCCAAGCGTCATTGGCAATTGCAGGGCGTGATCGACTTCGGTGATCTGGTCCGCACCTGGCGTATCACCGATCTGTCGGTGACGTGCGCGGCGCTGCTGCACCATGCCGGCGGTGATCCGTTTGTGATTCTGCCGGCGGTGCAGGCCTATCACGCGGTCAATCCGCTGCAACATGAAGAGCTGTTGGCGTTGTGGCCGTTGATCGTGGCGCGGGCGGCGGTGCTGGTGCTCAGTGGCGAGCAGCAGGTCAGCATCGATCCGGGCAACACTTACAGCCGTGACAACCTTGGTCACGAATGGGAAATTTTCCACGTGGCGACTTCGGTGCCGCTGGCATTGATGGAGGCGGCGATCCTCACGTCTGTCGGCCAGTCTCTTCCAGCCATCGGCAGTGAAGGCTTCGCACCGCTGCTGCCGGAGTTGGTCGGGCGCGAATTTGCGCTGATCGACCTTGGTGTCCTGAGTCCGCATTTCGAGGCAGGCAACTGGGAGCAGGAGGGTATCGATCAACGACTGCTGACTGAAGCCGCTGCCACGCATGGGCTGGCAGCGAGTCGTTACGGGCAATACCGCTTGTCGCAGACGCGAGTGGACAGCGCGGTCGAACCGGAGACGTTCCCGCTGCACGTTGAGTTGCGCGTGCCGCAGGGCTCGGCGGTGGAAGCGCCGTTTGCCGGTGTGCTGCATCACGCGGCGGATGGTGTGTTGCAACTCGACGGACCGCAGCTCAGCGTGCGGCTGAGGGGCGTGAACGCCTCGCTGCACAGCGGCGCGGCGCTGGTCAAAGGTCAGGTGCTGGGTTCGGTCGACGGTCCGTTGAAGGTACAGTTGAGCCGCGTTGCATCGCTGGATGCGCCATTGTTCTGCAGTCCTGCGCGCGCTGCAGCGTGGCAGGCCCTGTGTCCATCGCCAGCCACTTTGCTGGGTCTGGCCTGCGATGCCGAACCGGAGCTAGATGCGAAAACCTTGCTCGAACGACGCGACGCCAGTTTCGCCCGCACGCAAAAACATTATTACGTCGACCCGCCGCGCATCGAGCGCGGCTGGCGCAATCACCTGATCGACATGCAGGGCCGTTCCTACCTCGACATGCTCAACAACGTTGCAGTGCTCGGCCATGGTCATCCGCGCATGGCCCAAGTGGCGGCGCGACAGTGGTCGCTGCTCAACACCAACTCGCGCTTCAACTATGCAGCCGTGGCGCAGTTCTCCGAACGCTTGCTGAAGCTGGCGCCGGAAGGTATGGATCGGGTGTTTCTGGTCAACAGTGGCAGCGAGGCCAACGACCTGGCGATCCGTCTGGCGTGGGCCTACAGCGGCGGGCGCGACATGCTCAGCGTGCTGGAGGCTTATCACGGCTGGACGGTCGGGGCCGATGCGGTGTCGACCTCGGTTGCCGACAACCCGCGCGCGCTGGAAAGCCGCCCGGACTGGGTGCACCCGGTGGCCGCGCCGAATACCTACCGTGGCGAGTTTCGCGGCCTCGATTCGGCGCCGGACTATGTGCGCAGCGTCGAAGCGCAACTGGCGCATATCGCCGCGCAGGATCGCCAATTGGCCGGTTTCATCTGTGAACCGGTGTACGGCAACGCCGGCGGGATTTCCCTGCCGCCCGGTTATCTGAAGCAGGTTTACGCATTGGTGCGGGCCCAGGGCGGGGTGTGCATCGCCGACGAAGTCCAGGTCGGTTACGGGCGCATGGGCCACTTTTTCTGGGGCTTCGAAGAGCAGGGCGTGGTGCCGGACATCATCACCATGGCCAAGGGCATGGGCAACGGCCAGCCGCTCGGCGCCGTTATTACGCGTCGGGAAATCGCCGAGGCGCTGGAAGCTGAAGGCTATTTCTTCTCGTCGGCCGGCGGCAGTCCGGTGAGCTGCCAGGTCGGTATGGCGGTGCTGGATGTGATGGAAGAAGAAAAGCTCTGGGAAAACGCCCAGGTGGTTGGCGGGCATTTCAAGACGCGGCTGGAGGCGTTGATCGATAAACACCCGCTGGTGGGCGCGGTACATGGTTCCGGGTTCTATCTGGGGGTGGAGCTGATCCGCAACCGCGAGACGCTGGAGCCGGCCACCGAGGAGACCACGTTGTTGTGCGATCGCCTGCGCGAGCTGGGGATCTTCATGCAACCGACCGGGGATGACCTGAACATTCTCAAGATCAAACCGCCGATGGTCACCTCGCGCCGCAGCGTCGACTTCTTTGTCGACATGCTGGATCGCGTGCTCGAAGAAGGTCTGTAAACGCTGCTTTTGTGGGAGCGGGCTTGCTCGCGAATACGGTTCTTCATTCAAAGTTGATATCGACGGATGTGCCGCCTTCGCGAGCAAGCCCGCTCCCACATGGGTTCAGTGCTAATTCGATTTGTATCGGTATTTAACTGTTTTTTTTAGACGAGCGTCATTTTAAAGCATTTAAAATACGATATTTATCGGTTATAAAGTCGCCATTGCTTTGCAACCCTTCGACGGTTCCCTGGAGTCCTGTTCCGATGACCACTTTGAAAAGTACCCCGCGTGACGATGGCTTCTACATGCCGGCCGAGTGGGCGCCGCAGACCCAGATCTGGATGATCTGGCCCGAGCGTCCGGACAACTGGCGCCTGGGTGGCAAGCCGGCGCAGGCCGCGCATGTTGCAGTGGCCAAGGCCATCGCCCGTTTTGAACCGGTGACGGTTGCCGTGTCGGCCGGTCAGTACGAAAACGCCCGTGCGCGCCTCGATGTGCCGAATATCCGTGTGGTCGAGATGTCCAGCGATGACGCCTGGGTGCGTGACACCGGCCCGACGTTCGTCATCAACAACAGCGGCGAAGTGCGCGGTGTGAACTGGGACTTCAACTCATGGGGTGGTTTTGAAGGCGGTCTGTATTCGCCGTGGAATCGTGATTCGCAGGTCGGTGGCAAGATTCTCGAAATCGAGCGCAGCCCGCGTTATCGCACCGAAGGTTTTGTGCTTGAAGGCGGTTCGATTCACGTCGACGGCGAAGGTACGCTGATCACTACTGAAGAGTGCCTGCTCAATCACAACCGCAACCCGCACCTGGGCCGCGAAGAGATCGAAGCGGTGCTGCGCGACAATCTGTCTGTGGATAAGATCATCTGGCTGCCGGATGGTCTGTTCAACGACGAAACCGACGGTCATGTGGATAACTTCTGCTGCTACGTGCGCCCGGGCGAAGTGCTGCTGGCGTGGACCGACGATCCGCAGGATCCGAACTACCCGCGCTGCCAGGCGGCGATGAACGTGCTGCAAAGCAGCACCGACGCCAAGGGGCGCCCGTTCACGGTGCACAAGATGCCGATTCCGGGGCCGCTGTATGCGACCGAAGAAGAGTGCGCCGGTGTCGATCCGGTCGACGGTACGCAGGAGCGCAACCCTTCCGTGCGCCTGGCCGGTTCCTACGTGAACTTCCTGATCGTCAACGGCGGCATCATCGCGCCGAGCTTCGACGATCCGATGGACGCGCCTGCGCGGGAAATCCTGCAGAAGCTGTTCCCGCAGCATGAAGTGGTAATGGTGCCGGGCCGTGAACTGTTACTGGGCGGCGGCAATATCCACTGCCTTACCCAACAGCAGCCAGCCCCGCACAAAGAGTGAGTTGAGACGTAACAGCTTGAGTTGATTCATAAATCGGCCAGGCAAAGATTAGCTTGCTACACATTCAAACAAGCCCGCGGCCCTGTTGGACCGCGGGCTTGTTTGTATCCGCCTGTCGACAAATCGGAAACCTTGGCATAGCTCTTGTATCGGACAAAGTGCACTAGGGAGAGGGGGGAACTTCAACAGTTCTGTCATATACCTTGGATAACGTAGCCGCTCACGAACGGGGAGAGAGCGCTGAAATGAACGCCGAAGTGAACGTAGTCAGCGAGCGGACTTTGCATCCCATGGCCGTCAACGGCGAATCGCTCCAGATTGTCGCGCACTTTTTGAAGTCCAATGGAACGCGTCAGATCAGGGAACCTGATCCGCGCCGGATGATGATCGAGCGCTACCCCGCTGGCCTGTTCAGCGAGGCCGAACTGGAAGCGTTATGGGCTGTGATGGAAGGATAAGAAAAACAACAGGGATTGGTAAAAGCGCTGCCGGGATGGCGGCGCTTTTTTATGCACGATGGAAACCATTGCGAACATTGAACCTGTGGGAGGGGGCTTGCTCCCGAATGCGGTAAGTCAGTGACGATGATGTTGCCTGATTCGACGCCTTCGGGAGCAAGCCCCCTCCCACAGGATTTGTGTGAAATCAGAAGCTGTAAGTACCGGTCATCACCACGCTGCGCGGTGCGCCTGGCTGGATCTGATATTGGCTAGTGGCCGAGGCGTAATACTCGCGGTCGGTGATGTTGTTCAGTGCCGCGCGCAAGTCCCAGTCCTTGAAACGATAGCCGACCAGCGCATCCCAGCGGCCGTAACCCGGCAGCACGGTGGTGTTGGCGTTGTCGGCATAACGCTGGCCGACCAGGGTCAGACCGGTTTCGCCGTACCAGCCCATCTCCGGTTTCCAGGTCAGAAACAGGCTGCCGTTGTGTTTGGCCACGTTGTTGACGCGTTTGCCTTCCAGGCCGTTGTTATCCTTTTCGATGGTGGTGTCCTGCACGCCGACGCCACCGCGCATGTACCAGTTGCCGACCAGTTTGCCGATGGCGGTCAGCTCCACACCCCGTGAGCGCTGAAGACCGGTCATGACGGTCAGGGTCGGATCGTTCGGGTCGCTGGTGCGGCGGTTGTAGAGTTCCAGGTCGTAGACCGCCAGCGTGGTGCTCAAGCGATCATCCAGCCAGTCGCTTTTCACGCCGATTTCTTTCTGTTTGGTCAGCTCCGGACTCAAGTCGTTGCTATTACCGGCAGCCCCCGGGGTGATGCCGATCAGGCCGCCGCCAACGGGCGAGAAGGTCTTCGACCACGAGGCATAGAACGAATGATTCTGCAGCGGCGTCCAGACAATCCCGAAGCGTGGACTGGTGCTGTGGCTGTCGCGATCCTCAGTGAGGTTCTTGAGCTGGTTGGTCGACTCGATATCGAACGTGTCGTAGCGCAAGCCGGCCAGCAGTTGCCATTGATCGTTCAGACGCAACTGATCCTGCACGTACACCGCGCGGCTTTCGACTTCGGTGTGGCTGTCGCTGAACACCTGCATGCTGCCGGTGTGACGGAGATCGCGGTTGGGGTTGAACAGGTCGAGCGATGGCACCGGTTGTGCGCCTGGGGTCTTGCCAGTCGCGGCGTTGTACAACTTCGGATCGCGGCGCTGGCTGCCGATCTCGACGCCGGTCAACAGGCGATGCTCAAGGCCAAAGGTATCGAAACCACCTTCCAGTTCGAGGTTGTTGTAGACGTTGCGGGTGGTCAGATCCTGCTGCCAGTGCTGGCGCGCGACCTTGTTGGTTTTCGGATCGAAGCTGGTCAGGTAGGTGTTGTCGAAATCGCTGTCGAGCTTGAACACGCCGAGGGTCTGGCGCAGCTGCCAGTTGTCGTTGATCTCGTAGGTGAGTTTCGAGCGCAGGGACTGCGCCTTGTCGTCGATGAAATCGTGATCGTTGCCGTAGGTGGTGTCGCGACCGACATCCGCCGGGCGGCCATTCACACCGGGAATGCCGCGATCCGGTGTGCGGTTGTAGCGGCTGTATTCGTATTGCACCAGCCAGTTCAAGTCTGGGGTCAGTTGCCAGCTCATCGACGGCGCGAACAGCTGGCGGTTGCCGCTGACGCCGTCGCGGAAGCTGTTTTCATCCATGTTGCCCATGTTCAGGCGCAGGCTGAGGTTTTCGCTGGGGTCGGTGCTGAGGTCGGCGTACAGGCTGCGCAGGTCGTCGCTGCCGCCTTGGGCTTCGATGGTCGAACGACGGCCGAACTCGGGCAGCTTGCTCACGCGGTTGACGATCCCGCCCTGGCTGCCACGGCCGTAAAGTACCGCCGCCGGACCTTTGAGCACTTCGACCCGTTCGATGTTGTGCAGGTCGCGCTTGTACTGGCTGTCGTCGCGAATGCCGTCCAGATAGAAGTCGTTGCTGGCGTCGAAGCCGCGGATACGCAGACTGTCGAAGCGCGTGTCGGCGCTGCTGCTGACGTTGGGAATCCCGCTCAGGGCGTCACCGATGTCATTGGTGCCGTAGTCGGCGACGTTCGCGGTCTTGATCGAGTCGATGGCCTGCGGCACGTAACGCACCGGGGTCGAGGTGCGGGTCGCAGTGCTGCTGATTTTGACGCGCGGGTCCTCGGCTTGTGCTTCGGCGCTGATCGCGGTGGCAGGCAGTTCGGTGGCGGAGTAAGCAAAACCGCTGGACAGAAAGGCAGACAATCCAAGGGTGACAGGCGTGAGGCGGAACGGGGCAGGCATGGAAAAGCGCATCCGAAAGGGTAAGGAAATTCAAACGCGCGAATGGTAATGCTTTGCATTTGCTCCCGTAATTTATTCCTGAGAAGTTCCCCTGTCAGATTGTTTCAATTTATGTCGATTTCGATACATCCTGACCGGTCGATCCATTCGACCGATTCTCGAAACAGTCTGAGAGCCATTCCGGCGTTTTTCCCCAACACGCGTAGGAATAGTCTGCCGGCATCGAATTTTTCTACTTTGCTGCCGGAGTTCTCCCATGATCCTTCATTACATCTACGACCCGTTGTGCGGCTGGTGCTACGGCGCCAAACCGCTGGTGCAAGCGGCGCAGCAAGTGTTGCCGGTCGTTGTCCATGCGGGCGGAATGATGAGCGGCGCGAATCGCCAGCGCGTTTCGCCGCAACTGCGTGATTACGTCATGCCCCACGACCGGCGCATTGCCGAATACACCGGACAACCCTTTGGCGAAGCGTATTTCGAAGGTCTGCTGCGTGATCAATCGGCGGTTTTCGATTCGACGCCGCCGATCGCGGCGGTGATGGCGGCAGAGTCCATCGACGGTCGCGGTTTGCAGATGCTCGGACGTTTGCAGACGGCGCATTACGTGGAAGGACGGCGGATTGCCGATGAATCCGTACTTTTCGAACTCGCCCGGGAGTTGGGCTACAGCGAGGACACCTTTGCGGCTGCGTTTAAATCCGTTGATACGACAGCGCATGTAAAAGCCAGCCGCGAACTCTTGGCACAACTGGGCGGCCAGGGATTTCCGACATTGGCGCTGGAGCGGGACGGACAATTCACCTTGATCGACATCAGCCCATGGCTTGGCAAACCACAGGCTTTCGCCGACTGGTTGGGGCAAGCGGTGGTCGCGGTTGAGCGGGGGCAATCCGCCGCGCAATGCGGTATCGACGGCTGTGCGTAATCGCACTGGATTCACTGGCTGAGCGCATTTCCGAGCAATGCGCTATCGCAAAATTTACGATTCTTAGACGATTTTTACCTATTTAAAGACGATTCTTGAAATTGACACATTATTGAGGGCGCGGCTACGATTCGGCCCAACGCCTGTGGCCAACCGCCATGACTCAAAAATAATAAAAGGGCCCGACACGGTTTTGCCGTGGGCGGGTCTTTTTGTTTCGGGGTGAAAAAAGAGTGCAATAGCGCCGTTTCAGCCGTTCGACACAGCGCGTTTCAACCCGTAATAAGGAAAACAAAATGTTGAACAAGCGAATCAGTCTGATCGCACTGGGGATGTTGAGTGCCACTTCGGCAATGGCTGACGGCCAGGCCGAATCCAAGGGTTTTGTTGAAGACAGCAGCCTGAAAGTGCTGCTGCGCAATGCCTACATCAATCGTGATTACAAAGACGGCAACCCGGACAAAGCCGAGTGGGGCCAAGCGGCCATCGGTACGTTTTCGTCCGGTTTCACCCAAGGCACCGTGGGTGTGGGTGTGGATGCTTTCGGTCTGTATGCACTGCGTCTGGATGGCGGCAAGGGCCGCAGCGGCGCCGGTGGTATCGACTTCTTCAAACAGGGTGACAGCGGCAATGCGGCTGACGACCTGTCCAAGGGTGGCGCTGCGGTCAAATTCCGCGTGTCCAACACCGTGCTGACCTACGGCGACCAGATGCCGGCCCTGCCGGTGCTGAACTACGACAACTCGCGTCTGCTGCCGGAAAGCTACACCGGTACCTTGATCACCTCCAAAGAGATCAAAGGCCTGCAACTGGACGCCGGTCGTTTCACCGCCGAATCGCGTAAAAGCGCTGAAGGCCGTGACAGCGGTGGTCTGAAGTCGATCAACGTGTTGGGCGGTAGCTACCAGTTCACCGAACAGTTCAAGGCGGCGTTGTACGCTTCCGACGTTGAAGACGTCATGAAGAAGCAGTACGTGAACGCCAACTACGTGTTCCCGATCGACAAGGATCAGTCCCTGACCCTGGACTTCAACGGCTATCGCACCAAGCTCGACAAGTCCTATGCCGACATCAAGAACACCGGCGGCCAGGACAACAAGATCTGGAGCCTGGCGGCCACATTCGCCACCGGCCCGCACTCGTTCACCGTGGCGCACCAGCGCAGTACCGGTGACAGCAACCTGGGTTATCCGTACGGCGGTTATCAGAACGATGGTCGTCGTCAGGGCGACGGTGGCAACACCATTTACCTGGCCAACTCGTACTGGTCGGACTTCAACGCTGAAGACGAGCGCAGCTGGCAACTGGGCTACGGCCTGGACTTCGGTGCCTTTGGCGTACCTGGCCTGAGCTACAACTTTGCTTACGTGCGTGGCGACAACATCACCACCGACACCAGCAGTGGCGGCACCGAGCGTGAGATCTTCAACCAGGTCAAATACGTCGTGCAAAGCGGTCCGGCGAAAGACCTTAGCGTGAAACTGCGCAGCTCGATTCTGCGCGTGTCGCAGAAATCCGCCGACTACAACAGCAGCGGCAACGAAGTGCGTGTGTTCGTGGACTACCCGATCAACATCTTCTGATGAACGATCCGGTGTAAGAAACATGAGAAAACCCCGACTGGCTCGGGGTTTTTTTTCGACGTCTTTTTCGCAAAAACCGTAAAAAACCCGTGTTTTTGTCACGTAAAAGTTGTTTTGAAGCGTCTTCAAGTACCGTTTCAAGCAGGGCTTTAAATGCCTGAAATTCTTTCTCATGGACGCAAATTCTCCACCTAATAGATTAGGCCGCTCAACGCAGCGGAGAATTTGGTAATGATCGTTTTGAACAGAGAAGTGGGCGAATCGCTACGGCGCGACAAATATGTCAACGTCCAGGGTGGTGACTTCAATCTCTACGGTCATTTTGCCGACTTCGTCAGACTGACCAAAAGTTGGGAAAACATGGAGCCAGACAGTTACTACGGTCAGGCCGAAGCCGGCATGCGTTACCGTCGTTACAGCGACTTTGAGTACAACCCGAAAACACGTGAATTGAAGCAACTCGAGCATCGCGCGTACGTGCAGTCGAAAGAGAACAACGCCTACGTGGGCGGTGTTGTGCGGCACTTTCAGGACTTCTCTGATGAAGTGATCACTTCGCCGGTAATGCGCAGCCTGATCGACACCGATTTTGAAGTGTACAAAAGCGTGTTGCCGGAAGAATTGCACGATGAGATTTGGCAGTGCCAGATTCATCAGATCCGCATCGAGATCAAACCCGGCAAGCAACTGGAAATCACCCCGGAAGGGATTCACTGCGACGGCTATCCGTTCAGTGGTGTGCACTTCTGGGGGCGCAACAACGTCGAGGGCGCGGAAAGCCGTTTGTACGATGTTCACGAGCATCAACTGGCGTCGACCACCTACAAGGAAATCCTCGACACCACGTACTTTCTTGATCGCGACATGCGCCATTACGTGACTCCGGCGCGCAACACCCACACGCATGCCATGGCGTACCGGCAGATTCTGGCGATTTCCTTCTCGCGGCCCGGGACCGCTTTCGACATTGTTCGCTAATCAGATCACCCCAATCGATGGCGTCGAGTGCTCGACGCCGGTGGTGCTGCGACGCGCCACCGCCAAGGACGCGCAGCGCATGGAGCGCTTCTTCCGGCAGTTCGACGAAGTGTCGTTCTGCGAATGGCAGGACGCCAAATGCCTGCGCGGTGTATTGATCCAGAAGACCACCACGGCCTATCTGGCCTTCGACGTTGAAGGCGAAATCGTCGGTGCGGTGCTCGGCGGCATGCTCGGTAGTCGCGGCACCATCAACCACTTGGCGGTCAGCCCACGCTATCGCAGTCAGGGCGTCGGCCAGCGGCTGGTGGAAGCGGCGTCATCCGACATGAAACGGGTCGGTGTATTACGGATGTTTCTGTTCGTCGACGATGCTAACCTCGCGGGCAAGCGATTCTGGACTGCCCAGGGTTTTTGCGAACCCCACGGCGAGCGGACATTTGAGAGGGATCTATGAATGAAACGTCCGGCAGTGCGCCGCTGATGGCTGCTCATCAGCCATCGCGCACGTTTGCCGAAGCCAGCCCGGTGGTGGCCGGTTACTTCACGGTGTCGTTCGTGTTCGGGCTGATGGCGGTCAACGCCGGGCTGCCGATGTGGCTGCCGGTGGCGATGTGCTTGTTCGTCTACGCCGGCGCTTCGCAATTCGCCGCACTGGCGCTGATCTCCAGCGGCGCTTCGCTGACCACCATCGTGCTGACCACCTTCCTGATCAATGCGCGGCACATGCTGATGTCGGTGTACATGGCCAAGGCCTTGCGCGCATTGGGGCTCAGCCGCATGGAGCGCTGGGCTTACGCCGGTGGTCTGACCGACGAGTCCTTTGCGTTCCATAGCGTCAAGCTGGGCACCGGCGCGCCGGTCAACATTCGTTACCTGATCGGCTTCAACCTGTTCTGCCACACCTCTTGGGTGCTGGGCGGATTGTTGGGCGCTGTCTGCGCGCAATATGCGTCGCACCTGATCAAATATCAGCTCGACTACGCACTGACTGCGATGATGCTCTACGTGCTGGTGTCGCTGTGCAACACCCGCAACAAACTCATCGCCGCCGCGGCTGCCGTCGTCTGCATGGGCGCGCTGAGCCTGGTCGGCACTTCGCCGTTCAACGTTTTCATCGCCACGTTTGTGGGCTGCGGAGTGGGTGTATGCCTGACCAAACGTTCCTGATTCTGGTGGTCGCGCTGATGATGGCCGTGACCTTCCTGCCACGCGCGCTGCCGCTGCAAGTCAACACCGAGCACTGGCCGCCGTTCGTTGCGCGGGCGCTGGAATACCTGCCGGTGGCGATCGTCGCTGCGATCAGCCTGACACCCTTGTTGATCAAGGATCAGCACCTACAGCTCGATCGCCCGGAATTTTATGCAGCCATTCCGACGTTGTTATGTGCGTATTTCAGCAAAAACCTCTTTCTCAGTGTGGCGGTTGGGACGGCTGCGTACATTGCGCTCGGCTCGTTCATGTAGCGGCAGATCGACCACGTCATTCAGGGCCTGCCCCGACAGGTTCGGGTTGTTCACCGCCAGACGCACTTCGAGGAAATCCTCGAATCCGGGGAAAATCGTCAGGCCGTTCTTTTGCGCGGCCTCACGAGAAACCATGCCCACCGCGTCCATCTGCGTGATCAGCGACAGGGTCAGGGTCTCGCTGCAGGAATAGACCATGCGTTGACCGTTCTCGTGATTGCCCAGTCCGGCGTCGAGAAAACGCAGGAAACTGTGGGAATACGGACAATCTTCCGCAGGACGCACCTGAAACTTGTTGCCCAGCAATGTCAGTGGATCGTTTTCCTGCCCGCAATGCGCACCGACCACCTGCACCTGCACATCCGGCAAAACAATGCTCGGCAAACCCGGCCGCTGCGGGCCGATCAGCACCGCAAGATCAAAGTCTTCATTCTTCAGCTTGCTGAGGTTCTCCATCGACTCGGCGTAGCTGAATTCCATCTGGTAATCGGGAAACACCTCGATCAGGCGTCCGATCATTCGCCGGTTGAAGTCAGACGACAACGTGTTGTTCAACGCAACCTTCAATGTGCGCTGGCCCGGCACCTTGAGCGCCTCGACCTTTTCTTCCATCTGTCGCGTGGCAATCAGCACTTTGTCCATGTAGGGCGTCAGCTCCGTGCCTTGCGGCGTCAGCGTCAGCCCTTTGTTGGAACGTCGAAACAAGCGGAAACCGAACTGCTCTTCGACCTTGTTCAACTGCGCGGCCAGGGCCTGCACAGTCAGGCACGAATGCTCGGCTGCGGCCGACAACGAGCCGGTCTGCACGATGCGCATGAGGTTGCGTAAGGTTCTGCTATCCATGGGTAATGCCCTCTGAAGTGGGCTGGGTATTGTTGTTTACGAGACTGCCGATCCGGCGTCATATGCCGGCTATATTCCAGCACCTGAGCATAGTTGTCGCGGGTTTAGTAGCGAATTGATGTCCCCGCCGATGGCTGGAAGCTGACACAGGATCGGGATTTTTGATGACGTGGGGGTGATTGGGGTCAAGAAAAGTGCGTGGTTTTGGTGCGCAGGGCGGGTTTTTCGAGGAGAAACGGCTTATGGCTCCTGTAATTTCCCCGGCGACATATGCGGATATTTTTCAGCTATGAGCGCGAGTGCCCTTAGCATCAGGGAGGCTTTCCAATTTCTTCGCCACCGGGTTGTTGCGACTCTGGAGCTGCCATTTACGGGGCGCTGAAGAGCGTCCGCATGTGAATGCACATAGGGAAAGTTCGCCAGCACTCCGACCAGGCAAGCGAAATGCTCAAATAAACCAGGCAATAAAAAACCGACATTGCTGTCGGCTTTTTGCTCCCTTGAACAAGGGTAGAGGTCTCACCCGAGCGCTGATTTTCAGGTAATCAACGGGGTTCCTAACGCCGACTATCGCCACCTGATGGCAGTCGGTTTCGCGCTCTTGAGGCAGATCCTCTGCCACGGAACATTAACGTGTCAACTTGGAAATTCTTAGGCGTTTATTCGTATGCGAATAATTTCATGTAAAAAATTCATATGTGTACTACGCTCATCTTGCGGACCCGCTTAGAAGGACGACCATGCCTACCTCATCCCCAGCCCTCACTCCGCGTGAACAACTCGACGTCCCCGAGGCCGGGCGCGTCGCGCTGAAGTTTTTCTTCAATCTCATGGAGCGCTGGGGTTGCAACGCCGAACAGCAGCGCACTTTGCTGGGCGGCGTCGGCAACACCACGTTCTACAAGTACAAACACCTGCCGCCGAACATTCGCCTGCCGCACGACACGCTGGAGCGCATCTCGTATCTGATGGGCATTCACAAGGCCTTGAGCATCATCTTCAGCAACAGTCGCGAGCGTGCTTATACGTGGGTCAGCAGCCCCAACACGGCTGCGCCATTCAATGGTCGAACGGCGCTGGATTACATGCTCGCGGGGAGGGTGGTCGATATCGCCGACGTGCGCCGCTACCTCGACGGGGTGCGCGGTTGAAGGCCCCGCCACTGGCCGAACCGCAATGGCCCAAGGCCTACCGGATCGTCAACAGCAGCTTCCCGCCGATTGCGCTATTTGAAGACGTGCTCGACCCCGAAGACCTGGAAATCGCCTACGCGCTGGAAGCACTGACCAACGATCGCCTGATCGAGCAGGCCGGCGTCCTCGCCCGCGTACGTCCCGAAGACCGACTCTCCGGCCCCGGTTCAACTCCGGTGATGGCGGCGTTTACCCACATCGGCAAAAGCAGCCGCTTCACCGATGGCACCTTCGGCGTCTACTACGCCGCTAGCAGCCAGGCCGCGGCCATCGCCGAAACCTGCTATCACCAGGAGCGTTTCCTCGCGGCCACCAACGAAGCGGAACTTGAGTTGACCATGCGTACTTACGTCAATCGTGTGGTTAAGCCGCTGCATGATGTTCGTGATGGTTTTGCACATTTGCATCAACCCGATCCGGAAGCCTACGGCCCATCCCAGGCATTTGCCCGACAACTGCGCGAGTCTGCATCCTGGGGACTGCTCTACAACAGTGTTCGCCTAACGGGGCACGAATGTGTTGCTGCGTTCCGCCCGCCAGCGGTATCGATTCCGAAGCAGGGTAAGCATTTGCGTTATGTGTGGAGTGCGAGTCAGCGCAGGATTTCGTATGTGTTTGAGATCAGTCAGGTTTGAAGCGCAAAAAGCCCTCGCAGTACCGCGAGGGCTTTTTATTGGCGCTTTACGTCAATGGCTTGCTGTTGGCGCATCCAGTACTTTCACCACATCGTCGATCAGCGCCTTGCTTAACTCCTGCAGGTACTGAGAGGCATAAGCGTGAAGATCCGGATCGCGCGAGACTGAAGTGTCCGCAGTGAGCAATCTTGAGATGTGAAGCAAGTGGGAGGCGTGAGAAAGGGCGGCTATTACCGGCACACCACGATTGGTGCGGAACAGCGCTTGATTGGCCTGGAAGGAAAAGTGCGTAAGGCCTGGGGTTTTCAAATCGAGGTAGTTAGTCATTTCGCTTCACCTGCCCTACGTAAGGCGTGGAGTGAGATGACCGGTGTGGCAGCACGGTGGATTACGGATGGATCGATGGCATTCATTTGTGAACTCCCTGTATCAAATGAGAGCTGCCATTTTCGTTCTCAGGCGAAAGGGTGGCAGCTATGCGCAGGCTGAGAAACCGGAGATACAGGAACCCGGCAGACCCGAAGGTCTCCCACGCACAGCCGCCATTACACGTGAGTGCGGACACAAAAAAGCGCCGGCAATCGTGATTTTGGGCGCTGGTGCGCCTGTATCTTACCCGGGTTCTCAGGCCCGGTCGCTGAATTGGCAGCGACGGGTTTGACGGTAGCTTGCGGAGGACGGGTCCGCAATCGTGGCCAGGTGGTGGCCGTTGCCATCTCTGTGTAGTGCAACACTTATGTTGCGATCGCAGCAAATATGTTGCACATTCGCTTTACCGAAACGGCGAGTGATGCACATGAAGTACAGCGAGTTTCGGCGATGGTTGAAAGCCCAAGGCGTTGAGTTTCAAACCGGCAAGGGCAGTCACTTCAAGGTTTCCTTGAATGGCAAATCAACTGTGTTTCCCGACCATGGAGCCAAGGAAATAGGCGAAGGGTTGAGAAAATCGATAATCAAGCAGCTGGGCCTCAAGGATTGAGACCCGGCTGTACCCATCTGAGGAAGTGTGATGTTCGAATATGCGTTGGAAGTTCACGAAGAGCCGGGCAGTGTCTGGCTGACCTGCGCAGAAATTCCTGAGATGCACGCCGTTGGCGACACCCTCGAGCAAGCGTTGGACACCGCCATTGATGCAATCGAGACGGCGCTCTCGATATACGTTGATGATCGCCGGTTGATTCCGACCGGGCAAGCAGGAGAACAGTCAAGTGACGTCGTATTGCGTCTGCCTGCGCTGACTGCAGCAAAGGTTGCTCTGTGGAATACGCTTTTGGAGTCAGGTTTAAGCAAGGCCGAGTTGGCACGTCGTCTCGGCGTACAACGGCCCCAGGTCGATCGCTTGGTAGATTTTCTGCATCACTCCAAAATCGAGAATGTTGAGCGTGCGTTGCAGCAACTTGGAAGGCGGATTTCGCTTTCGGTTCAAGCTGCATAAGTTCAGCAAGCGAGCGTTGGAGAAAATAGCTGAAGGCGAAGAACAGGCATGGCAAATGAGCTAGAGCGATTTCAGACGGACGTGATGGAATCTGTACGTCAGATGAAGGCTGGAAAGGCCCCGCGCGTAACGCTGCAGCCGCTCTCGGCGGCCACTGAAGAGCAAAGGAAGGCCGGGGTTTCTCAAAGCGTTTTCGCCGACCTAAGCACCGTGGTGACACGATCAAAATAGGTGGGGAAAAATAGAGTCAGACCACAGTCTCAGCTCAAAACGTGGTCTGTCCCTTATTTCCCTGCTTGGGTCTGTTCAGGGAGGACGTTGGCTCGTGCCTTGTCTTGACTGCGCAACCAGCGTTCGGCGTCCTCAAAGGTGTTCATGCAGGTTCTGCCATAAGCCGACAAGGCCAGTATGCTGCGTTGGGTGAGTTGAATGTCAGATGTGCACAGATCGATGAATAACGAGAGCGCGTTTCCGGCCTCCTCAAATGCTTCGCGGATTTCCAAGGCTTTTTTGCATGTGGACATCAGTTGACTCCCTGTTCCATGTTGTCAGGGGCGAGTTTATGCGCAAAACTCTGCGTCAAAATCAACTTCGCGTATCAACTTGTGACGGACCTTCAGCGCTCGCTTATTTGAATTTTGTCGGTGGGGGAGTTCGATATCTCAATTGCTGACAAGGTGCTGAATGGCATGTCTGCAGATTGTTGGCTTTGCTCTATGGGGAGGCCTTTTGCGCTGATGAAGTCAGGCGGTCTTGTGTGTTGCCGATCCATAGCAAAGATCTTTTAGATAGGGTGAGCGCTCATAACCTAAGGGTCAAAGTCATGATCACTCAGCCGTAGCGCTTTTTATATTCAAACGCCAGAAACAACAAAGCCCCTGCATTTCTGCAGGGGCTTCGTTTTGTATGGTGCCGGCACCAGGAGTCGAACCCGGGACCTACTGATTACAAGTCAGTTGCTCTACCAACTGAGCTATACCGGCGTGTGGGCGACGATTATAGCGATTGGGTTGGTTCTGTAAACCCCTGAATTCAGACTATTTTTACGCAGGCGCTGGATTAGGCTTGGCGTGAGTGGTGTCGCCGAGTTTTTAGCCGCAAAACCGAGGTGCTACGCGATCAAGCCAGAATGAGCGTGAGGGCAGGATTTCTGCACCGTTCAAGCACCCATTTCACCCGTTTATGTCGTTTTGATTGGAAGCTTATGCACAACGGATGTGCGCTACGGCGGCGTTGCGGGGGATTTGTGGACACGTTCTCATTTTGCGCGCAAAGCCCTGTTTTACAGGTTTTTTATCTATATGAACAAAAAATGACCAATGGTGTTTTTGTCATGCAATGGCCGTAGATATTGGATCCACGGGAAAACCATCAACAGAGTTATCCACAGGCTGTAAAGATTTTAATCGCGCTCGGCCAGCAGCAGAAAATTACGCGGAGTCAGCGGTGCGTCGCAGAAGGTGCCGAGGCGTACGACGTATCCCTGTTCGGTGAGGAAAATGGCTCGATCAAGATTCAGCCAAAGCTCCAGCGGTCGTCGGAACAGTCCGCGCAGTAATTCCAGGTTGCGAACTTCGGCCAACCGCTGCCAACCGGCGGCTTCCAGTGCCTGCCAATCTGGCGTGCCGATTGTGGATAACTCTTTCAGCGCTGCCAGATCGCGGCAGTAATCGGCGAAGGGTTTTTCCAGCCAGGCGCTGGGCAGGGACGGGGTGGGCAGGTATTCGTCTACTCCGCGCACTTGTCGTTGCAGCAGATCAAAGGCCAAACGTCGGGCCATGGAGGTGTCGCGCTGACGTCGGACCCGTGCACCGGCGGTGACGGTTTCGCTCATGGGCAGTGCCAGATCTTCAAGCGAGAGTTGTAGGGCGGATCGCATGCCGGCGCAGGACAAGGCCTGATACTCGCTGCGATCAATCCGGTTGTAACAGCACGGGGCGATGGCCATCTGCTGACATCCGGCCGCGCTCGCCAGTTGCATCAAGCGCACATGCAGATCGCCGCAGGCATGCAGGGCGACCGGGGTGTGCTGAGCACTTATGACGCTTGCTGCGTCTGCCGCCAGCACATCCTGCTCGACATGCAGGGCGTGCAAATGATGGCGCTGACTTAATGCCTGACCGCTGGCGACCAACGCCGGATCGTATTCAACACAGGTCAGCTGTTGCCCGGCACCCAGCAGGCGTCGGCCCAAATGCCCCTTGCCGGAACACCAGTCCAGCCAATGCGCCGGCGGCGAGGCGAAAGACAAGCGACTGGCGAACGCCTCGATCTGCTGCCACTTGCGCCCCGGCACATCGACATTCAATCGATGGCCTGGGGTTTCCAGCGCATGTTCCGGCAACTCTCCGACTGCGCTCAGCTCAGCCGACAACGCCGCCAATGAAGCGAACGGCTCCGGCGCATCGATGAGATCGGCAGGGTGGTTATGCACAAACTCTGCATCTTCCAGCGATCGTCCGCGTAGCCACGAAGCCAATTCGGGGTAGGCGGTTTCCCATGGAAGCGAAAGATAGGTGAACGGACGAGGTTTCCACAGCGCCTGATGCTCAATCAGAAAAGCATCCAGCGCGGTGAAGCGGGCGAGTAGGGCCTCGCCCGTCAGCACGTGGGAAGTTTCAACGCCCTTGGCAGGCATCGACGCGCAGCCAGCGCTCCAGCAGCTTGAAGCCGCGCACCAGCACGTAGGACATCAGCAGATAGAACACGCCGGCGGCGAAGAAGATTTCCACCGGCAGGTAGGTCCGGGCGATGATCGTGCGGGCCATGCCGGTCAGTTCCAGCAGGGTCACGGTGCTCGCCAGCGCGCTGGCCTTGAGCATCAGGATCACTTCATTGCTGTAGGCCGGCAGGCCGATGCGCGCCGCTCGCGGCAGCATGATGTAGAACATCGCCTTGGGCTTGGACATGCCCAACGCCCGCGCCGCCTCGATTTCGCCGGGCGGAATCGCCTGGATCGCGCCGCGCAGAATTTCGGCGATGTACGCCGCCGTGTGCAGGGTCATGGTCGCGGTAGTACACCAGAACGGATCGCGCAGGTAAGGCCACAGCGCGCTGTTACGCACTGCATCGAACTGCGCCAGGCCGTAATAGACGAGGAACAGTTGCACCAGCAGCGGCGTGCCACGGAAAAAGAAGATGTAGGCGTAGGGCAAAGCGCGCACGTACCACAGCTTCGAAGAGCGGGCGATGCCCAGTGGAATGGCCAGCAGCAGGCCGGCAATCACGGCAATCGCCACCAACTCCAGGGTCAGGGTCGCGCCCTGCGCCAGTTTTGGCAGCCATTTGATGATCACTTCCCAGTTCATGAAGCGCTCCTCGCAAAGCCGCGAGCGGCGCGTTTTTCCAGGAAGTGCATGCCGGTCATCGCCAGCACCGTCAGGCCCAGGTACATGACCGCCGCCACCAGATAGAAGGTGAACGGTTGTTTCGACACGGTCACGCCGATCTGCGCGTGACGCATGATTTCTTCCAGGCCGATCACCGACACCAGCGCGGTGTCTTTCATCAGGATCATGAACAGGTTGCCCAGACCGGGCAGGGCGATGCGCCACATCTGCGGCATGATCAGCTTGGTGAAGATCCGCCATTTCGACAGTCCCAGCGCCACACCCGCTTCGCGATGGCCTTTGGGAATGGCAAGGATTGCGCCGCGGAACACTTCCGTGGCGTAGGCGCCGAAGCACAGGCCCAGCGCAATCACGCCGGCGGCGAAGGCGCTGAGTTGCAGGTCGGGATTGCCGAAAAACTCACCGAGGCTGCGCATCAGGTTGACCGTACCGAAGTAGATCAACAGCACCCAGAGCAATTCCGGGACGCCACGCACCAGCGTCGAATAAGTACCGCCAAGCCATTGCAGCGGCTTGTACGGGGAAGTCTTGGCCAAGGCGCCGAGCAGACCGAGCACCAGTCCCAGGCACAGGGCTGTCAGCGCCAGTTTGACGGTCATCAGCGCACCGGCGGCGAGGGCCGGGCCGAATCCGTAGAGGTCGATAATCATGGATTTCTTTTCAAATCGCGGCAGGCAAGGCCGGGAGCCGGCGCCGTCGGATCACGGTGCCGGTTCCGCAGGTCAGATCAATAGATGCTGAACGGGAAGTACTTGTCGTTGATCTTCTTGTAGGTACCGTCAGCGACGATTTCCTTCAGCGCGGCATTCAGCTTCTCACGCAGCGGATCACCTTTACGCACCGCGATGCCGATCTTGTCGCTTTCCACGACCGCGTCGCCCTTGAACTCATAGTTCTTGCCGGCGTCGCTTTTCAGCCAGTCGTAGTTGGCGTACTTGTCGGCCAGGATGGCGTCGACACGACCGGAGGTCAGGTCCAGGTAGGCGTTTTCCTGGGTGTCGTAGAGTTTGACTTCGATATCGCTACCGTAGGTGTCCTCCAGCCAGGTACCGGCGAGCGTTGCGCGCTGAGTGCCGATGATCTTGCCTTTGAGCGAATCCTTGTCGGTTTTGAAGTCTTTATCTTTCGGTGCGATGAACTGCAGTTTGTTCGAGTAGTACGGGTCGGTGAAATCTACCGCGCCCTTGCGCTCTTCGGTGATCGACAGCGAGGAGACCAGGAAGTCGAACTTCTTGGCGTTCAGCGCAGGAATGATGCCGTCCCAATCGGAAGTGACCACGCTGCACTCGACTTTCATCTTGGCGCAGAGGGCGTCGCCGATGTCTTTGTCGAAGCCGACCACGTTGCCGCTGGCGTCTTTGTTGTTGAACGGCGGGTAAGCCGCTTCGATGCCCATCTTCAGAGTCTCGGCCATGGCACCGGCGCTGAACGCGAGGGTGACGGCGGCGGCCAGGAAGACCTTTTTAAAATTCTGCATGCATGTTGCTCCGTTAGCGGTTGCTGGACATGAATTGTTTGCAGCGCGCCGAAAGCGGGTTTTCGAACACCTGCTGAGGCGATCCTTGCTCTTCCACCAGCCCCTGGTGGAGGAACACCACTTCGCTGGAGACCTGACGGGCAAAGCCCATTTCGTGGGTCACCAACAACATGGTGCGGCCTTCTTCGGCCAGTGCGCGGATGACACTAAGTACTTCCTGAACCATTTCCGGGTCAAGGGCGGAGGTGGGCTCGTCGAACAGAATCACCTTCGGCTGCATCGCCAGCGTGCGGGCAATCGCGGCGCGTTGTTGTTGACCGCCGGACAGTTGCGCCGGGTAGGCGTGGCGCTTGTCGGCGATGCCGACCTTGGCCAGCAGCGCTTCGGCGACTTCGATTGCCTCGGCCTTGCTCTGGCCGAGCACGCGGCGCGGGGCTTCGATGATGTTGTCGAGCACGCTCATGTGCGGCCACAGATTAAAGTTTTGAAATACAAAACCAATCTCGGAACGCAGACGGTTGATCTGTTTGCCATCAGCGGCAACCAGTTCGCCATTCTTGGCGGGCTTGAGCTTGAGTTCCTCACCGGCCACCAGAATCTGGCCCTGGTGCGGGTTTTCCAACAGGTTGATGCAACGCAGGAACGTGGACTTGCCGGAACCGGAGGAACCGAGGATCGAGATCACATCGCCGTCGCGGGCGGTCAGCGAGATACCTTTGAGCACCTCAAGCTGTCCGTAGCGTTTGTGCAAGTTGCGGATTTCAAGCGCGGGCGTGGCCTCAGCCATGTGCGTTCCTCATATATGTTGCGCTCCTGCTGTTGGCGGGCCTTCCTGGCGAGGCGGCCAAGCTAGCATAGCGTTTCAATGGCAGCCAACAGCGCTACGAGCGGTAAGCGGATGGCGTGTGGCAGGTTGTCGCATCGGCACAGCAGACTGTCGCCACATCAACAACCGAACGGGTGTTTGAACGTGCAAACCCGTGGGTGTTGCGTAAAAAAAGGCGCGATGGTGCCAGCTTTGGCGGGGTGTTGGAAGCGCTATCCGGCCGAACGTTCCTGAATCGCCCTTTTATTGTGCATCCCACACTTTTTCAGTGTGTTTCTGGTGCGCTGAATCGTCTGAAAAGTGAGTCGCAGGGTAACGCTCTGGCGAATTGCCATTCATTCCAATGACTTGCGATGACTGTCCGGTCTCGCTGAAAACCGCGGCCCAGAAGAGTTTGAAACATTTTGGCGCATTTATTGCGTGCAGAATCTGGAACGCCCTGTTGGTTTCTTTTTACGAGAAGGAAAACCAGACAGGACGGACGCAATCGCTTTCCTCGCAAAGGTAGTTCCGATGAGCAGTACCCCAAGCTCCAATGGCCTCGAACAGGGGCTCAAACCGCGTCATGTGACCATGTTGTCGATCGCCGGTGTTATCGGCGCAGGTCTGTTCGTTGGCTCCGGCCACGCGATCGCTGCCGCCGGCCCCGCCGTGCTGCTGGCCTACGCCGCCGCCGGTACCCTGGTGGTGCTGGTGATGCGCATGCTCGGTGAGATGGCTGTCGCTTCGCCCGACACCGGCTCGTTCTCGACATACGCCGACCGTGCCATCGGGCACTGGGCCGGTTTCACCATCGGCTGGTTGTACTGGTGGTTCTGGGTGTTGGTGATTCCACTGGAAGCCAACGCCGCCGCGACCATTCTCCATGCCTGGTTCCCGGGGATCGAGATCTGGGCGTTTGCACTGATCATCACCATGCTGCTGACGGTCACCAACCTGTTCAGCGTGAAAAACTACGGTGAATTCGAATTCTGGTTTGCCTTGATCAAAGTCCTGGCGATCATCGGCTTCATCGCGCTGGGTCTTGCGGCCGTTTTCGGCTTCCTGCCGAACAGCCAGGTCAGCGGTGTTTCGCACCTGTTTGATTCCGGCGGCTTCCTGCCAAACGGCATGGGCGCGGTGCTGGGTGCAATCCTGACCACCATGTTCTCGTTCATGGGTACTGAAATCGTGACCATCGCGGCTGCGGAATCGAAGAACCCGGGCAAGCAGATTTCCAAGGCCACCAACTCGGTGATCTGGCGGATCGGCCTGTTCTACCTCGTATCGATCTTCATCGTTGTGGCCCTGGTACCGTGGAACGATCCTACGCTGGCCAACCTCGGTTCCTACCAGACCGTGCTTGAGCGCATGGGCATTCCGAACGCGAAAATGATCGTCGACATCGTAGTGCTGGTCGCGGTCACCAGTTGCCTGAACTCGGCGCTGTACACCTCGTCGCGCATGCTGTTCTCCCTCGGCAAGCGCGGTGATGCACCGGCGATGTCGACTCGGGTCAACAAAAGCGGTACACCTTACTGGGCCGTCATGCTGTCGACCGGCGCGGCGTTCCTCTGCACCTTCGCCAACTATGTGGCCCCGGCTGCCGTGTTCGAATTCCTGCTGGCCAGCTCCGGCGCCATCGCGCTGCTGGTGTACCTGGTAATCGCGTTCTCGCAACTGCGCATGCGTAAACAACGCATGGCCCGCGGCGAGAAAATCGTCTTCAGCATGTGGCTGTTCCCGGGCCTGACCTACGCGGTGATCATCTTCATTGTCGCCGCCCTGACCATCATGCTGTTCCAGGAAGCCCACCGCGTGGAAATCCTCGCAACCGGCCTACTGAGCCTCATGGTAGTCGCCGCCGGCCTGCTGGTGGCACGCCGTCGCAAGCTGGAAAACCGTGGTGCGGTGGTGTTGAACTGATCCGCAACGCGTAATGCAAAACGGCCGCTGTCAGTAATGACGAGCGGCCGTTTTTGTTTGTGCGCGGGGTTTATTCGCCCTTGTCTTCCTGGGTGTCCAGCGACTTGCCGTAAGTATCCAGCGCAATCCCGAAATCGGTGATGAACTGTGGCTCAGTCAGCCAGGCCTGGGCGGTTTCGATGTCCATGCCGTCGGCCCACATGCGGTAGTCGATCAGCATGTCGGCGGCCAGGTGAGTGGCGGCCATGCCTTCGTTCTCGGCGTTTTCCATGTCCAGCAGTTCTGGATGGTCAACGATGATGAACGCCAGTTCGCGCAGCAGGGTCAGCAGCATTTCGTTGCGACTGACGGCTTCGGCGTCGCGCATTTTGCTGAACATTGCGAGGGTGTATTCCGGGATCGGCTCGTCCAGATGCCCGAGGTTGTCGTCCTGGTCCAGCGGCTTACGGCCGACCATGCGGATGTGCTTGGCTTTGGCCTTGGCGCGTTTGGCGCGTTTCTGTTGCTTGTTCAGGGATGCCATGGGAACTCAGTTCTTCTGTTGGGTTTGTGCGGCGATCGCGTCGGACGCCGCCACATAGTCGGCCTGGAAGGCCGGGGATTCGATCCACGCCAGGGCGCCGGCTTCGTCGGTTTCCTGCGACCACTGGCGGTACTCGATCAGCGCGGCGAGGATGAAATCCATCGCGCCTTCTTCGCCTTCCTGCTCGTAAACCAGCTCCAGCAGCGGGTCTTCGAGGAACGCGGCGCACATGGCTTGCTGGCTGATCTTCTCGGCGTCGATCATTTTCTTGAACAGCTCGGTCAGGTCCACCGACTCGAAGTCGATACGGTCATCGTTCGGGTCCAGTTCGACCGGCGCCTCGGCGCGTTTGCTGCGGTTCTGCTTGGCCTTGGTCTTGGCCCGGGCGGCGCGTTTTTGCTGCTTGTTGGCGGAGGCCATGGTGTGTTCCGTCGTGCGTTGAAAGGGCTCAGCTGCGTGGCACTGGCCGCCCGGGTGTGTCGGGGGCCAACTCGCCGGTTTGCAGCCAGGTCAGAGCAATGGGCCATAGTGTGGCTTGGTATGCGCTGCGAAAAAAGGCGAAATGTCCGACTTGTTGTTCGCCGATGTCCTGCGGCGCGATGCGCAAGTGGGTTTTGTGCGCATGACTGAAGTAGCCGAGCAGGCGTTCGATGGCCGGGATCGTGCCGTAAGGGTCGTCGCTGATGCTGATCGCCAAGGTCTTTGCGCGGACATTGGCGAAGGGCAGGCGACCGCTTGCTTTCAGCAGTCGGCGGCCGCTCGGACGCTGCTCGTAGCGCGCGGCAGGCGTGCTCCAGTCGCGTACGACGCCTGCTGGCGTATCCTCGAGCCAGCCGAGGCGTTTGCCCGGGAAATAGCCACAGAGCCGCGTCAGCAGCGGCATCAGCAAATGCCATTTACCAAACATGCGCCAGCGCTGTGCCGGCGCATAGTCGCGCCAGTAAGCGAACTGCGCGCCGACTGTCACCAGTCGACGAATGACCTGCCCGGACTTGCCAAGTCCCGCCGCGCAACCGCCGAAACTGTGGCCGACCACATCGATGGGCTGGCCGGGGAATTCCCGTTGAGCGCGCTTGAGCATCGCTTCGAAATCCAGCGCGCCCCAATCGGTCCATGTAGCCTCAAGGTCTTTCAGGGTTGCCGGACGCGATTCGCCGATGCCGCGGTAGTCGTAGGTGATCACGTCGAAGCCGTTGGCGAACAGGTAATCGGCGAAGCGCGTGTAGTGTCGGCAGCGTACCGAGGTGGCAGCGTTGATGATGACTACCGGGCGTTGCGCATCGGGCAGGGCGTGACGCCAGGTGAAACCGCCGAGCACAAAGCCATCGGCGGCAACGTCCTTGAAGGCCTCACCTTGTTCGCCAGTCAAAACCGATGACGTTGACTGTTTGTCTTGCGTTGCTGGCGCATCCTGACAGCTCATCGCTTTCGACCCTTTCGCGGAGCTGTCAACAATAGCCTTCGCGCCACACGGGAACAATCCGCCGTTTCTATTCAGCGGATTGCAGGAGCAGGCGTTCTTCGATCAGAGCCTGTTCCCGATTGAGTTCGGCGCGCAGCTCTTCCTCACTCGGCAGTATGGTTTTGTAACTGCTGGCGAACAGTTGCTCATTGCCCTTGAGCATTGAGTAACGCGCGACCGAGTCATTGCTCTCTGCACACAGAATGATCCCGACTGTCGGCTTGTCGCCTTCGCTGCGCTTGAGTTCGTCGTACATGCGCACGTACATGTCCATTTGTCCGACGTCGCGAGCGCTGAGCTTGCCGCGCTTGAGGTCAATGATCACGAAGCATTTGAGTACGTAGTTGTAGAACACCAGGTCGATGTACAGATCGTCACCATCGGTGCTGATGCGTTGTTGTCGAGCGACAAAGGAAAAGCCTTTGCCAAGTTCCAGGAGAAAGCCCTGCAGGTGGTCGATGAGAGCCTGTTCGAGACGACTCTCCCTGACTTTGCCAGCCGACGGTAGCCCAAGGAATTCAAGCATGACGGGATCACGTATGAACTCGCGCGGATGGGGTTTCATGGCTGCAATGTTGGTGGTGGCTTCTTCGATCACATCGGCCTTGTCCCGACTCATCAACAGTCGCTCGTAGTAGAGCGTATTGATCTGGCGATCAAGGGCGCGGCTGGACCAGTTCAGGTTGGCAGATTCTTCCATGTACCAATGACGAGCCTTGTCACTGGTGACGCCCAAAAGCCGCCGATAGTGTGTCCAACTCAATTCGGAACGCACTGCGTTCCAAATGGGAAACAACTGATAAAAACTCCGCATATAGCGCAGATTTCGATCATCAAACCCCCTCCCGAACTGCGCCGTCAGATCCTTTGCCAACAAGGCCAGCAACCGCTTGCCATACCCCGCCCGCTGCGCCCCTTGCTGTTCAAACTCGACAATATGCCGGCCGATCTGCCAACAGGTCTGGACTTGAATCGTATCAACCGCACGCAGCACTTTTTGCCGCGCCTGGCGGATCAGTTCGCCCAACTCTCCCAGCAATGAATCGATTTTCGGGTCTTGCGCATCATCAGGTTTTAACGGGTTCATCGAGTCTTCCGCATCATTGGAAACAGACGCAAAAGCATGCCGGGATTCACCGCTCGGCGATGTCGGGCGAGCCTGTGAAGTCAGCAGGAAGGCGGGATGGGTAGTGCAGGACGTTGCCGGCAAAAGGCGTATTGATAGCAATGGTCTGTAGTCCATTTCGTACATGCGCCAAGTACCAATCAATCTAAAACAAGCCTTGCGGTGCCAAATCTAAAAAAGGGTAACGATTGGGTTCTTCAGAACCCGGGAGTCGCCATCATGAAAAACATTCGTTCATTCATGCTGCCGCTCGCTGCTGTCGGTTGGCTGCTGTTGCCTGGCATGTCCCAGGCCGCCAACCTGGAACCGGTCGACAGTGCCGGCGTGCAAGTCCAGCAACAACAGCAAAACGGCATCAACTACCTGTCCGGCGGGATCGGCCTGGACGAGTCAAAAGCCATTCAGCAAACCCCCGGCTACAACTTGCACATGACGTTCGCGGTGGGCGCGCAAGACCAGTACACCGCTGATGTCGATGTGGTGATTCAAAAGTCGCCGGGGCAAACCGTGCTGACCCTCACTCAAACGGGTCCGCTGGTGTACGTGCAACTGCCACCCGGTAAGTACACCGTGGTCGCCACGCGCAATGGCGAAACACGGCGTGACGTGACAGACGTTGGCAGCGGCACTGCGCGCAATCTGGTGTTCCACTGGAATGACGCTGGATAACGTTGGGTGTATTGAAGAATCGAGGCGCGGGTACAATCCCGCGCCTTCCTTTACCCCCGCGTACGCTTGGCCTTCTGCTTGTTGCCGGGTTCGCGCGCCATTCGGTGAATCCACAATCCAATCCAGCCGACGGCTATCAGGAACAGGGTGCCAACGCACTGCGACACGATCTCGAACCAGAACATTCGCGGTTGCAGCGCGAGGGTGTAGATATGGCGTGGGCCCGATCGGTTCCAGGTGGTGATGGAGCCGCTGATCAAGCTGTGGATGATCAGATAAGTCGACGCGGCGATGAGGAAGGCGATCAGTACGCCGACCAGCACCGTCAGCCAGAATGCCACCCGACTCTGGCGATAGGGTGGCGGATGGGGCAGGGGGACGCGGGTTCTTTTCTGGTTCATCGAGCGGATGACCCTCTTCCATAAGGTGCGGCCAAAGTAGCGCGGATCGTCTTTGTTCGAAACCCGTCGCGCATTTGCGCAGCCCAGAAAAAAGACTGGATTGAGCCGCCATCAAATCGCAGGCATAAAAAAACCCTGAATCTTGCGATTCAGGGTTTTCGGTATTTGGTGCCCAGAGACGGAATCGAACCGCCGACACGGGGATTTTCAATCCCCTGCTCTACCGACTGAGCTATCTGGGCAACGGGGCGCATTAAAAGGGTTTTTCGGATTTACGTCAACGACTTTTTTAAAATTTCTTAAATTAATTCCGTCGCTTACGATCCGCCCCCCGATTTTGCGGGTTTACTCCGCAGGCGGAACGTAGCCTTCCGCCTTGGCGTAATCCTCGCCGGAGAAGTACTTGTCCATTTCGCCCTGCAGATATTTGCGGTCTTCGGCGTTCATCATGTTCAGACGCTTTTCGTTGATCAGCAGGGTCTGGTGTTTCTGCCAGTCAGCCCAGGCTTTGGCCGAGACGTGGTCAAAAATATCCTGACCTTTGGCGCCCGGGAAAGGAGCGCGTTCCAGCGCGGGCAGTTCTTCTTTGTACTTGCGGCACATGATGGTGCGGGTCATGACGACTCTCCTGCGTTCAATACGGCGGCCGCGCGTTCGAGCAAGGTTTTGACCGGGGCGGCAAGGCCCAGGCGCGGCGGGGTGGCGAGGTTATACCAGAGCCAGTCGGCCTCGGCCACGTGCTGACCGGCCTCCTGCACCTGAACCAGCCAGGGTTCAATGGACAGCTGGAAATGGCTGAACGTGTGGATGAGGCTTGGCAGCGCCTGCTGCTCGCCCATGGTCAGCGAGTGCTGGTCGGCCAGATGTTGCAGGTCGTCGAGATCGTCGAGTTCCGGCAGGCTCCATAAACCGCCCCAAAGCCCCGTGGACGGGCGGCGATAAAGCAGAATCGCGCCTTCGCCGTTGGCCAGCAGCGGCATCAGCGTGCGTTTTTGCGGGATGGCCTTGCGCGGCTTGGGGATCGGGTAGCGCGTCTCCAGGCCGAGCATGTGCGCCTCGCAGCCCTTTTCCAGCGGGCACAGAAGGCAGCTCGGTTTGCTGCGCGTACACAGCGTGGCACCGAGATCCATCATCGCCTGGGTGTAGGCGTTGACCCGATCGTGCGGCGTGAAACGCTCTGCGTTGGCCCACAGCTGTTTGGCGACCTTCGGTTCCCCCGGGTAACCCTCTTGCGCGGTAAAACGCGCCAGAACGCGTTTGACGTTGCCATCGAGGATCGGCGCGCGCAGGCCCATGCTGATGCTGGCGATGGCGCCGGCGGTGGACAGGCCGATCCCCGGCAAATCCGTCAGCTTTTCGACGTCTCGCGGAAATTCGCCGCCGTACTGGCTGACGACGATCTTTGCGGTCTTCTGCAGGTTGCGTGCTCGGGTGTAATAACCGAGCCCGGTCCACAGATGCAGCACTTCGTCCTCCGGCGCTTCGGCCAGCGCTTGCACCGTTGGCAGCGCGGCCATGAAGCGGTCGAAGTAATTGAGCACGGTGCTGACCTGGGTCTGCTGCAACATGATCTCCGACACCCACACCCGATACGGATTGATGTCTTGCTGCCAAGGCAAATCGTGGCGGCCGTGGCGGTCAAACCATTCCAGCACCGCCGTGGAAAACTGCTCCGCTGTCATCGCTTGAACAGCCCCTTCAATGCGTTTTTCAATTCCGGGCTGACCTTGTCGCCAAGTTTTTCATCGATCTTCTCGCTGAGTTTGTCACCGGCCATTTTGGTCGCGACCTGGCCGAGACGTTCGTTGTCCACACGGCAGGCCTTGGCGCCCAGTTCCAATGGGCCGCGGCAGCGCAGCGGCCACTCGATGCCGACGAATTTCTCGCCGACCTGACAGGCCGGATCCGGCATCGCGCTGGTGTCGCCTTCGACGATGATGCCGACGCGGTAATCCATGCCCAGCACCCGCAGGTCGATGTCGCCATCGCCGTTGACGGTCATGCCGGGGATGCGCACTTTCAGGTCCGGGTTGCTGGCGATGCCGTTGCGGAAGGTCAGGTTGCCCTTGAGTTCCTGGAACGGCGTGTCCTTGCCCCGTGGCTCGCCGCTGAGGGTTTTGCGGTTGAGGGTGGCGATGCCTTTGCACAGTTGCTGTTCAAGGTTGGCGTTGAGCAGCACACCGTTGTTGATCACGAAACTGGCGTTGCCGTTGAGGGTTTCGATCAGCGCCTGCTGGCTGTTGCCGCTGCCGGTGAGGCTGCTGGTCAGTGTGACCAGGCCTTTGACCGGCGGATTCTTGCCCTGGCTTTCGAGGATTTTCTCGGCCGGCACGCGGTTGATCCTGGTTTGCAGGTTCAGCACCGGCGCACTTGGGCGTACGTCGAGGGTGCCCTTGGCTTCGAAGTCGCCGTTGTACAGGCCGCCACGCAGATTTTCCAACGTCAGCAGGCCGCCCTGGCCGGTGGCTTTGAGCGCGGCGTTCTGGATTGGCAGTTTGTCGAGGGTCAGTTGGCCGAAGCTCAGATCGGCATCAACGTCGAGTTTGGCCAGACGCTCGACCGGCAGCAGACGCTCGGTGCTCCAGGCGCTTTTGCTTGGTTTGTCCGGCAACGGTGTGCTGCCAGCGCCGGCCATGGCATCGGCTTCGGTGCTGGCGACTTCGGCCTGACGCACTTGCGTGGCGTTTTTGGCTTTTTCCGATTTCGGCGGCAGGTAGCGGTCGACGTCGAACGTGTCAGCCTTGAGGATCGCCCGCAGCGACTGCTTGGCGAAATCTTCCACGGCAATGCGCCCGCTGAAGCTGCTGTCGTCGAGTTTCAGGTTGATGTTGTCGAAGGCGACGCTGGTTGGCGTGGCGGCCACGCGGCTGACCAGTTCGACCTTGGTCAGGCTGCCGGGCGCCATGGCTGGCAACGTCTGGCCGATGCTATCGACAAATTTCGCCAGGTCGAACTGGGCGATCGAGATTCCGCCAGTGATCTGCGGGGTCTTGTCGAGGTCGTTGGCTTTCAGCTCACCGAGGGCACGCAACTGGTTGGCGGAGATCTTGATCCCGGTCCATTCGGCGACGTTCGCTGCCTTGTCCAGGGAAATCTGGCCTTGGGCGGAGAAGGTCATGGCCTTGCCTTGTAGTGGGTCGCCGGTCAGTTCGCCGGACAGTTTCATGTCTTCGAACTTGTAACGTTGCAGGGCGCGTTCGATGCGCAGCTCGCCGTTGAGCTCGGTGCGCACCCGCAGCACAGGCTGATTGGTGCTGAGGAACGCCGTGGCTTTCAGCGGAATGTTGGTCGAATCGTGTACCGCACCGGTGCTCAGCTGGATGCTTTCGGCACTGTACTGCTTGCCGGTTTGCTCGTCGGTGTATTCAACCCGGGCGTTGTTGACGGTCAGGCTGTCGATGTCGAGGCGGATCGGCTGCGGCGGTTTTTCCGGCTGGACGGGGGCCTCTGCAACAGGCGGGCTGGCAGGCGTCGGGCTGCCGGCAGGCGTGGCAGGAGGTGGCAGCTTGCCGATGTCTTCCCAGTTGCCGTGGCCGTTCTTGTCGCGTTTGAGGCGCAGGTTCAGGCCTTCGACGCGCACATCGCTCATCTGCACTTCGCGGCGCAACAGCGGCAGCACGCGCACGGACAGGCCGAGCATCTGCAGGTCGGCATACGGTTCGGTCGGGTTGATCAGGGTGGCGATGCTGGCCTCATGCAGTTCCAGGCCGAGCCACGGGAACAGGCTCCAGCCGATATCGCCATTGAGCGTCAGCTCGATGTGGGCCTTGTCGCGGGCTATCTGGCGAATCTCGTCTTTATAGTCGTTGGGATCAAACAGGTGGGTCAGGGCGAAGCCCGCCGCCACAATGATCAGCAACAGCCCGAGAAGTACCAGACCCAGGATTTTGCCGAACGCTTTCATGGGCGAGTCCTTGTAGTTAGTCGAATTCGTAATTTAGCCGGGGAGTATAGCGCTGCATCCGCCCGGTTCGGGGCGCTGTCATGTCGCAATGAGGTCCAGCGGCAATTGCAATCTGGCGGCCAGCGCCTGGATTTCAAGGTGCCCGGCCGGTGCCAGCAGGCGCAGTTGGGCACCCGCTTGCGACGCCATTTTCTGTGCTTGGTTCACCAGTCTCTCGGCTACCCCACGGCGCCGGGTGACTTTTCGTACACACAAATGTGACAAGTGCCAAACCTTGTCGTGCCTTGTCAGGCGTGCTGCACCGAGCAGGCGATCGTTGAAACGTCCTGCAATCAAAGAGCCGTCAGCCAGGCTGTTTTCGATCAGTTGAGCGTCCCCGGAATACGGTGCGAACAGCCATTGCGGAGCGTCACGATAGATTTTTTGCAGGTCCTGTTGATCCTGGTAACTGGCATCGTTCAGCGCTTGGACAGCGATCGGCATGGCTTTTTCCTGTGGGGACGAGATCAGATGACATGAAAAAGGTGATATCAGTTTGGTTTTTCTGTCACGTGCAAATGGTAACCTTCGCCGGTTCGTCCGTCCTTCTGCGACTTAACGTCGCGCCTTCAAGGAGCTTCACCCGAAAAAACGGTCATGCCTGCGTGCATAAAGGCCGAGGGTGAGCAGTGGCTGGCGAACCATACTAATAATTGGGGGATACACAATGAGCACGAGCATCACGGCGGACGGTCTTCGCGCCGACCAGCCTGCGTTCCTGTCCAAGGAACGCATCATCGCCAAGCCCGGTTTCAACCGCTGGCTGGTTCCACCGGCCGCTCTGGCCATCCACCTGTGCATCGGCATGGCCTACGGTTTCTCGGTGTTCTGGTTGCCGCTGTCCAAGGCATTGGGCGTCACGGCTCCGGTGGCTTGCGCACCGGACATGAGCTTCATCGCTCGGATCTTCTCTTCGCAATGCGACTGGCCGATCTCCATGCTCGGCTGGATCTACACCCTGTTCTTCATCTTCCTCGGCTGCTCGGCAGCAATCTGGGGTGGCTGGCTGGAACACGCCGGGCCACGCAAGGCCGGTGTGGTGTCGGCACTGTGCTGGTGCGGCGGTCTGCTGATCTCTGCACTGGGTATCTACACCCACCAGATCTGGCTGATGTGGATCGGCTCTGGCGTGATCGGTGGTATCGGTCTGGGCCTGGGCTACATTTCGCCGGTCTCGACCCTGATCAAGTGGTTCCCGGACAAGCGCGGCATGGCGACCGGCATGGCGATCATGGGCTTCGGTGGCGGCGCGATGGTCGGTGCACCGTTGGCGACTGCGCTGATGAGCCACTTCGCTTCGCCTGCCGGTGTCGGCGTGTGGCAAAGCTTCGTGGCCATGGCGGCGATCTACTTCGTGTTCATGATCGGTGGCGCCCTGGCCTACCGCGTGCCGCCAACCGGCTGGAAGCCTGAAGGCTGGACCGCTCCAGCGAAGAAAGCGTCGAACGCGATGATCACCCACCGTCACGTGCACGTGAATGTGGCGTGGAAAACCCCGCAGTTCCGTCTGGTGTGGCTGGTGCTGTGCCTGAACGTGTCGGCCGGTATCGGCATCCTCGGCATGGCCTCGCCACTGCTGCAGGAAGTGTTCGGCGGCAAGCTGCTGGGCGTCGACGTGCCGTTCGGTCAACTGGACGCCGGGCAACTGGCTTCGATCGCTGCGATCGCTGCCGGCTTCACCGGTCTGCTGAGCCTGTTCAACATCGGTGGCCGCTTCTTCTGGGCTTCGTTCTCGGACTACCTGGGTCGCAAAAACACTTACTTCGTGTTCTTCGCCCTCGGTTTTGCGCTGTACGCGCTGATCCCGAACATGGGCCATCTGGGCAACGTTGCGCTGTTCGTGGCGGCGTTCTGCATCATCCTGTCGATGTACGGCGGTGGTTTTGCGACCGTTCCGGCGTATCTGGCCGACCTGTTCGGCACGCAAATGGTCGGTGCGATCCACGGTCGTCTGCTGACTGCCTGGGCCGCCGCCGGCGTGCTCGGCCCGGTGCTGGTGAACTACCTGCGTGAGTATCAGTTGAGCATCGGCGTTGAACGCGCTGCCGCTTACGACATCACCCTGTACATCCTCGCCGGCCTGCTGGTGCTGGGTTTCCTGTGCAACCTGCTGGTGCGTCCGGTGGCTGACAAGTACTTCATGACCGACGCTGAGCTGGCTGCCGAACAGGCGCTGGGCCACGACAAAGGGGCTGATGCGAGCACCGTGCTGGAGTGGAAAGCCGCACCGGGCAGCAAGCCGCTGGCAATCGCTGCATGGCTGGTGGTGGGTATTCCGTTGGCGTGGGGTGTGTGGGTGACCCTGCAGAAGACGGCGGTACTGTTTCACTAAACAAAACGTAGTACCCCTGTAGGAGTGAGCCCTGCTCGCGATAGCGGTCTGACAGTCACGGAAATGTTGGCTGTCACGCCCTCATCGCGAGCAGGCTCACTCCTACAGTTGTTTTCGGGGTGCCTGTAATGGCTTGTATGGACATGTCTACCCGCGACAGCCGGGCGTTCTATCCGTCAGGCATATCACGTCGCGTGTTTCTGTTTCGGCCCCGCGTGCCTATAATGGCTGCCTTTTTCGCCCAATGATTTTGCGGAGCTGGTGATGGCCGAACGTAAGGCGTCTGTCGAGCGCGACACTCTGGAAACCCAGATCAAAGCCTCGATCAACCTTGATGGCACCGGAAAGGCCCGATTCGATATCGGTGTTCCTTTTCTTGAGCACATGCTGGATCAGATCGCCCGTCACGGGTTGATCGACCTGGATATTGAATGCAAGGGCGATCTGCATATCGACGACCACCATACCGTGGAAGACGTCGGTATCACCCTCGGCCAGGCCTTCGCCAAAGCCATCGGCGACAAGAAAGGCATCCGTCGCTACGGTCATGCTTACGTGCCGCTCGATGAAGCGCTGTCGCGTGTGGTGATCGACTTCTCCGGCCGTCCAGGCCTGCAGATGCACGTGCCATACACCCGCGCCACCGTGGGCGGCTTCGACGTCGACCTGTTCCAGGAATTCTTCCAGGGCTTCGTCAACCACGCCTTGGTCAGCCTGCACATCGACAACCTGCGTGGCACCAACACCCACCACCAGATCGAAACCGTGTTCAAGGCTTTCGGCCGCGCGCTGCGCATGGCCGTTGAGCTGGATGAGCGCATGGCCGGGCAAATGCCATCGACCAAAGGCGTTCTGTAATGCAGACGGTTGCAGTTATCGACTACGGCATGGGCAACCTGCACTCGGTGGCCAAGGCCCTCGAGCACGTTGGCGCCGGCAAGGTGCTGATCACCAGCGATGCCGACGTGATCCGCGAAGCCGACCGCGTGGTGTTCCCCGGCGTTGGTGCGATTCGCGATTGCATGGCGGAGATCCGTCGTCTCGGTTTCGACGCACTGGTGCGTGAAGTCAGCCAGGATCGTCCGTTCCTCGGCATCTGCGTCGGCATGCAAGCCCTGCTCGACAGCAGCGAAGAGAACGACGGCGTCGACTGCATCGGCCTGTTCCCGGGCGCCGTGAAGTTCTTCGGCAAAGACCTGCATGAAGACGGCGAGCACCTGAAAGTCCCGCACATGGGCTGGAACGAAGTGCAGCAGAAGGTCAGTCACCCGCTGTGGCACGACATTCCGGACATGGCGCGTTTCTACTTCGTGCACAGCTACTACATCGCTGCCGCCAATGCGCGGCAGGTAGTCGGTAGCGGTCATTACGGAGTCGATTTCGCTGCCGCGCTGGCCGAAGGCTCGCGTTTCGCCGTGCAATTCCACCCGGAGAAGAGCCATACCCATGGCCTGCAATTGCTGCAGAACTTCGCCGCGTGGGACGGTCGCTGGTAAATGGCTGCCAAGAAGTCCAAACCGCCGATCCTGACCCTCACTCCCGAACAGGAGAACGAGGTCAACCGCAAGATCCAGCGGTTCATGGAGGATCGGTTCGAACTTGACCTGGGTTCGTTCGAAGCGGCGGAAATTCTTGAGCTGTTTACCCGCGAAATTGCTCCGCACTATTACAACAGGGCGATTTTCGATGTGCAGACCCACCTCAAAGAGCGGTTTGAAAGCATCGAAAGCGACCTGTGGGCGCTCGAGAAAAACTGATTTCCGAGCCAAGCTGAACATTCAAATTTGAAGGTTTGCCAGATGCTGATTATTCCCGCTATCGATCTCAAGGACGGTGCCTGCGTACGTCTGCGCCAGGGCCGCATGGAAGATTCCACAGTGTTCTCCGAGGACCCGGTGAGCATGGCTGCCAAGTGGGTGGAGGGCGGTTGCCGCCGTCTGCATCTGGTCGATCTGAACGGCGCATTCGAAGGCCAGCCAGTCAACGGCGAAGTGGTGACCGCGATCG
Organism: Pseudomonas sp. URIL14HWK12:I6; assembly: GCF_000514195.1. Taxonomy (NCBI): domain Bacteria; kingdom Pseudomonadati; phylum Pseudomonadota; class Gammaproteobacteria; order Pseudomonadales; family Pseudomonadaceae; genus Pseudomonas; species Pseudomonas sp. URIL14HWK12:I6. Next base: position 219,203 of record NZ_AZVL01000003.1, read on the forward strand.
CCAAGCGCTACCCGAACCTCCCGATCCAGATCGGTGGCGGTATCCGCTCGCTGGAAACCATCGAGCACTACGTCAAGGCGGGGGTCAGCTACGTGATCATCGGCACCAAAGCCGTTAAAGATCCGGCGTTCGTCGCTGAGGCCTGCCGCGCGTTCCCGGGCAAGATCATTGTCGGCCTGGATGCCAAAGACGGGTTCGTCGCCACCGACGGCTGGGCTGAAATCAGCACCGTGCAGGTCATCGACCTGGCCAGGCAGTTTGAAGCCGACGGCGTGTCCTCGATCGTTTATACCGACATCGCCAAAGACGGCATGATGCAGGGCTGCAACGTACCGTTCACCGCTGCGCTGGCTGCAGCGACGAAGATCCCGGTGATCGCCTCCGGCGGTATCCACAATCTGGGTGACATCAAGTCGCTGCTCGACGCCAAGGCGCCGGGCATCATCGGTGCAATCACTGGCCGGGCGATCTACGAAGGCACCCTCGACGTCGCCGAAGCGCAAGCTTTCTGCGATTCGTACCAAGGCTGAGGACTGACCATGGCGCTGGCCAAACGCATCATCCCTTGCCTGGACGTGGACAACGGCCGGGTCGTCAAAGGTGTGAAGTTCGAGAACATCCGCGATGCTGGCGACCCGGTGGAAATCGCTCGTCGCTATGACGAGCAGGGTGCCGACGAGATTACTTTCCTCGACATCACCGCCAGCGTCGATGGCCGCGACACCACGCTGCACACCGTCGAGCGCATGGCCAGCCAGGTGTTCATTCCACTGACCGTCGGCGGTGGCGTGCGCACCGTGCAGGACATCCGCAACCTGCTCAACGCCGGTGCGGACAAGGTCTCGATCAACACCGCAGCGGTGTTCAATCCGGAATTCGTCGGCGAAGCGGCGCAGCATTTCGGCTCGCAGTGCATCGTCGTCGCCATCGACGCGAAGAAGGTCTCCGGCCCGGGCGAAACCCCGCGCTGGGAAATCTTCACCCACGGCGGGCGCAAGCCGACCGGCCTCGACGCGGTCGAGTGGGCGAAGAAGATGGAAGGCCTGGGTGCCGGCGAAATCCTGCTGACCAGTATGGATCAGGACGGCATGAAAAACGGCTTCGACCTCGGCGTGACTCGCGCGATCAGCGATGCGCTGGGCATTCCGGTGATCGCCTCCGGCGGCGTCGGCAACCTGCAGCATCTGGCCGACGGCATCCTTGAAGGCCACGCCAGCGCGGTGCTGGCGGCGAGTATTTTCCACTTCGGCGAATACACCGTGCAGGAAGCGAAAGCGTACATGGCCAAACGCGGCATCGTGATGCGCTAAACCGTACAGGCCAGTGGACAGCATGGCGTACCCAAGGCACTCTTGGGCACGCCATGGATTCCGGTAGCCCGACATGATCAAACGCCTGCTTCTTGTTCTCGCCAGTGCCTCTGTGTTGTTGCTCAACACGGCGCGGGCCGAAAACAGTCCCGACACCGATCTGGTGCTCCTCACCGAAAACTTTCCGCCCTACAACATGGCGAAAGACGGCAAGAATTTCGCCAAGGGCGAGAACATCAACGGCATTGCCGCCGACATCGTCCGCGAAATGTTCAAGCGCGCCGGGCTCACCTATAGCCTGACGCTGCGCTTCCCATGGGAGCGCGTCTACAAACTGGCGCTGGAAAACCCCGGTTACGGCGCCTTCGTTATGGCCCGCCTGCCGGACCGCGAAAACCTGTTCAAATGGGTCGGCCCGATCGGTCCGGACGACTGGATCATGTTGGCCAGGGCCGACAGCAAAATCACCCTCGACACCCTCAACGATGCGCGCAAATACAAGATCGGCGCCTACAAGGGCGACGCGATTGCCGAGACGCTGACCAAACAGGGCTTGAAGCCTATGGTCGTGCTGCGCGATCAGGACAACGCGAAAAAACTGGTCAACGGCCAGATAGACCTGTGGGCCACGGGTGATCCTGCCGGGCGTTATCTGGCGCGGCAGGACGGGGTCACTGGACTCAAGACCGTGTTGCGCTTCAACAGCGCCGAGTTATATCTGGCGCTGAACAAGGATGTGTCGGACGCAACGGTCGCCAGGCTGCAGGCGGCGCTGGATCAGATGCGCAAGGACGGGGTTGTCGACGAGATCATGGGGCGCTATCTGTAGCCGTCGGCAACGACTTGTCTGTTGCCTGGTGGGTGCATTCTTGCGGCGGATACTGCAGCAGACTCAGGTTATCGTTCTGGGTGTAAGCCAGATTGATCCCCGCTTGCGAGCCGTCAGCACGACGCAGCTCGTAGAAACTCTCCAGCTGATAAACCGCGACGAATTTGCCTTTGCCAGCCATCGCGATCACATGGGTAACAAATGGAGTCTGCCAGCCACTGGTTGACGTCTCGCTGTGAGTGAACTGGCTGTCCAGTCTTGCCGAGAATGGAAGTGACGGAGGAGCGTCTGCCTTCGTTGCCCACGGGCTCACAAAACTGATCGCGGTAAGTTGAGTGAACAGACGCAGCGTCTTCGGATTCTGCAGCCGCTGCGCAGTCCACTTGAAAGCCCGTGCTTCCTCGCCTGTGTTGTGTCCGCTCCCAACCAAATAGTACTGGTCGGTTCTTTCCAGGCGATAAAAAGGCGTGGTGCGTAATTGATCAATTGGCGACAAGTCATCCTTGACCACGAACCATGGCAGCTTGATGACTTGGGAGAGCGTGGCCGCGCCTTTGGTTTCTGGGGCTTGCGCTGCGGAGAGCGTCGGCAGCTGTGGCGATGACTGGATCAATGGCGCGATCTGCATCCGTAGTGAATAGGCACCGACATTGCTCTCTGGCCGGTTGAAACTGCTTGCCCCAACAAAGGTGCCTGGTGCGAAATGAATCTCTCCCGGCGGCGCATTCGTCGGCGTGACGCTCCAGGCGCTGAAACTCTGTCTGGCACCGCTGCCCTTGTCATTCCAGATCAGTTCGCCAACGTCCGAGGCGATCACCAGATCGGCGCGTACACAGCGAACCGCGTTGAGTGAAGGTTTTTCGTGATCATTGGAGCAGACCGCGCCCATGGCCACATAGCCTTGCGGGGCGATCGGTCGCCATACGGCCCCGTCTTTCTTCGAGCCTGAGCCGGAATCTTTCCAGATCAGCTCGAAATCGTCCGGGCGCCTTAATGCCGGGCCCCTGGCCGGATCTGCACTGGGTGCATCGGCTTCACAAACCACAGCTACCACGGTGCTGCCGTTAATGTTGTCGTGCCCGGCGACGAACACGTCGCCGAGCGGGAAATAGCCCGGCAATACATCCGGAGCCGGAGTCGGGCGCCAGAAGGCTGCGGGTTTAGCCCGCGAGCCGGTGCTGTCCCAGATCCGGTGAAATTCCGTGGTGAAATGGATCAGCAGATTGTCGTGTCTGATCGGTTCGATTTGCCCGGATGGCGCTGCGGCCTGGTCATGAATGGTCATGGTCACTCCTGATAGTTGAACGGCGACTCAAGGGAGTCGCGACCTGTTGCAGGTCTCACTATCGGTAATCGCAACCGGTCTCTGGCGGTAACTATGTATGACGTCGTGACCAGTTATTTCCAAAAAACCGTTCCTTGCCATGGGCAGCCTTGCGCTCCTGTTTTGCCTATTGATGCAGAAGCACAAGGCCGACGTTACTGGTCAGCTCAGGGGGCGCTGTTTTCGAGCGCTTCCCATTCCAGGATGTATTCCTTCAATTCTGAGCGCTGATTGTTGGGGTCGACAGCGTAAACGCAGAGTTTGAGGGGGAAGTTGCTTTGCGGGCGTAGCCAATTGGAGGTCACATGCCTATAACCCTGCGGGTCTTCGCAACTGACTTTTTCAGCAAGGCCGCCTTTTACCTCGTATCGATCAAGACCCTCGTTCTTGCGTTCCGGCCACAGAATCAGCGCCCTGTTTATCTCTTTGTTAAACGAAGTCTCTATGGTCGGAACAGGCGTCGGGCCCGCATCAACCAGATAAGTGGGAACAGTGACGGCATTGCGATAAGTGCCTGCGGGTAATATGTCCTCAGTACTGTTTGTGGCGATGATGCAAAGGTTGCTAGGCCCGGTTTCAGGTCCCATCGGAACATTTATTCGAGTCGGCGCAGTGCCGGTGGTGATTGGCTGGCTGTAGGCTTGCGGAACTTCGCATTCGACCGGGTCCGACGTGCGTTTGGTCCGGATAAACCGGGTGCTGGCGGTTATTTCAAAGTTCCATTCTGGATAAACGTAGTTGCCCTGAGCGGTTACGCTGATCTTTGCATGCGTTGGCAGTTGGGCAGGCAGTCTGATAGAGGCTGCCGGAAATAATTCGCACACCTGCGGATCCGTATTGAGTTTGCCATCGATAAAGCAGTTGTTGAAAACCGAGGTGGGACTGCCGTAACTGCCGCTCGGCATCTGACCGTATCCAGGCAGCGGCGTCAGATGGTGAGCCAAGGTCCCAAGGACGCCATAGACCTCGTTGGTCGCTCGAACGATGACCGGACTCCCCGAGCTTCCGGAAGCAATATCTTTGCATTGGTTGCTGACGGTATGCCGCCAAACCCAGGGCTTTTCGAAAATCGCCGGGGAGGGCATGTGGGTGCAGGCTGACATTTGTAATGGAGAGCCAACGGGTTTGTGCACAATCAGAATGTCGCTATCTTCTGCCGGCGCCTGCCGGGCCAGTTTCATGGGCGTGATGCCCTGAGCCAGAAGTTCACCCTGTGACACTCCAAGCTCCAACAGAGCCAGGTCGACACCCTGAATACTGCTCCAGGCTACTTTCTGCAGAGAAACGGTCCTGGAGGCAGCAGTCGTATCGATGAAGTTGTTGAAGGTAATGCTGGCTTCGATAGGGTCATCTATTCGCATGACCCCGTTTTCCTTGCCCACGCAGTGGGCGCTGGTCAGTGCATAGGCGGAATCGGACGGTCGAGAGCTGTTAGTGTCGATCAGGAAGGCGGTGCAGGAACCGTGCTCGCGGCTTTTGTACTCGCCGATTCCCATCCAGTGGTTATTTTCGCCATCTCTGTTAGTCAGGTGTTGCGACGGTGAGAAGTTTTCAGCGCCCTTGCCGTAATCGACAGGGCTGGAACAGGCAGGAAGTGAGAAGGCAGTCAGTAATAAAAAGCTTGGGTGGATATATTTAAAGTTCATGGCCAGTCCTTGGCTAATATATGGGTGAAAGACTGGCGCAGAATAAGACAGTTAGGTTTGAGTCGGTTCTATAAGTTATTGCTGCTTATTTTGGACGTAGAGGCTTATGAGAATTTAATCAGTTGATAGCTTAACGATAAATTCCATTTTTCCCGTGTGCAGCTGTCGCTTTGTTACTCCGCACGCTGATCATCTGCTTGATATCGATCCACTCGATGCCTTGCGCCTTGAGCTTCGGCAATTCACGTTCCAGCACCGCCAGCGTCTGCGGGTAAGGGTGGCCGATCATCACGGCCGAGCCCTGCTTGCGGGCCAGGCTGATCGCCGTCTGCAGCTGGTTGAAAATGGCGGCTTCGGTGCGTTCGTCATCGAGAAACACATCGCGCGAAACACTCGCCAGATCGATCTTCTGTGCTTGCTGCGCCGCCACGGTCTGGGCGCTGGTGCGGCTGTCGACGAAGAACTTGTGCCGACGCTGCAACTCGCCCATCAGCCACGCCATCGCCACCGGCTGGGCGGTCATGCGACTGCCCATGTGGTTGTTGATGCCCGCGGTGTAAGGGACCATTTTGAACGCGGCGTCGAGGCGCTTTTGCAGCTCTTCGATCGGCAGTTCGGGGTGCCAGGCGTACGGACCGGTGGCCGGATCCATCGGCATGTGCAGGATCACGATCTTGCCGGCGCGATGGGCTTCGCGGGCGAATTCGGTGGCGTGCGGGGTGTCGGGCATGATCGCCGTGGTCACTGGGCCGGGCAGGGCCAGCACACGGCGATCCCGGGGCAGGTTCTGCCCCAGGTCGTCGATGATCAGCGTCAGGTAGGCTTTTGGCGGTGGCGTCCTGGCGGGTTCTGCGTGAGCAGCACCCGCCAGACAGCACAGCAGGACGAAGAGCAAACGCAAAGACATCCTCAACGGCCGGACGTGATGCTCAAGCCCTTAAGCAGGCTCAGGGCCTGGGCCAACTGGTAATCGTCATCCTGCGGCATGGCCTTGGCCTTGGTGCCGGAACCGGTCGGCTTGTCCGCGCCGCCGTTGCCGTTGCCCAGGTGGCCTTGCAGGTCGGCTTCCTTGAAGTAATCGCCGTCCGCTTCGTTGGTGATCTTGGCCTTGCGCACTTCGATGTCCGGAACGATGCCCTGGGCCTGGATCGAGCGGCCGTTCGGCGTGAAGTACAGCGCGGTGGTGATCTTCAGCGCGCGGTCGTTGTTCAGCGGCAGCACGGTTTGCACCGAGCCTTTGCCGAAACTGGTGGTGCCCATGACTACCGCGCGTTTCTGATCCTGCAGGGCGCCGGCGACGATTTCCGAAGCCGAGGCGCTGCCACCGTTGATCAGCACGACCATCGGCACCGCTTCGCTTTCGTCCTTGCCGGTGGCGGAGAAGCGCAGTTCGGAGTTGGCGATCCGGCCTTTGGTGTAGACGATCAGGCCTTTCTTGATGAAGTGGTCGACCACTTCCACTGCCGCCTGCAACACGCCGCCCGGGTTGTTGCGCAGGTCGAGGATGATGCCGTTGAGCTTTTTGCCGTTGTCCTTGCGCAGCTTGGCCAGGGCCTTGGAAACCTCTTCGCCAGTCTTGACCTGGAACTGGGTGATGCGGATGTAGCCGTAGCCCGACTCCAGCAGCTGTGCCTTGACGCTCTTCACCTGAATCACGGCGCGCGCCAGGGTCACGTCGAACGGCGTGCCACCGTCACGGACCAGGGTCAGGGTGATTTTCTGACCGATCTTGCCGCGCATCTTGTCCACGGCTTCGGTCATGGTCTGGCCGCGAGTTGGCGCACCGTTGATCTTGACGATGAAGTCACCGGCCTGGATGCCGGCCTTCGACGCCGGGGTGTCGTCGATCGGCGAGACGACCTTGATGAAACCGTCTTCGGAGCCGACTTCGATGCCCAGGCCGCCGAATTCGCCGCTGGTGCTTTCCTGCAGTTCGGTGAAGTCTTCAGGGCCGAGATACGCGGAGTGCGGATCGAGGTTGCTGAGCATGCCCTTGATCGCGTTTTCCAGCAGAGTCTTGTCATCCACCGGCTCGACATACGCCGCCTTGATCCGGTCCATGACCTCGGCAAAGGTGCGCAACTCTTCCAGCGGCAACGGGGCCTTGGCGGTCGCGGCAGTGCCTGCCGGAGCGACGGCCGGGGCCGGTTGAGCGGCGAACGCCAGAGGCGCGCCGATCACCAGGGCGATCGTCAGGGCCAGCGAGGTAAGGCGGGACAAATGCAGCATGTCGAACGAACTCCTGAATTAGGCGACGCGCTTATCCTTGCGCGTGACACCATTGCGCCGGATCACTCGGGTGACCCTGCTGACGAATTGCGAAATACAGCGCTGGTGTGTCCTGACCGCCACTGTTACCCACAGTGGAGATCGACTCACCGGCTTTTACCACGTCACCGGCCGACTTGAGCAGTGTCTGGTTGTGACCGTAAAGACTCAGATAACCATTGCCGTGATCAAGGATCACCAGCAGCCCGGCGCCACGCAACCAGTCGGCGAAAACCACGCGCCCGCCATGCACGGCATGCACTTGGCTGCCGGCAGCGGCGCTGATCATCACGCCATCCCACTTGGTACGGGCATCGTCGCCACGGCTTTCGCCGAAGCGTGCCAGCAATCGACCATCAACCGGCCACGGAAGTTTTCCCCGGGTTGCAGCAAAAGGGCCACCGAAGGTCTCGCCGCTGCTGGACACCAGTGCGCCGGGGGTTGATTTGACGGGTTTTCGTGGGGCGTCGCTGTTGTCAGCCTGCGCCTCACGCAAACGCTTTTTTTCCGCTTCCTGCTGGGCGATCAGCGCTTTCTGCCGCGCTTCTTCTGCCTCACGGGCCTGACGGGCCAGGGTTTCTTCAATGGTTTTAAGGACTTTAGACAGGTCTGCCTGATCCTGCTCGCGGGCGGCCAGTTTCTGGTCGCGGGCTTTCACGTCATCGTTGAGCTTGGCGAGGACTTGCTGGCGTTCCTTGCGGACCTTTTCCAGTTCGTCGCGCTGGGTGTCGAGGCTGCTTTTCTGTACCAGCAATTGCGCCTGCTGCATGGCGATGTCTTTTTCGACATTGGCCAGTTGGCGCAGGGTTTCGTTGAAGTTCTTCAACTGCTCCAGGCGGGCCTGGCTCAGGTAATCGTAATAGGTGAGGGTGCGGGCGAACTTCTCGGGATTCTGCTGGTTGAGCAGCAGCTTGAGGTATTCCTGACGGCCGTTCTGGTAGGCCGCGCGGGCCTGGATGGCGATCAGTCGCTGCTGTTCAGTGCGCGCGCTCTGGAGTTTTTTTTTCTCCGCATCGAGCCGCTGCAGCTCGGATTCGCTTTTTTTCAACTCTTTCTGCAGGGCATCGACCTGCTTCTCGAGCTTGCCCATCTCGGTTTCAGTGCCCTTGAGCTCTTTCTGCACACCGGATTTTTCTTCCTGCAGCTTGCCCAGCAGCTTTTTCAGCTCGGCAATGTCCTGACGCGTGGCATCCAACTGCTGTTGGGTTTGCGCGCGCTCGTCAGCGAAGGCCGGTTGGAGCAGGCAGGTCAGAGCGAGGGCGATCAGGACGCGGAGCATAGAGGCGGGCGGCACCAGGGTAATGGACGGCCTAGTATGCCCGCCCGAGGCTGCAAAAAAAACGCCCAATTGGGCTTGTGTGATAACTGGAGCGGCGCAGAGGCCCATTTCCATTTCGAAAACCCCATAAACCACTGTGGGAGCTGGCTTGCCAGCGATGGCGTCCGCACATTCAACATAGCTGTTGGCTGTCAGATTGCTATCGCTGGCAAGCCAGCTCCCACAGGGTTTGGCGGTGTTTGATCTGGCGAATTAAACCAGAATCGAGGTACCAGTCATTTCCGCCGGTTTTTCCAGGCCCAGCAGCATCAGCATGGTCGGTGCCACGTCCGCCAGTACGCCGCCTTCACGGACCTTGAGGTCACGCTTGCCGACATAAATGAACGGCACCGGCTCGGTGGTGTGCGCGGTGTGCGCCTGGTGGGTTTCTTCATCGGCCATTTTTTCGACGTTGCCGTGGTCGGCGGTGATCAACGCTTCGCCGCCAACCTTTTCCAGCGCCTCGACGACGCGCCCGACGCAGGTGTCCAGGCATTCCACGGCTTTTACCGCAGCGTCGAACACGCCGCTGTGGCCGACCATGTCGCCGTTGGCGTAGTTGACCACGATCACGTCGTAACGCTGATGCTCGATGGCGTCGACGATGCGGTCGGTGACCTCGGGTGCGCTCATTTCCGGTTGCAGGTCGTAGGTGGCGACTTTCGGCGACGGGATCAGGATGCGCTCTTCACCCGGGAACGGCTCTTCGCGGCCGCCGGAGAAGAAGAAGGTCACGTGCGCATATTTTTCGGTTTCGGCGATGCGTAGCTGGGTCTTGCCGTTTTTCGCCAAATAGTCGCCAAGCACGTTTTCCAGGCTGCCCGGAGCGAAAGCCGCCGGGGCCGGGATGCTGGCGGCGTATTGGGTCAAGCCCACGTACTGCACTTTTGGCTGGCGCGTGCGCTCGAATTCCTTGAAATCGTCTTCGACAAATACGCGGCTCAGTTCGCGGGCACGGTCGGCGCGGAAGTTCATGAACACCACGGCGTCGCCGTCTTCGACCTTGACCGGCTCGCCGATGGTGGTGGCTTTGACGAATTCGTCGCTCTCGCCACGGGCGTAGGCGGCGTCGAGGCCTTCCTGAGCGGTGGCAGCGTTGAATTCGGCGTTGCCGTCAACGATCAGGTTGTAGGCCTGAGATACGCGGTCCCAACGGTTGTCACGGTCCATCGCGAAGTAGCGACCGATGAGGCTGGCGATGCGGCCCTTGCCGAGCGCCTGGAAGGTCGCGTCGAGCAGTTCGATTGACGACGCGGCGCTTTTCGGTGGCGTGTCGCGACCGTCGAGGAAGGCGTGCAGGTAGATTTTCTCGGCGCCGCGTTTGAAGGCCAGTTCGGCCATGGCGATCAGGTGATCCTGGTGGCTGTGCACGCCGCCATCGGACAGCAGACCCATGAAATGCACGGCTTTGCCGGCGGCCACGGCTTTATCCACGGCAGCGCAGATGGTCGGGTTGTCGAAGAACTCACCGTCGCGGATCGCTTTGGTCACGCGCGTGAAGTCCTGATACACCACGCGCCCGGCGCCGAGGTTCATGTGGCCGACTTCGGAGTTGCCCATTTGGCCGTCCGGCAGGCCGACGTCCATGCCGCTGCCCGAGATCAGGCCGTTCGGCACCGTGGCCCACAGACGATCGAGCACAGGCTTCTTCGCCGCATACACGGCATTGGATTCGTGGCTGTCACTGTGACCGAAGCCGTCGAGAATCATCAGGACCAAAGGTTTAGGCGTGGTAGTCATGGAATCCACTCGTGGCTAATAAAGAAGAGGGCGATGGAAAAGGGAGTGGCGAGTTTAATGCTTAGTTCCGACCACGTCACCGCCGGACGGGGTTTGGCCCACCATAGTGGCTGTGTATACTGGCCGACATTTTAACGCCCTGGAACCTCCTTCGATGGTTGCTCACCTGATTGAATTTGCCACTAACCACTACATTCTTGTCGGTATCTTCGTCGTACTGCTGGCTCTGCTGCTGGCGCACACGATGCAGGGCGGCGGTAAAAGCCTGAGCACCGGCGAACTGACCGCACTGGTCAACAAGGACGCAGGCGTGGTGGTGGACATCCGTCCGGCGAAAGATTACGCCGCCGGCCATATCGTTGGCGCGATCAACATTCCTCAAGACAAACTGGCTGCGCGTACCGGCGAGCTGGAAAAGCACAAGGCCAAGACCATCATTCTGGTCGACGCCCTGGGCCAGACCGCTGGCACCCACGCTCGCGAGCTGATGAAGTCCGGCTTCACTGCCGCCAAGCTGTCCGGCGGGATCTCCAGCTGGAAAGGCGACAACCTGCCGCTGGTGAAGTGATATGAGCGAAGTCATCGTCTACTCCAGCGATTACTGCCCTTACTGCATGCGAGCCAAGCAATTGCTCGCGAACAAAGGTGTGGCCTTCGAAGAGATCAAGGTCGATGGCAAGCCGCAGATTCGTGCTGCCATGAGCCAGAAGGCCGGACGCACGTCCGTGCCGCAGATCTGGATCGGCGAAAAGCACATCGGCGGTTGTGATGATTTGTATGCCCTGGAGCGCGCGGGCAAGCTCGACGCGCTGCTCAAGGCCTGAACGGCTGCACCCACGTACAGCACTCCCTAAAAGACCCAAGATCAGAAAGGATCTGAGATGACTGACCAACAGAACACTGCAGCCAGCGAAGAAGAAACCGCACCGCAATTCTCCTTGCAGCGCATCTACGTACGCGATCTGTCCTTCGAAGCCCCGAAAAGCCCGGCGATCTTCCGCCAGCAGTGGGACCCGACCGTCGGCCTGGACCTGAACACTCGTCAGAAAGAGCTGGAAGGCGATTTCTACGAAGTCGTGTTGACCCTGTCCGTGACCGTGAAAAACGGCGACGAAGTGGCCTTCATCGCTGAAGTGCAACAGGCCGGTATCTTCCTGATCAAGAACCTCGACGCGGCTTCGATGAGTCACACCCTGGGTGCGTTCTGCCCGAACATCCTGTTCCCGTATGCTCGCGAGACCCTGGACAGCCTGGTGACCCGTGGTTCTTTCCCGGCCCTGATGCTGGCGCCGGTGAACTTCGACGCCCTGTACGCGCAAGAGCTGCAGCGCATGCAGGAAGCTGGCGAGACGCCGACCGTTCAGTAAGTATCTGAGCGACGACGCAAGTCCAATGTGGGAGCGGGCTTGCTCGCGAAAGCGCAGTGTCAGGCGACATCAATGTCATCTGATCCGACGCCTTCGCGAGCAAGCCCGCTCCCACATTTGTTATCCGGTGTTATTTGAAGTCGTTCTGCCGCCACGCTTCGTACACGGCCACCGCCACGGTGTTGGACAGGTTCAGGCTGCGGCAGCCTTCACGCATCGGCAGGCGCAGGCGCTGTTCGGCGGGCAGGGCGTCGAGCACTTCCGCCGGCAGGCCACGGCTTTCCGGGCCGAAGATGAACGCATCGCCCGGGACGAACGCGGCGTCGTGAAACGGCCGCGAGCCCTTGGTGGTGAACGCGAACAGCCGTGGGTTGCCGAGGCTTTCCAGGCAACTGGCGAGGTCGGCGTGGCGCTGCAACGTGGCATATTCGTGGTAGTCGAGACCGGCCCGGCGCAAGCGCTTGTCGTCCATCTCGAAACCCAGCGGTTCGATCAAATGCAGGTGGCAGCCGCTGTTGGCGCACAGCCTGATAACGTTGCCGGTGTTCGGCGGAATTTCTGGTTGAAAAAGGATGACGTGAAACATGCACGGCTCCGAAGGTAAAGATGACGCGCATTCTACGCCGCAAGCCGACCCGCGTTCGAAACTATTCCCGCGGGTGATCGGTTCGCTGGCGATTGTCGGCTTGATGGTAGGCTTGATGATCGGTCGCCTGACCACGCCGGACCCCAGCGTGCTGCAGCAGGTCGACGTGACCGGTGACGGACTGGTGGTGTGGTTCAACAACGAACCGAAGCTGCACGGTGAAATCATCGATGGCACCGTGGCCCTGTTGTTTCAGGCAGAGGGCAAGGCGCAAAAGGGTCAGCTCAAGCTCAACGGCAAGGACGTGAACTGGCGAACGCGCTTGAGTGACGGTGGGCTGTTGCTGACGGTGCTGGCGGCGCGGCCGCTGCAGGGGGACTGGGCCGGCAGCAAGGTCGATGACCGCTGGCGGCTGGAGATCCATCTCCGGGAGCAATAAAAGCGGGAATCCCCGGCCTGCCTGTACCAGGGTTCCCAAAACGGGGTGGACTTCGCTGAGAGCGTCGGTCCGGTGTAAAGAGGGAACCCCCGGCCTGCCTGTACCAAGGATCCCAAAAGGGTGGGTTCGCCGCGTTGCGGTTTTGAACCCGGTGTAAAGAGGGGAATCCCCGGCCTGCCTGTACCAAGGTCCCCGAAAGGGTTGGTGAATCGAATCACCTGTGAGGGTTATTGCAGGCGGCGTGCCAGTTTTAGTATTTCGAAACAGAAAAAAGATTCAGATGCGCGAAAGCCCCGTAAATCGGGGCTTTCGTGTTTTTATTGGCTGGTTTTTTCAGTCTTGCCTGAATGGTTTTTGCACCGGCTGCGATGCCCGATCACGGGTCAAAGTGCATTAGGTTGGTGCACGGCGGGCCACTGTGAGAGCGGGCTTGCTCGCGAAGGCGTCGCGTCAGTCACTGATACGTTTCATGAATAGCGCTTTCGTGAGCAAGCCCACTCTCACAGAGGGCGTGGTTGATCAGCCCTCATCCCCCTCATCATCATCCCCACCGTCCACTTTCATCCCCAATTCCTTGATCTTGCGCGTCAGGGTATTACGCCCCCAGCCGAGCAATACCGCCGCATCACGACGGCGACCGGCCGTGTGCTTCAGTGCAGTCTCGATCATGATCCGCTCGAACGCCGGCACCGCGCTGTCGAGCAGGCTCGACTGGCCACGGGCCAACGCCTGATCGGCCCACTGGCGCAGCGCCTGCTCCCAGTTGGTCACTGGCGCCGAGTCCTGCGGCAGGCTCAGCAGTTCCGGCGGCAGGTCACTGATGTGCACTTCGCGCCCGGAGGCCATCACGGTGATCCAGCGGCAGGTGTTCTCCAGCTGCCGCACGTTGCCCGGCCATGGCAGGTTCTTCAGGTATTCCTCGGTCTCGCTCTTGAGCAGCTTCGGCTCCACCGCCAGTTCTTGCGCGGCGCGGCTGAGGAAGTGCTTGGCCAGGGTCGGAATGTCTTCGCGACGGTCCGACAGGCGCGGGATGTGGATGCGGATCACGTTGAGGCGGTGGAACAAGTCCTCACGGAATTTCCCGGCATGCACCAGGGTTTCCAGATTCTGGTGAGTCGCGGCAATGATCCGCACGTCGACCTTGACCGGCACATGCCCGCCAACGCGATAGAACTCGCCGTCGGCCAGCACCCGCAGCAAACGGGTCTGGGTATCGGCCGGCATGTCGCCGATTTCGTCGAGGAACAGCGTGCCGCCGTCCGCCTGTTCAAAGCGCCCGCGACGCAGGTTGGCCGCGCCGGTGAACGCACCTTTCTCGTGGCCGAACAGCTCGGATTCCATCAGGTCTTTCGGGATCGCCGCCATGTTCAGCGCGATGAACGGCGAGGCCGCGCGCGGGCTGTGGCGGTGCAGGGCGTGGGCCACCAGTTCTTTACCGGTACCGGATTCGCCGTTGATCAGCACGGTGATGTTGGAGTGGCTCAAGCGGCCGATGGCGCGAAACACCTCCTGCATCGCCGGCGCTTCGCCGATGATTTCCGGGGTGCGGGTCAGCGCCGGCACCACTTCCAGGCCTTGCTGCTCTTGCGCATGCTGATTGGCGCGCTTGACCAGCGATACCGCCTCGTCAACGTCGAATGGCTTCGGCAAGTATTCGAAAGCACCGCCCTGATAGGAGGCCACTGCGCTGTCCAGGTCGGAGTGCGCGGTCATGATGATCACTGGCAACCGTGGGTGCTGTTCGCGGATGCGTGCCAGCAGGTCAAGGCCACTGGCGCCCGGCATGCGGATGTCGGAAATGATCACATCAGGCTGCTGACGGGCCAGACGACTCATCACGCCATCGGCGCTGTCGAAGCTCTGCGTGGTCATGCCTTCCTGCTGCAAGGCTTTTTCCAGAACCCAACGGATAGAACGGTCGTCATCGACGATCCACACGGTTTCACTACGGCTCATGTCGATGTGGCTCCTTGTTCCAGTGGCAGAAAGATCGAGAACGTGGTGTGGCCGGGGTGGCTGTCACACTCGATCAGGCCCTGGTGCTGGCTGATGATGTTCTGGGTGATGGCCAGGCCCAGCCCGGTACCGTCCGGGCGGCCGCTGACCATGGGAAAGAAGATGGTTTCCTGAAGTTCTGCAGGGATCCCCGGGCCGTTGTCGATGATCTCGATTTTGGTCACCAGGCGATGACGGACGTGGCCGATGGTGAACTGGCGCATGGTCCGGGTGCGCAGGCTGATGCGGCCCAGACGCAGCTCGTTCTGGCTGCTGATCGCCTGCATCGCGTTGCGCACGATGTTCAGTACGGCCTGAATCATTTGTTCGCGGTCGATCAATACGTCGGGAATGCTCGGGTCGTAGTCGCGCACCAAGGTGATGCAGCCCTGGCTTTCCGCTTCGACCAGTTGGCAGACGCGCTCCAGCACTTCGTGGACGTTGCACAGCGCCAGCGACGGCAGCTTGTTCGAGCCGAGCATGCGGTCGACCAGATTGCGCAGACGGTCGGCCTCTTCAATGATCACGTTGGTGTAGTCGCGCAGGCTGTCTTCCGGCAGTTCGCGGGCCAGCAACTGCGCGGCGCCCCGGATGCCGCCGAGCGGGTTCTTGATCTCGTGAGCGAGACCACGCACCAGCATCTTGCTGGTTTCCTGCTTGGACAGTTGCGCCTCTTCCTTGGTGATCCGCAGCAGGCGATCACGCGGGTGCACCTCAAGCAGAAGCATGGTCGCGCCGTTGCTGAGGATCGGTGTCACTGCGTAGTCCACGGTCAGAGTCTGGCCGGTGAGGGCGGTGAGCATCGCTTCGCGCTTGGTGAAAGGGTGCGCCTGTTCGACCGCCTGACGCAGCGAGTTGAGCGCCTCGGTGGACTCGGTGAACAACTCGCTGATGAACTGCCCATGGCTGCGCTGACCGCTGATGGCCAGCAGCATCTCGGCCGCCGGGTTCATGTATTCGAGGCGCAGTTCGGCGTCGAGCAGGATGGTGGCGGTGGTCAGGTTGTCGAGCAGCAAACGGTGGATTGCGTCGCTAATAGTCATCGGAGCCTCTTTTGGGGGCGGAGCGTGCGCAAGAAGCAGGCGTCGTTAAACGGAAAATGCAAAAACCAAACCAAGGCTCCGAAAAGAAGCGTTCAACCCGTGAAACAGGCGTTTGACGCTCGTTTGCGTGGCAGGATGCCAGCTCGAACGGGAAGTTTCGAACCAAAATGGGTTGGAATCTGGGTACGGTGCAGCCTATTGCACCAATATAGTGCGTAAAGCTGAATGGCGTTAGAAGAAGCGCAGGAAGGGATTTTTTTCTTCGGCGGGTTTGTCTTTCAGCGGACATTCCGGGCGCACGCCGTAGTCCTCGCTGACGCAGGGTTTGACCTGGCGTTTCTGCGCCAGCGAGATGCGCAGCATGTGGAATGGCTGGTTGGCGGTGCGCTCGACAGTGCGACCCTGCTCATCAAGGATTTCCACCGACAGGTTGTGACTGCCGCGGTCGATGTTGCTCAGCGGGAATACCGGACTAAGTCCCGGCTCGCCAGTGGCCTGGCCGTCCATCAGCAGGCGATAGCGATGGCCCTGCTGTAAGCCAGGTTCGCTGGTGACACTGACGATCACCTCGCCCGCGCTGCTGCGAAGGGTCGCATCCGGCTCGGGGATCAGGATGCGCAGCATGTCGTAGTGAAACGGTGGTTGTTCCGCGACCTTTTTTACAGCGCTGATCGGTGCTGCAGCCGTGGGGTTGGCCGACATGCGATTGCTGGTGGCGATAGGCACGCGCTTGGCGTTGCCGCGCGGCTGGTCGGTGTAGACGCGATTGCCCTGCGCGTCGACATAGGTGAAGACCTCTGCCGAAACGGGCAGGGCGAACAGGCACAGGATCAGCCAGAAATTTCTCACGGCTTGTGCACCCGCTGTACGGTGAACACCACCGCCGGGCTCTGCTGGATGATCGCTTCGCCGTCGATCACCTGCACCGCGAGACGATGCTCGCCGCGATCGACATTCACCAATTGCAGGATCGGCACGTTGCTCGGCTGGCCGTAAGGCGCGTCGTCCAGCACCAGCCTTAATTGGTGCGGCGCCTGCAGGCGCGGCTTGATCAACACATTGACAGTGAAGGTGCCGTTGTTGGCGCGCAGCGCTTCTTCGCTGGGCAGGCCGGTCAGCTCCAGCACCTCGTAGGCACTGCGTGCCGCGGGGCGTGTGTCGGTGCTTGAAGGCGCTGGCGCGCTCGGTGCCTGTGGCTCGACGCGGTTGAGTGGCGGCAACTCGACCGGCTGCGCCTGAACACCGTCCGGCGAGTGATCGCTGTAAACCGTGTTGCCATTGGCATCGGTGTACTTGTAGATCTGCGCGGCGGCGGGCAGGGCGATCAGCAGCAGGATGTAGAGAAAGGTGCGACCCATGAAATCGACCGGGAAAGAAAGTGATGGGGTGCAGCATAGGCCAGGTGCGGCGGTTGGCCCAACCCGGGACATATCCGGAGATCATTCAGACGCCAAAAATTCCCTGTGGGAGCGGGCTTGCTCGCGAATGCGGTCGGTCATTGAAGGTGATGGTGGCTGACACGATGCCTTCGCGAGCAAGCCCGCTCCCACAGGGGGTTTGCGTAGTTTCATAAATCGTGGGCAATAAAAAGGCCTCCCGAAGGAGGCCTCTTATTGTCACGCCGCGTAGCGCGGCGCTACCGGATCAGCAGCTGTAGTACAGCTCATATTCCAGTGGGTGTACGAAGGTACGGACCTTGATTTCTTCTTCGGATTTCAGCGCGATGTAAGCGTCGATGAAGTCGTCGGAGAACACGCCGCCCTTGGTCAGGAACGCACGGCCCTTGTCCAGCTCTTCCAGGGCTTCTTTCAGGCTGCCGCAAACTTGTGGGATCTCTTTCGCCTCTTCAGGCGGCAGGTCGTACAGGTTTTTGTCAGCGGCATCGCCTGGGTGGATCTTGTTCTGGATACCGTCCAGACCGGCCATCAGCAGTGCTGCGAAAGCCAGGTACGGGTTGGCAGCCGGATCCGGGAAGCGTGCTTCGATACGACGGCCGCGTGGGCTGTTGACGTAAGGAATACGGATCGAGGCGGAACGGTTGCGAGCCGAGTAGGCCAGCATCACCGGCGCTTCGAAACCTGGCACCAGACGCTTGTAGGAGTTGGTAGCCGGGTTGGTGAAGCCGTTCAGGGCCTTACCGTGCTTGATGATACCGCCGATGAAGTACAGGGCGGTTTCGGACAGGCCGGCATAGCCTTCGCCCGCGAAGGTGTTCTTGCCGTCTTTGGCGATGGACATGTGCACGTGCATGCCCGAGCCGTTGTCGCCGTACAGTGGCTTCGGCATGAAGGTCGCGGTGCGGCCGTAAGCGTCGGCTACGTTGTGGACAACGTATTTCAGAGTCTGAACTTCGTCAGCTTTCTTCACCAGGGTGTTGAACTTGACACCGATTTCGTTCTGACCGGCAGTCGCCACTTCGTGGTGGTGAACTTCAACGGTCTGGCCCATCTCTTCCAGTGCGTTGCACATGGCAGTACGGATTTCGTGGTCGTGGTCGAACGGCGGAACCGGGAAATAGCCGCCTTTGACGCCTGGACGGTGACCCTTGTTACCGCCTTCGATGTCCTGGTCGGACATCCAGGAGCCTTGTTCGGAGTAGATCTTGAACATCGAGCCGGAGATATCGGACTTGAACTTCACTTCGTCGAAGATGAAGAATTCTGGTTCTGGACCGGCGAAGACGGTGTCACCAATACCGGTGGTCTTCAGGTATTCCTCGGCACGGTGAGCGATGGCGCGCGGGTCGCGATCGTAACCTTGCATGGTCGACGGTTCGATGATGTCGCAAACCAGGATCAGGGTCGCGTCTTCGGTGAACGGGTCGAGAACGGCAGTATCGTCGTCCGGCAGCAGGATCATGTCGGAGGCTTCGATGCCTTTCCAGCCAGCGATGGAGGAACCGTCGAACATCTTGCCGACTTCGAAGAAGTCGTCTTCCAGCGCATCGCGAGCCGGCATGGTCACGTGGTGCTGAGTGCCTTTGGTGTCCGTGAAGCGCAGATCAATCCACTTGACGTCATGATCTTTGATGAGTTGAACCGACTTCGACATAGTGTCCTCCGGGTGGCTTAGGGCTTGGTAGTGGATGCCCTTAATAGGGGTGATGCCGGCGCAGATACTCTGCCAAGGCAACCTGCCTCACAAGGGAGCAAATTGCATGCCAGTGCCCCAGCATGGGTTTTTTGCCCCAATTTCACGCTTTGAGCGCTGCAAAGCGCCATAAAGGTGAAAATCTCGCCCCTTAATGTAGCGCCTCAAATCAGAAATGACCTGTTTTGGTGCATGTGAAACCTTCTGCATATTAACTGGTTAAACCTTGAGCAATTTCCGCTATAATCCGCGCCCCCCTTTTTCGGCTGGCCCTGCGCGCGCTGTTTTCATGAAACTAATCGTAAAAGTCTTCCCCGAGATCACCATCAAAAGCCGCCCTGTCCGGATGCGTTTCATCCGCCAGCTGGCCAAGAACATCCGCGCCGTGCTCCGCGATCTGGACCCGGCCGTGGTGGTGAACGGTGTGTGGGACAATCTCGAGCTGGAAACCCGCGTTACCGACCCCAAAGCCTTGAAAGAGATGGGCGAGCGCCTCACTTGTACTCCCGGCGTCGCGCACTTTCTGCAGATCGACGAATACCCACTGGGCGACTTCGATGACATCACCGAGAAGTGCAAACAGCACTACGGCGATGTACTGGCCGGGAAGATTTTCTCGGTGCGCTGCAAGCGTGCCGGCAAGCATCCGTTCAGCTCAATGGACGTCGAAAAATACGTTGGCAGCAAGCTGCGTCGTGAGTGCGGTGCGGCCGGAATCGACCTCAAAGACCCGGAAATCGAAGTTCGCATCGAAGTTCGCGACCAACGGTTGTTTGTCATTCACAGCCAGCACAACGGCATCGGCGGTTACCCGCTCGGCGCCCTGGAGCAGACGCTGGTACTGATGTCCGGCGGCTTTGACTCGACGGTTGCCGCGTACCAGATCATGCGTCGCGGCCTGATGGCGCATTTCTGCTTCTTCAATCTGGGCGGTCGTGCCCACGAATTGGGCGTGATGGAAGTCGCGCATTTCATCTGGAAGAAGTACGGCAGCTCGCAACGCGTGCTATTTGTCAGTGTTCCGTTCGAAGAAGTGTTGGGCGAAATTCTCGGCAAAGTCGATAACAGTCATATGGGCGTCGTATTGAAGCGTATGATGTTGCGCGCATCGTCGGCCATCGCCGACCGGCTGCACATCGACGCGCTGGTCACCGGCGAAGCGATCTCCCAGGTATCGAGCCAGACGCTGCCGAACCTGTCGGTGATCGACTGCGTGACCGACAAACTCGTCCTGCGCCCACTGATCGTTGCGCACAAGCAGGACATCATCGACACGGCCAACGAGATCGGCACCGCCGATTTCGCCCGGCACATGCCGGAGTACTGCGGGGTCATCTCGGTCAATCCGAAGACCGCCGCCAAGCGCCACCGTGTTGAGCACGAAGAGAAAGAATTCGACATGGCAGTCCTCGAGCGTGCGCTCGAAAACGCCAAACTGGTGCCGATCGATCGAGTGATCGACGAATTGGGCCAGGACTTGCAGATCGAAGAAGTCGGCGAAGCGCTGGCCGGTCAGATCGTCATCGACATCCGTCACCCGGATGCGGCCGAGGATGACCCGCTGGAACTTGCCGGCATAGAAGTACAGACGATGCCGTTCTACGCAGTGAACGCTCGTTTCAAGGAGCTGGATCCGACTCGCCAGTACCTGCTGTATTGCGACAAAGGCGTGATGAGTCGCCTGCATGCTCACCATTTGCTCAGTGAGGGGCATGCCAATGTGCGCGTTTATCGACCGAGCTAAGTGCCCGGGGCTGTTTGCCTGTGGCCTGCGTCACCGGCCCCCCGACACCGCCGTCAAGCTGTAACGGCCATGCCGGACACTACTGTTAATCGCTGCCAAGACTTGTCAGCAAACCGAATCCTCTGATCGAGATACACAAGTGATCGAAAATCTACGTAACATCGCCATCATTGCCCACGTTGACCATGGTAAGACCACCCTGGTAGACAAACTCCTGCGTCAATCCGGCACTCTGGAGCGCAACGAGCTCAACGACGAGCGCGTGATGGACTCCAACGACCAGGAAAAAGAGCGCGGTATTACCATTCTGGCGAAAAACACCGCCATCAACTGGAACGGCTACCACATCAACATCGTGGACACCCCGGGCCACGCCGACTTCGGCGGCGAAGTAGAACGCGTAATGTCGATGGTTGACTCCGTTCTGCTGCTGGTTGACGCTCAAGACGGCCCTATGCCGCAAACCCGTTTCGTGACCAAGAAGGCGTTCGAAGCCGGCCTGCGTCCAATCGTGGTCATCAACAAGGTTGACCGTCCAGGCGCGCGTCCGGACTGGGTTCTGGACCAGATCTTCGACCTGTTCGACAACCTCGGTGCTACCGAAGAACAACTGGACTTCCAGGTTGTTTACGCTTCGGCCCTGAACGGTATCGCCGGTCTGGATCACACCGCCATGGGCGAAGACATGACTGCGCTGTACCAGGCAGTTGTCGACCACGTTCCGCCTCCGGCCGTTGACCGTGACGGTCCGTTCCAGATGCAGATCTCCGCTCTGGACTACAACAGCTTCCTGGGTGTTATCGGTGTTGGCCGTATCGCTCGTGGTCGCGTCAAGCCGAACACCCCGGTTGTCGCGATCAGCGCCGACGGCAAGCGCCGCAACGGTCGTATCCTGAAGCTGATGGGTCACCACGGTCTGCACCGCATTGACGTTGAAGAAGCAGCGGCTGGCGACATCGTCTGCATCAGCGGCTTCGACGAGCTGTTCATCTCCGACACCCTGTGCGATATCAACACCGTCGAGGCGATGAAGCCGCTGACCGTTGACGAGCCAACCGTTTCCATGACCTTCCAGGTAAACGACTCGCCATTCTGCGGTAAAGAAGGCAAGTTCGTGACCTCCCGTAACATCAAGGATCGTCTGGACAAAGAGCTGCTGTACAACGTTGCACTGCGCGTTGAAGAAGGCGACTCGGCTGACAAGTTCAAGGTTTCCGGCCGTGGTGAGCTGCACCTCTCGGTACTGATCGAAACCATGCGTCGCGAAGGCTTCGAGCTGGCCTTGGGCCGTCCTGAAGTGATCATCCGTGAAGTTGACGGCGTGAAGCAGGAACCGTTCGAAAACGTCACCATCGACATCCCTGAAGAGTCGCAGGGCAAGGTCATGGAAGAGATGGGTCTGCGTAAAGGCGACCTGAGCAACATGGTGCCGGATGGCAAGGGCCGTGTTCGTCTGGAATACAACATCCCTGCTCGCGGTCTGATCGGTTTCCGTAACCAGTTCCTGACCCTGACCAACGGTGCTGGCATCCTGACCTCGATCTTCGATCGTTACGCTCCAGTGAAGTCGGGCCACATGTCCGGCCGTCAGAACGGCGTTCTGGTTTCGGTTGAAACCGGCAAGGCACTGACCTACTCGCTGGAAACCCTGCAGGCTCGTGGCAAGCTGTTCGTAGAACACGGCCAGGAGATCTACAACGGTCAGATCGTTGGTCAGAACAGCCGCGACAACGATCTGGGTGTGAACCCAACCAAAGGCAAGAAGCTCGACAACATGCGTGCTTCGGGTAAAGACGAAACCATCGCTCTGGTACCACCTGTTCGCTTCACTCTGGAACAGGCTCTGGAATACATCCAGGAAGACGAGCTGTGCGAAGTCACTCCTAAGTCCATCCGTCTTCGCAAGAAGATCCTGGACGAAAGCGAGCGTACCCGCGCTGCCAAGAAAGCCAAGGCATAAGATTTAGCCCAGGCTGAAAAAAAACGCCCCCGGTCGTGAGACCGGGGGCGTTTTTGTTTGTCTGGGGTTTACGCGTTGTTTGTGCCGGCCCCTTCGCGAGCAGGCTCGCTCCCACAGGGGAACGCATTCCAATGTGGAAGCGAGCCTGCTCGCGAAGGCGGCGGATCAGCCGCCGCAAATTTCAGGAAAGATCAAAACTTCTCGATCGACCGCGAATTCTGCACCCGCTCGACTTCTTTCGGCTTGTACGCGCAATACCCCGGCCGCGGGCCGATTTTCGGGTGGTTGCGGCAAGTGTCCGGGCGCTTGTCATAAATGGTGCACAGGCGGCTCTTACGATCCAGGTAGTAGCAATCGTTGTTGCTCATGCGCTGCAGGGTGAAGATCCCCGACTTCTGGTTGAAGCGCTCGACCAGCCCTTCCTTTTGCAGGCGCTTGGCGATGTTCTTCGGCGGATCACCCAGTTCGAACTCGTCAACCACGCCGATGCGTACCAAGTCCTTGATCTTGACCTCGACCGGCAGGGTGCAGCAGCTGGAGACACAAGAGCCGCACATCGGGGCCGAATATTTGGCCCACGTATCGAGACGATCGATCTCGGCGGCGGCAATCAGGTTGGGCTTCATCATCGGGAATTACCAGGCGTGTGCATCAGGGCGCGCGATCATACCGGGACTGGTGGATTTTTGAACAACCTTTCGCCAGATTTTTGCAAATGCCGCGCAAATGTCATTCAGTCCGGCACGGCCCCTGCATTCATTAGCCCACTCGCCAAGGTAATGCCGGGCTATCTCACCGACTTCGGAAAAACTGCCGAACCAGCGCCTCTACCGTCGGTCAGACCGTCTAGGCTCAGACAATTCCCCGCTCGCTCGAGGTCCTATCGATGACTCAAGAACCACTAGTTCGCGAAGCAGAGGTGGCCGCATTCCGCGATGCCGTCCTGACCAAGCTCACCTATGCAGTGGGTAAAGACCCGGATCACGCTTTCGACCATGACTGGTTCGAAGCCATTGCCCTGGCGGCGCGCGACCACATGGTCGAACACTGGATGGACCATACCCGGCAGATCTACCGCAAAGGCCAGAAGCGGGTGTATTACCTCTCGCTGGAATTTCTCATCGGTCGTTTGCTCTACGACAGCCTGAGCAATCTCGGCCTGCTCGACGTCGCGCGTGAAGCGCTGACCGAACTGGGCGTCGATCTCGAACGCATCCGCCTGCTGGAACCCGACGCGGCACTCGGCAACGGTGGCCTCGGCCGTCTGGCGGCGTGCTTCATGGAAAGCATGTCGACCCTTGGCATCGCCGGGCACGGCTACGGCATTCGCTACGAGCATGGGCTGTTCCGGCAGGCCATCGTCGATGGCTGGCAGCAGGAACAGACCGAGCACTGGCTGGATTTCGGCAACCCGTGGGAGTTCGAACGTCCGGAAGTGGTGTACTCGATCGGCTTCGGCGGCAGTGTCGAAACCGTGACCGATGCCAGCGGCAAGACCAAACAGGTCTGGTCGCCTGCGGAAACCGTGCGCGCGATTGCCTATGACACGCCAGTGGTCGGCTGGCGCGGGGCGAGCGTCAACACCCTGCGCCTGTGGCGTGCGCGAGCCATGGAAGATCTGCACCTGGAGCGCTTCAACGCCGGTGACCACCTGGGTGCCGTCGCCGAAGTCGCCCGCGCTGAAAGTATTTCCCGCGTGCTTTACCCGGCCGACAGCACTGAGGCCGGGCAGGAACTGCGCCTGCGCCAGGAATACTTCTTCGTCGCCGCTTCCTTGCAGGATTTGCTGCGTCGTCATCGCAACATGCACACCTCGGTGCTGACCCTGGGCGATCACGCGGCGATCCAGCTCAACGACACCCACCCTTCGATTGCCGTTGCTGAATTGATGCGGCAACTGGTCGACGTCTACGACGTGGCCTGGGATGCGGCGTGGCAAGTCACGGTCGATACCTTGTCGTACACCAACCACACGCTGTTGCCCGAAGCGCTGGAAACCTGGCCGGTCGGCCTGATGGAACGCATGCTGCCGCGGCACATGCAGATCATTTATCTGATCAACGCCCAGCACATCGACTCGCTGCGCGCCAAAGGCATTCATGATTTCGACGTGCTGCGCGCGGTGTCGTTGATCGAAGAGGACAACGGTCGCCGGGTGCGCATGGGCAACCTCGCGTTCCTCGGTTCGCACAGCGTCAACGGCGTGTCCGGGCTGCACACGCAGTTGATGCGCAAGACCGTGTTCGCCGAATTGCACAAGCTCTACCCGGAGCGGATCAACAACAAAACCAACGGCATCACCTTCCGCCGCTGGCTGTTCCAGGCCAACTCCGAACTGACCTCGATGCTGGTCGACTCCCTCGGCCCGGAGGTGCTGGATAACCCGGAAGAGCGCTTGCTCGATCTGGAACCGTTCGCCGAGCAACCCGCCTTCCGCAAAGCCTTCGCCGAACAGCGACTGCACAGCAAAAAGGCCTTGGCCTATCTGATTCACGAGCGGCTGGGGATCGCGGTCAATCCGGCGGCGATGTTCGACGTGCAGGTCAAACGGATCCACGAATACAAGCGCCAGTTGCTCAACCTGATGCACACCGTGGCGCTGTATCAGGCAATCCGCGCCGAGCCTGAAGTCGACTGGGTACCCCGGGTGAAAATCTTCGCCGGTAAAGCGGCGGCCAGTTATCACCAGGCCAAATTGATCATCAAACTGACCAACGACATCGCCCGGGTAGTGAACAACGACCCGACCGTGCGCGGTTTGCTGAAAGTGGTGTTCCTGCCCAACTACAACGTCAGCCTGGCGGAAAGCATCATTCCTGCGGCGGACTTGTCCGAGCAGATTTCCACGGCCGGGTTCGAAGCCTCGGGCACCAGTAACATGAAGTTCGGCCTCAACGGTGCGCTGACCATCGGCACCCTCGACGGCGCCAACGTGGAAATGTGCGAGCGCATCGGCGCCGAGCACATGTTCATCTTCGGCCTCAGCGCGCAGCAGGTTGAAGCGCGCAAGCAGAACCACGAGTTCAGCGCTGCACCGGACATCGCCGCGTCGCATCGTTTGAGCGACGTGCTGCAAGCGATCCGCAGTGGTGTGTTCTCGCCGGATGACACGTCGCGCTACACCGGGCTGATCGATTCGCTGGTGGACTACGATCGCTTCCTGGTCTGCGCCGACTTCGATTCCTATTGGGAAGCGCAAAAACGCGTCGATGCGCACTGGCACGACGCCAACAACTGGTGGCGTTCGGCGGTGCTCAACACGGCGCGGATGGGCTGGTTCTCGTCCGACCGGACGATTCGCGAGTACGCCACGGATATCTGGAAGGCACTGGAGTGATTTTCTGCAACAAATGTGCGTAAGGCCCAACGATTGTTGGGCCGGATCGATATACTGAGCGCCGGTTACCGGCAGCGCCAGTCACCACCAATCCAATGTGGGAGCGAGCCTGCTCGCGAAGCGGTTGTCACGTTAAACAGAAATGTTGGCTGACAAACCGCTTTCGCGAGCAGGCTCGCTCCCACAGGGTTGTGCCTAGACTGAAGCAATCGCCGGACTCGCCCCGCCTCGGGGCTGCTTAGGGATATCGACCATGCAATGGATGTTCATGTTGATCGGGCTGCTGCTCGGCTGGCTGCTCGATGAGTCGTTCAGTGCCGCGCTGCTTGGTGCACTGCTCGGGCTGGCGATCGGGCAAACGCTGCGGATCGCCCGGCTTGGCTCGCAGGCCACCGACCAACAGCGTCAACTGGAACAGGCCAAGGTCGCCCTGCAAGCCGTCGAGCAGCGTCTGTTTCTGCTTGAAGGTGCCAGCGTGCGCACCACACCGCCGAGCGTGGCGCCGATGCCGGACGCCATCGTTGAGCCGATCATCGTCGCCGAACAATCATCCTCCCCCACGCCGGATCTGGTCTGGGAACTGCCACCCGAACTCGAACCGATGTCTACCGTTGCCAGCGAAACCAGTCAACCGCTGCCAGCCGATGTCTGGCAGCTGGATGCCGTCACCGCCGAGCCTGCACAACCCGCACAACCTGCCGAACCCCTTGGCCCGAACCTGATCGAGCGCGGCATCAGCGCTGCGCGCAACTGGCTGTTCGGTGGCAACACCGTGCTGCGGGTCGGCGTTGTTCTGCTGTTTTTCGGTCTGGCGTTCCTGCTGCGCTACGCCACCGAAGGCATGGTGGTGCCGATCGAACTGCGTTATGCCGGCGTCGCGGCGGCGGCGTTGGCCCTGCTGGCACTGGGCTGGTGGCTGCGTACGCGCAACAGCAGTTATGCGCTGATTCTGCAGGGCACCGGGATCGCGGTGCTGTACCTGACGGTGTTTGCGGCGATGCGTCTGCATCCGTTGCTCGACCCGTCTGCCGCGCTGGGTTTGCTGGTGGCGGTCACGGTGTTCTCGGCGATTCTCGCCATCACTCAGGATGCTCTTGGACTGGCTGCCGCCGCTGCGCTCGGCGGTTTCGCCGCGCCGATCCTGACCTCGACCGGGGCCGGCAACCACGTCGCGCTGTTCAGCTATTTCGCGTTGCTCAATGCCGGCATTCTCGCCATTGCCTGGTTCAAGGCCTGGCGCCTGCTTAACCTGATCGGGTTCGTCGGCACGTTCGGTATCGGCTTCGCCTGGGGCCTGCGCTCCTATGCGCCCGAGCTGCTGTGGAGCACCGAGCCGTTCCTGATTCTGTTCTTCCTGATGTACCTGGGCATCGGCCTGTTGTTCGCCCGACGCAAGTTGCTCGACATGCCCGATGCGCCAGCAGACGGCGATCGCGAGGCGCTGCTGCACTGGTCGGCGCGCAAGGGCGACTACGTCGACGGCACGATGCTGTTCGGCCCGCCGATCGTGGGCTTCGGTCTGCAGTTTGCGCTGGTGCAGCACCTGGAGTTCGCCGCTGCGTTCAGCGCACTCGCACTAGGCGTGATCTACATGGGCCTGGCCCGGGTGTTGATGGGCGGCCGCGCCTTGTTGCTGGGTGAAACCTGTCTGGCGCTGGGGGTGATTTTCGCCAGTCTGGCGATCCCGCTGGGCCTCGATGCGCGCTGGACTTCGGCGGCGTGGGCGGTGGAGGGCGCGGGGATTTTCTGGCTCGGTTTGCGTCAGCAGCGGCCGTTCGCCCGAGCGTTTGCCCTGTTGTTGCAACTGGGTTCGGCGCTGGCGTTCCTCAGTCAGTTGCGCGTCGGCGAAAGTAGCCTGCTCGACGGCGCACCGCTGGGGGCGTTGATGCTCGGCATCGCGCTGCTGTTCAGTTTCTATCAATTGCGCAAAGCCTCGGCGGAACAGGCTTCGCCGTGGGAGCGCCAGGGTTTGCCGGTGCTGGCGGCGCTGGGCCTGACGTTCCCGTACCTGCTGGCGCCGCTGTTTTTCCTGGTTCAGGCGACAGCGATCAGTTGGGCCTTGGCCGGGCTGGTGACCTTGTTTGTCGGCCTGCGCCTGCAATCGCGCACGTTCCTGTTCACCGCATTCGCTGTGCAGTTGCTCGGTGGTGCGTTGTTCCTGTTGCGTCTGCAAGGTGCAGGTGAGGATTCGGCGGCCGTGTTCAGCGCCGGGTGGAGCGGTTTGCTCAGCGCATCCGTGATCGGTCTGGCATTGATCGGCGGGATGCTGCTGGCGGCGCGCGACGAGATGGTGCGCGGCGATGTGCGGCTGCTGCGCGGCTTGTCGGTGGTGTTGCTGGCGGGGTTGGTGCTGATCAATCTGGCGGTGCTGTTCGTGCTGCCGTGGCAAACCGCAAGTGCGGTGTGGGCGGCGAGCGGTCTGCTGATCATCTGGCTGAGCCTGTACCTCAAGCAGCGCGTCAGTTTTGTTTTCGGCCTGTTGTTGCAGTTGATCGGTGGCGCGGCATTCTTGTTGGCCGGCCCCGAGCTGCTCGGGCCGCTGTCCAGCGAAGGTCTGCGGCCGTTGGCCCATGGCGGCTTCTGGACGCCGCTGGTGCTGGGGCTGGCCGCGCTGGTCGGTGCCTGGCGCCTGCAATTGGGCAATCACGCCTCGGCCTTCGATGCGCTGAGTTTGCAACGCCTGTCTGAAGTGCTGCTGGTGTGGGGCGCCGGTTGGTGGGCGTTGGCGTGGGTCAGTGAGGTGCTGCGTTTTGCGCCGTTGAGTCTGCAGGCGCCGCTATTGCTGCTGGTTGCTGCGCTGAGTGTGGCGCTGTGGACGCTGTTGGCGCTGCGCCTGAAATGGCCGGCGCTGGGCCTGCTCTGCACCTTGCTGATTCCGGCGGCGGGGCTGGTGTTGCTGGCGGCGTGGCATGCGCGTTATCACCCAGCGGCGAATTTTGGTTGGCTGGCGTGGGTATTGGTGTTCGCCGTGCATTTCTTCAGCCTGCGGCGTCTGGCACCGATGCTGCCGGCACGGGCCTTGAGCGCGGCGCACGTGCTGGGTTGCTGGCTGCTGATCGGCGTGCTGGCGCTGGAGTTGCGCTACGGTCTGCTGCTGTTGTCCGAGCAATACAACGCCTGGCGCTGGCTGGGCTGGGCGATCCTGCCGAGTCTGTATCTGTTGCTGGCGGCGGCTCCGCGCAGCTGGCCATGGCCGGTGGCGGCATTCCCGCGGGAATATCGTTTGTACGCCGCCGCGCCGCTGGCAGTGCTGATGCTGGCGTGGTTCTGGCTGGCCAACGGCGTCAGTGACGGCAACGCCGAACCGCTGCCGTATGTGCCGCTGATCAACCCGCTGGAATTGGGCCTGCTGTTCGCCCTGTTCGGGGTGTACGTGTGGTCGCGCCATGCGGTGATGCAGTTTGCCCTGCGCAAGGATTACGCCGAGTACGCCACGCAACTGGTCGCCGGGGTTTCGCTGTTCGCCTTCTGTACCGCGCTGGTGACCCGCGCTGCGCACCATTGGGCGGGTATTCCGTTCGAGCTGGATCTGCTGCTCGAATCGATGCTGGTGCAGGCCGGGTTGTCCATCGTCTGGACCTTGATGGCGTTGGGGCTGATGATCGGCGGACACCTGCGTCACCGGCGCGAAGTGTGGCTGATCGGCGCGGCGTTGATTGCGCTGGTGGTGGCCAAACTGATTTTTGTCGAATTGAGCAACCGTGGCGGACTGGCCCGGATCGTCTCGTTTATCGGCGTCGGCGTGTTGCTGCTGGTGGTGGGCTATTTCGCACCGCTGCCACCGAAACGTGTCGAAGCCGAACCGGTGGCGGACAAACCCGTGCCGGATACCGAAGGAGTTTCATCTTGAGTCGCATGCTGAATCTGGGGTGGTTGGCGTTGGGCGTGGTGATGGTTGCCGGCGCCCAGGAAAAACCGGCGGACTTCGCCACGCAGGTGCCGCTGACGGTGAGCGGCAACGGCCCGTGGTATCGCCTCGACCTGCCGCTGAGCGCACAATTGCAGGCCCGCCAGACCGATCTCAGCGACCTGCGCGTATTCAACGCCGCCGGCGAACCGCAGGCCTATGCCCTGGCCCGGGAATCGGCGCAGACCCGCGACGACGGTCAGTTGCATGAGGTGAAGTGGTTCCCCTTGTACAACGCCGCCGACGCCAGCGAGCGAGCGCCGAACGTACGCGTGCAATCGACCACCACCGGCACATTGGTTGAAGTGCAGCCGTCGACTCAGCTGGAGGCCGGCGAAGAAGTGCTGCGTGGCTGGCTGCTCGATGCCAGTGCAATCAAGGCGCCGCTGCAGCAGTTGATCCTCGACTGGACCAGCGAGCGCGACGGCTTCCAGCGTTTCAGCATCGAGGCCAGTGATGACTTGCAGCACTGGCAGGCGTGGGGCGAGGGGCAGGTCGCGCGGCTGACCTTTTCCGACGAGCGCATCGAGCAGCATGAGGTGGCGCTGCCGGGGCAATCGGCGCGCTATCTGCGTCTGCTGTGGGATGCGCCAACCTCGGCGCCCATCCTCACGTCGGCGCAACTGAAAAGCAGCGATCCGCGTAACGTGCCGCTGCCGTTGGTCTGGTCGCAAGCGCTGGCGGGCAACAGCACCAAGTCCGGTGAGTACACCTGGCAGTTGCCGATGGGCCTGAATGTCGAGCGGGTGCAAGTCGAGCTGAAACAACCGAACAGTCTGGCTCCGGTCACACTCGCGGGCCGCCGCGAAAGCAGCCTGCCGTGGCAGACGTTGAGCAACGGTTTGCTGTATCGCCTGACCCAGAACGGTCAGGACGTGGTGCAAAACGAATTGCAGTTGTACGGGCAGACTGTGCAGCAGCTGAAACTGAGCGTGGATGAGCGTGGCGGCGGTCTGGGTGAACAGGCACCGAGCCTGAAATACGCGGTGCGGGCGACGCAGGTGATTTTCCTCGCACGGGGTGACGGGCCTTACAGCCTGGCGCTGGGCAATCCGACGGTGAAAACCGCGAACCTGCCGCTGAGTACGCTGATTCCGGATTTCAAACCGGAAAAACTCTCGACGCTGGGCAAGGCCTCGGTGCAGGGTGAGTTGGTTGCCACTCAGGCTGCGCCGGCGACTACGGCGGCAGTAGCCGAGACCAACTGGAAGAAAATCGGCCTGTGGGCGGTGTTGCTGGTGAGTGTGGTGTTCCTCGGGGCGATGGCGGCGAGTCTGTTGCGCAAGCCACCAACCAATTCCTGAGCATGGCTGGCGCTGCGGGCCATTCGCGAGCAGGCTCGCTCCCACAGTTGACCGAGTAGCCTCGATGGACGCGATCAATGTGGGAGCGGGCTTGCTCGCGAAGGCGGCTGATCGGCCAACGAGAATTTCAGATCGGCCGCGGTTGCGCACGCACCACCCGTCCCGTTTCGAACTACGCTCAATCCGGTACCTGAACTCTCTCGACCCGATCACGTCTGATACAAGCAATTGCGCCCCAATGCACGTTACCGGGCGTCATCGCTCGCTACGTTTTCAGACTCCCTGTAAACTGCGCGGGTTTTTAGCCCCCCATTCCACCGGAGCCGTCCATGTCCCGCGTTACCCTGAGTCGCTATTTGATTGAGCAGACCCGCAGCAATAACACTCCTGCCGATCTGCGCTTCCTGATCGAAGTGGTGGCGCGTGCCTGCAAAGAGATCAGCCACGCCGTGTCCAAAGGCGCCCTGGGTGGTGTTCTGGGCAGCATGGGCACTGAAAACGTCCAAGGCGAAGTGCAGAAGAAGCTCGACGTGCTGTCGAACGAAATCCTGCTCGAAGCCAACGAATGGGGCGGTCACCTGGCCGGCATGGCGTCCGAAGAAATGGACAATGCCTACCAGATCCCGGGCAAATACCCGAAAGGCGCATACCTGCTGGTGTTCGACCCACTGGACGGCTCGTCGAACATCGACATCAACGCTCCGGTCGGCACCATCTTCTCGGTACTGCGTTGCCCGAACGAATACCTGAGCCAGAACGAGCCGCTGAACGAAAAAGCCTTCCTGCAGCCAGGCACCCAGCAGGTTGCCGCCGGTTACGCGATCTACGGCCCGCAGACCATGCTGGTGCTGACCCTGGGCGACGGCGTCAAAGGCTTCACCCTGGACCGCGAAATGGGCAGCTTCGTACTGACCCACGAAGACATCACCATTCCTGAAACCACCCAGGAATTCGCGATCAACATGTCCAACCAGCGCCACTGGGAAGCCCCGGTGCAACGCTACGTCAGCGAACTGCTGGCCGGCGAAGAAGGCCCGCTGAAGAAGAACTACAACATGCGCTGGGTCGCCGCGATGGTGGCCGACGTGCATCGCATCCTGACCCGTGGCGGTCTGTTCATGTACCCACGCGACAGCCGTGAGCCATCCAAGCCCGGCAAACTGCGTCTGATGTACGAAGCCAACCCGATGTCGTTCCTGGTGGAACAGGCCGGCGGCGCGTCCACCGACGGTCACCAACGCATCCTCGACATTCAGCCGGAAGGCCTGCACCAGCGCGTAGCGGTGTTCCTCGGCTCGAAAGAAGAAGTCGCCCGCGCCACGG
Source organism: Pseudomonas sp. URIL14HWK12:I6 (assembly GCF_000514195.1). NCBI lineage: Bacteria > Pseudomonadati > Pseudomonadota > Gammaproteobacteria > Pseudomonadales > Pseudomonadaceae > Pseudomonas > Pseudomonas sp. URIL14HWK12:I6. Next base: position 251,733 of record NZ_AZVL01000003.1, read on the forward strand.
CTTACCACAAGGAATAAGCCATGACCGCGCCCTGGCAGCCGCTGCTCGACTGGTGGTTTGGACACGCCGAATCACCGCGCGAGATATCGGCTGACAAGGGCACGTTGTGGTTCGGCAAGAAAGACCGCCAGGACCTCGAAGCGCGTGAGCGTTTCGGGGTCTTTGTCGATCAGGCCCTCGCTGGTGAATTGACCGAGTGGACGCAACGTCCCGAAGGTTGGCTGGCGGTGGTGCTGCTGCTCGATCAACTGCCCCGCATGATTTTTCGCGACACGCCCAAAGCATTCTCGGGTGATCTGCGTGCGCAGAAACTTGTCGCGCAGGGCATTGCGGCGGACTTCGACCGGCAACTGAAGCCGATCCAGCGCGTATTCATTTATCTGGTGTTCGAACACTGCGAAAACCTCGCGGTGCAGAACGAAGCCGTGTCGCGCTTTATCGATCTGCTGGCTGAACAGCCGGAAAGCGAGCGGGCGGTGTTTGCCGACAATCTGGACTATGCCGAGCGGCATCGTAAAGTGATTGCACGGTTTGGACGGTTTCCGCATCGCAATGCGGTGTTGGGGCGGGAGTCTACGGCGGAGGAGTTGGCGTTTCTCAGTCAGCCTGGGTCACGGTTCTAAATCAAGGGTTGCGTCGTAGAAGGCGTTTCATCAACAGCGTCGGCAGGCTTTTTCGCGTATCGACAATGATATGGATGAAAACTGTTTTTTCCCGCACCTCATAAATAATCCGGTTCATTCCCAAAACAATCTGGCGATATTGGCCGAGATTGAGCTTCTCGATTTCTTCGGGAACCGGTCCTGAGTAAGGCAGATCTGCGAGACCAAGAATCGCAGTCTTTAAATCGGCATAAGTGCTTTGCCAAATATGGGTTGAAAACTGTCTGACGAGGTAGGTACGGAGTTCTTTGAGATCTGTTTGTGCGGACTGAAGAATAACGACCTTCAAACTCATTGATGATCGGCCTTATCCAGTTCGGCAAAGACATCTTCAGCAGCACTGAACTTGCCTTCCTCGATCTCCCGATTACCCATCGCCAACAGTTTCAGCAAGGCCATCGTGTCTTCTTGCTCTTCAAAGCTTTTCACATCCATAACCACTAGCTTGGCTTCACCATTTTGGGTGATGACCAATGGCTCACGGCTTTCAGTGATCGTCTTGACGATTTCCGCTGTATGACTTTTGAGGTAGCTGATCGGTTTGATTTGCGATGAAAGCTTCATGGTTGAGTCTCGCCAAATTGAACAGGACTGAGTTTAGTCTTAATTCAGTCCAGCGTCATTGCGAGCTGACCAGCGTATTTCAACTCAAAATTCAATCGTCGCTAACGCCGTCATCGCCAGCAGGCTGCCTCCCAAAGGGGATCTGTGTCGTTCACAAAAACCTGTGGGAGCGGGCTTGCTCGCGAAGACGCCAGTGGCCGCGCCTTAGATCCTGAAGCTGCCTACCAGCTGCTTCAACCGCGCCGCCTGCTGCTCCAGATCCGAACAAGCGCGCAAGGTTGCCTGCAGGTTCTCGACACCTTCCTGGTTCAGCGTGTTGATCTCGTTGATGTCGACGTTGATCGACTCGACCACGGCGGTCTGCTCTTCGGTCGCGGTAGCCACCGACTGGTTCATCCCGTCGATCTCGCCGATGCGTTGGGTCACGCTGCCCAGACGTTCGCCGGCCTGGTTGGCGATGCCGACGCTGCTTTCGCTCTCGCGCTGGCTCTCGGTCATGATGCTCACGGCCTGACGCGCGCCGACTTGCAGTTCTTCGATCATCTTCTGCACTTGCTGCGCCGAATCCTGAGTGCGGTGGGCGAGGTTGCGCACCTCGTCAGCGACCACGGCGAAACCACGGCCAGCCTCACCGGCGCGGGCCGCTTCGATGGCAGCGTTTAGCGCCAGCAGGTTGGTCTGCTGCGAGATGCTGGTGATCACTTCCAGAATCTGCCCGATGTTCACCGTGTTGCTGTTGAGGGTTTCGATGTTGCCGCAGGAGTCGCTGATTTTTGCCGACAACTGCTGCATCGCGTGGATGGTTTTATCCACAACCTGCTGGCCGTCGACCGCCAGGCTGCGCGCATCGCTGGAGTGCTGCGAGGCGAGGGCGGCGTTCTGAGCGATTTCCTGAGCGGCGGCGCCGAGCTGGTTGATCGCCGCGGCCACACTGTTGGTGCGACTGGCCTGCTGGTCGGAGTTGTACATCGACGAGTTCGACGCGGCAACCACGCGCAGGGCGACTTCGTTAACCTGGCCGGTGGCCGAGGACACCTCGCGGATCGAAGTGTGAATACGTTCGACGAAGCGGTTGAACGACAGACCCAGCGCGCCAAATTCGTCGTGGCCGTGGATCACCAGGCGTTTGGTCAGGTCGCCTTCACCTTCGGCGATGTCGTGCATGGCGCGGCCCATGGTCAGCAGCGGTTGCATCAGCACGCGGATCAGCATGCCGAGCAGGGCGATGATGATCACCACGGCGATCACCATGGCGATCAGCGCCGAGGTGCGGAATTCGCTGAGCATCGAGAACGCGGTGTCTTTGTCCAGCACCAGCGCCACGTACCAGTCGGCCGATGGCACGCCGTTAACGCGGGTGAACGAGATCAGTTGAGTCTTGCCGTCGAATTCGACTTCTTTCAGGCCCGGGCTGACTTTCGGTGCGCCGTTTGGATAAGCCTCGGCGAGGGTTTTCAGAACCAGTTTGCTGTCCGGGTGAATCAGAATCTTGCCATCGGCGCTGACGATGAACGCATGGCCGTGGCCACCAAAGTTGAGCGAGTTGATGATCGCGCTGACGCTGGTCAGGTCGATATCCGCGCCGGCCACACCGATCATCTGGCCCTGACGCTGCACTGGAGTGGCGACGGTGATTACCAGTTTGCCCGACGATGCGGCGATGTAGGGTTCGGTGACGATGGTCTGTTGGGCGCTGTTGGCTGCCTTGTACCAGCCACGGGCGCGCGGGTCGTAGTCCGGCGCGCGATTGCCGGCGGGTACCGAGAACATCACGCCGTCAGCGCCGCCGAAGTAGCTGAGCTGGAAATTGCCGGTGTAGGCGGGCAGGTCGATGATGCGCTTGAGGCTGGCCGGGGCGCTGCCGTCGGCGGCGACCTGCTGCGACAGCGATTGCAGTAACTGGATGCGGCTTTCCAGCCAGGTCTGGATGTTGCTGGTGGTCAGGCTGCCCAGTTCCTGCATCGAGGCTTCGGTGCTGCTGCTCAGGGCTTCGCGTTGTCGATAGTCGTTGAACAAAATGAAACAGGCGAACGCAACGGCCACCACGAGGGCGGCAGCCAACAAGATCTTGTGGCTGAATTTCATGTTTCTGGTCATCGAATGAACTACCGCGAAGGGGCTGGTCGAGAAAGGGCGGCAATTTGCCACACTCGGGGGCTTTGCGCTGCTCTTATTTCGACCGCCGCGCGCCAAAGATTAGGCGTCTTTGATGAAATGCGACGAAATGCTCAATAGCCGCACAAAGTGTCTGATTTACCGGTAAATGCCAGACGAGCGGAGCGATAAATAGCCATTTCTGAAGGGAACCAGATGAGGGTTTTCTCTTCTAAGCTTCTGGTTGGCACCATGCCATCCCCCTTCCGCTCCAGGAGTTACTTCATGTCGCTGCGATCTATCGCCCTTCTGACTTTTTGCGTGCTGTTGGCCGCGTGCAGCAAGGTCAATCAGGAAAACTATTCCAAGCTTTCGGCCGGCATGGCCAAGGCCGAGGTTGAGACGCTGCTCGGCAAACCCACCGACTGTTCGGGTGCGCTCGGCATGTCCAGTTGCACCTGGGGCGATAAAAACAGCTTTATCAGCGTGCAGTACGCCGGTGACAAAGTGCTGATGTTTTCCGGCCAAGGCCTGAAGTAAACCGGGGCTATGCGCCCACGGGAGAAAAATAATGAAGCGGTTATTGTTCGTCCTTTTTGCCGGCCTGGTACTGGCCGGCTGCGCCACCCACGGTGAAGATCCGCTGGCGCCCAAGACGGCTCACAGTGTCAATCTCAAGCGTTATCAGGGCACCTGGTATGAACTGGCGCGCCTGCCGATGTACTTCCAGCGCAACTGCGCGCAGTCCGAAGCCCACTACTCGCTCAGACCCGACGGCAATGTCGATGTGCTCAATCGCTGCCTGACCTCCGACTGGCAGTGGGAAGAAGCCAAAGGCAAGGCTTATCCACAGGTGCCGGGCAAGACCGACAAGTTGTGGGTCGAGTTCGATACCTGGTTCTCGCGCTTGATTCCGGGTGTGGCGAAAGGCGAATACTGGGTGTTGTACGTCAGCGACGACTACAAGACCGCCATCGTCGGCGACCCGAGTCGCAAGTACATGTGGTTGCTGTCGCGCACGCCGATCGTCAACGGTGTGGTGCGTGAGGAGTTGCTGAGCAAGGCGCGTCAGCAGGGTTACGACACTACGCGACTGATCTGGCGGGCGTCGGATCGGCAGATGGCCAAGACTTCGAACTAAAGGTCACCACAAAATCAATGTAGGAGTGAGCCTGCTCGCGATGGCGGTGTGTCAGTCACATATTTATGTCTGACACACCGCCATCGCGAGCAGGCTCGCTCCCACATTTTTGTTTTGTGTCAGCCTAAAAGTTCGCGCAGAACCTGGGTGAAGGCACGTGCGCTTTCCTCTTCGCCCGCATGCCGGCCATCGCGCACCACCCATTGGCCATTGACCAACACGTCGCGCACCTGGCGATCGCCCCCAGCGAACAGCCAGCGATTCAAAATCCCGTCACCGCTGGCGGTGGCCAGATACGGATCATTGCCATCGAGCACGATCCAGTCGGCACGCTTGCCGACTTCCAGCGCACCAATCGGCTGCCCCAGCGCCTGGGCGCCGCCGTCCAGCGCCGCGTCATACAACGTGCGCCCGACCATCGGTTGATCCGCGCCATACAAACGGTTACGCCGCTGATCACGCAGACGCTGGCCGTATTCCAGCCAACGCAATTCCTCGACCACGCTGAGCGAGACATGGCTGTCGGACCCGATGCCCATGCGTCCGCCCTGGGCGAGGAAATCCACCGCCGGGAAAATCCCGTCGCCCAGATTCGCTTCGGTGGTCAGGCACAGGCCGGCGATGGCGCGACTCTTGGCCATCAGCGTGACTTCTTCCGGGTTGGCGTGGGTCGCGTGAACCAGGCACCAGCGCTGATCGACCTCGGTGTTTTCGTAGAGCCATTGCAGCGGACGGCGACCGCTCCAGCTCAGGCAGTCATCGACTTCCTTCTGTTGTTCGGCGATGTGAATGTGCACCGGGCATTGTTTGTCGCTGGCTGCCAATACTTCGCTGATCTGCTGCGGGCTGACCGCGCGCAGCGAGTGGAAACACAGACCCAGCGACTGCGCTTTTTGCTGAGCCAGTAATGGCTGCAAGCGCGATTGCAGCTTCAGGTAATTTTCGCTGCTGTTGATAAAGCGGCGCTGCCCATCATTGGGCGTCTGGCCGCCGAATCCGGAATGGCTGTAGAGCACCGGCAGCAGGGTCAGACCGATGCCGCTTTCGCTCGCGGCATGACTGATGCGCAGTGCCAGCTCGGCCGGATCGGCATAAGGCTGACCGTTGTTGTCGTGGTGCACGTAGTGGAATTCAGCAACCGAGGTGTAACCGGCCTTGAGCATTTCGATGTACAGCTGACGGGCGATAACGCCGAGTTGCTCGGGGCTGATTTTTCCGACGAGGCGATACATCAAGTCACGCCAGGTCCAGAAACTGTCGTTGGGATTGCCGGCTACTTCAGCCAGCCCGGCCATCGCGCGCTGGAAGGCGTGGGAGTGCAGATTGGGCATGCCCGGCAGCAGCGGACCGCTCAGCCGTTCGGCGCCGTCTGCGGTGGAATCGGCCAGGATTTGGGTCAACACGCCATCGGCGCTGACCTCAAGACGTACATTATTGGCCCATCCGTTAGGCAGCAGCGCGCGTTCGGCAAAGAAAGCGGACATGGTTCAGCACCCCATCGTGTGTTATTTGTATATACATATACAGACGTTTGCCTGCCCGGTAAACTCCGGCAAGCTAGCAACCTTCATCCAATGAACAGGGATCAACCGTGCCGACTCCGCCTCCAGTCTCCCCGTTGGCCGCGAATATGGGCGACAGTCCGGCGCCCTTGTACGCCCGCGTCAAACAGATGATCACCCAGCAGATCGACAGCGGTAACTGGCCACCGCACTACCGCGTGCCATCGGAAAGCGAACTGGTCAGCCAGCTCGGTTTCAGCCGCATGACCATCAACCGCGCGCTGCGTGAAATGACCGCCGACGGCCTGCTCGTGCGCATGCAAGGTGTAGGCACGTTTGTCGCTGAACCGAAGAGCCAGTCCGCGTTGTTCGAAGTGCACAACATCGCTGATGAAATTGCCTCCCGTGGCCATCGCCACACCTGTCAGGTGATCACCCTCGAAGAAGAGGCCGCCGGCTCCGAGCGCGCGCTGGCACTGGACATGCGCGAAGGGCAGAAGGTGTTCCACTCGCTGATCGTGCATTACGAGAACGACATTCCTGTGCAAATCGAAGACCGCTTCGTCAACGCGCTGGTCGCCCCGGAATACCTCAAGCAGGACTTCACCCTGCAAACCCCTTACGCCTATCTCAACCAGGTCGCGCCACTGACCGAAGGCGAGCACGTCGTCGAGGCGATCCTCGCCGAGCCGTCCGAGTGCAAGTTGCTGCAGATCGAAAAAGGCGAGCCTTGCCTGCTGATCCGTCGCCGTACGTGGTCGGGGCGTCAGCCGGTGACCGCCGCGCGTTTGATTCACCCAGGTTCCCGTCATCGTCTGGAAGGACGCTTTCATAAATGAGTCAGGTAAAGGTTTTACGCGCTGAAGGCTACCCGCGCATGCCGTGGAAAAACGGCGGCGGCAGCACCGAGGAAATCACTCGTGATGCGGGTGCCGGCCTCGATGGTTTCGGCTGGCGCCTGTCGATTGCCGACATTGCCGAGTCCGGTGGTTTCTCGACCTTTGCCGGTTACCAGCGGGTGATCACGGTATTGCAGGGCGATGGCATGACCCTGTGCGTCGATGGTGATGACACGCGGCCGCTGTTACCGCTGGACCCGTTTGCCTTCAGCGGCGAAAGCCAGGTGTCCTGCACCTTGCTCGGCGGCGCGATCCGCGACTTCAACCTGATCTACGCGCCGCAGCGGTACAGCGCGCGGTTGCAGTGGCTGGATGGCGAGCAGCGGTTTTTCAGCTCGGCGACGACGGTGCTGGTGTTCAGTGTCAGTGAGCTGCTGCAAGTGCAGGTTGCTGACAACACTGCGCAACTCGGCCGCCATGATTGCCTGCAACTGGACGGTAACACCGGTCTGGTTGAAGTTGCGGTGAATGCCGCGTGCTGCGTGATTGAGCTGACCGCGCGCTGATCCAACTCTGGTAACACTCCTGTGGTGAGGGGATTTATCCCCGATGGCGGCGCAGCAGACCTTTTGGGACTGCTACGCGCTCCATCGGGGATAAATCCCCTCACCACAATTGCATTTCAATTCCTGTTTCCCTAGGCGCACCAACTTGTTACCGAACGCCCCAGCGTGGCGCAAAACCACGGGTTCGTAACGATCCGCCGAATCCTCAATTCCTCCCCGCAAAAATTTTCATCCACGCCGTAACCCTTGTCTCAGGCGCTCTGCAGCCCTGTCCGCGATTTTTCTTGTACAGCCCTTCAGCAAGTTGGCCGCTTGATTGCATATGCTTGTATGTACAAGTAAAGACGTATGCGTATAAGTCCGCAGCGTCCACTGATTCGCTTGTCGCGCATTGAGGCGCGCAGGCTGCTTGCCCACTGCCAGGGTTGGTTTGAATTGATCGCTGAGGAGTCTTTTTCGTGACTGACAATAAGCCTACAACTGCCGTTTATACAAAGAGACGTGACGTCGAAATCCGTGCATCGCGCGGCAACAAGCTGACCGCCAAGAGCTGGCTGACCGAAGCGCCGCTGCGCATGCTGATGAACAACCTCGATCCGGAAGTGGCCGAGAATCCGAAAGAGCTGGTGGTCTACGGTGGCATCGGTCGCGCGGCGCGTAATTGGGAGTGCTACGACAAAATCGTCGAAAGCCTGACCAATCTGAACGACGACGAGACCCTGCTGGTGCAATCGGGCAAACCGGTCGGCGTGTTCAAGACCCACAGCAACGCCCCGCGCGTATTGATCGCCAACTCCAACCTGGTGCCGCACTGGGCGAGCTGGGAACACTTCAACGAACTCGACGCCAAAGGCCTGGCCATGTACGGCCAGATGACCGCCGGCAGCTGGATCTACATCGGCAGCCAGGGCATCGTTCAGGGCACCTACGAAACCTTCGTCGAAGCTGGTCGCCAGCACTACAACGACAACCTCAAAGGCAAGTGGGTCCTGACCGCGGGTCTGGGCGGCATGGGCGGTGCTCAGCCACTGGCCGCTACCCTGGCCGGTGCCTGCTCGCTGAACATCGAATGCCAGCAGGTGAGCATCGATTTCCGCCTGAAAAGCCGCTACGTCGACGAGCAGGCCAAAGATCTCGATGACGCCCTGGCGCGCATCGCCAAATACACCGCCGAAGGCAAGGCGATCTCCATCGCCCTGCTGGGCAACGCGGCAGAAATTCTGCCAGAACTGGTCAAGCGCGGCGTGCGTCCGGACATGGTCACCGACCAGACCAGCGCCCACGACCCACTCAACGGTTACCTGCCGGCGGGCTGGACCTGGGACGAATACCGCGCCCGCGCCAAGACCGAGCCGGCCGCTGTGATCAAGGCCGCCAAGCAGTCGATGGCCGTCCACGTCAAAGCGATGCTGGACTTCCAGAAACAAGGCATTCCGACCTTCGACTACGGCAACAACATCCGTCAGATGGCGCAAGAAGAAGGCGTGGAAAACGCGTTCGACTTCCCGGGCTTTGTACCGGCCTACATCCGCCCACTGTTCTGCCGTGGCATCGGTCCGTTCCGCTGGGCGGCGCTGTCGGGTGATCCGCAGGACATCTACAAAACCGACGCCAAAGTCAAAGAGCTGATCCCGGACGACGCGCACCTGCACAACTGGCTGGACATGGCCCGTGAGCGCATCAGCTTCCAGGGTCTGCCGGCACGTATCTGCTGGGTCGGTCTGGGCCTGCGCGCCAAGCTCGGTCTGGCGTTCAACGAAATGGTGCGCAGCGGCGAGCTGTCGGCACCGATCGTGATCGGTCGCGACCACCTCGACTCAGGCTCCGTTGCCAGCCCGAACCGCGAAACTGAATCGATGCAGGACGGTTCCGACGCCGTGTCCGACTGGCCACTGCTCAATGCGCTGCTGAACACCGCGAGCGGCGCGACCTGGGTTTCCCTGCACCACGGCGGCGGCGTGGGCATGGGCTTCTCCCAGCACTCGGGCATGGTGATTGTCTGCGACGGTACTGACGAAGCGGCCGAGCGTATTGCGCGCGTGCTGCACAACGACCCGGCCACTGGCGTCATGCGTCACGCCGATGCCGGTTACCAGATCGCTATCGACTGCGCCAAGGAGCAGGGGCTGAACCTGCCGATGATTACCGGTAAATAAACGCACAACCTTGTGGGAGCGAGCCTGCTCGCGAATGCGGTCTGTCAGCCACCACACATGTTGAATGTGCTGACGCCTTCGCGAGCAGGCTCGCTCCCACACTAGTGCGCAAGACGCTCAGTGAACTCGAATAACAATCCACAGAGGTTGAATCATGGCTGTAACCCCCGATCGTGCAGGCAACAAACCGTTGATCGAAAGGCGTTCGATCGACTACATCCCGGAAGCGGAAAGACACGGTCGTCTGTTGAGCCAGTTCACTCTGTGGATGGGTGCGAATCTGCAAATCACTGCGATTGTCACCGGGGCCCTGGCCGTGGTGCTGGGCGGTGATGTGTTCTGGTCGTTGATCGGTCTGTTGATCGGTCAACTGCTGGGCGGTGGCGTGATGGCGCTGCATGCGGCGCAAGGGCCGAAACTGGGCCTGCCGCAGATGATTTCCAGCCGCGTGCAATTCGGCGTGTACGGCGCGGCGATCCCGATCGTGCTGGTGTGCCTGATGTACCTGGGTTTCACCGCCACCGGTACGGTGCTTTCCGGCCAGGCGCTGGGCCAGTTGTTTGGCGTCAGCGACACGGTTGGCATCCTGCTGTTCGCCAGTGTCATCGTAGTGGTCACGGTGCTCGGTTATCGGGTGATCCACTGGATCGGCCGGGTTGCCAGTGTCATCGGCGTGATTGCCTTCGTGTATCTGTTCAGCCGTCTGCTGAGTCAGGTGGATGTGGGCGCACTGTTGCAGATCCGTCACTTCAGTTGGAGCAGCTTCCTGCTGGCGGTGTCGCTCGCGGCGTCCTGGCAGATCGCGTTCGGCCCTTATGTGGCTGACTATTCGCGTTACCTGCCGAGCAAGGTTTCCTCGGTGAAAACCTTCTTTGCCGCTGGCGCCGGTTCGGTCATCGGCGCGCAGGTGGCGATGGTCCTCGGCGTGTTCGCGGCAGCTTCGGCCAACGGCCAGTTTGCCGGTCACGAAGTGGCCTACATCGTCGGACTGGGCGGCACCGGTGCCACCGCCGCGCTGCTGTACTTCAGCATCGCCTTCGGCAAGGTGACCATTTCGACGCTGAACTCCTACGGCAGCTTCATGTGCATCGCCACCATCATCAGCGGCTTCCGTGGACACCTGACGGTCTCGCGCCTGCAACGGCTGGTGTTCGTGCTGGTGATCGTCGGCGCCGCCACCCTGATCGCCTTGCTCGGTCAGCACTCGTTCCTCGGTGCGTTCAAGTCGTTCATCCTGTTCCTGCTGGCGTTCTTCACGCCATGGAGCGCGATCAACCTGGTCGACTACTACTGCATCACCCGCGAGCGCTATGACGTGCCGGCGCTGGCCGATCCGAACGGTCGCTATGGCCGCTGGAATCTGCTCGGGATCAGCGTCTATGTGTTCGGCGTGCTGGTGCAACTGCCGTTCATCTCCACCAAGTTCTACACCGGCCCGCTGGTGGCCGCCCTCGGTGACGTGGATATCTCCTGGATCATCGGTCTGGTGCTGCCTGCTGCCCTCTATTACGTGTGCGCAAAAAAATGGCACGGCTCGGTGCCTGATCAACTGATTCTGCCGGTCGAGCAGAACAGCGTTGTACCACCTGAAAAAAGTGGGGCCGGGCGCGCTGCGGCGCAGGCCTGATTGGACGTGGACAGGGCTGGATGCCTCTTGACTGCCGTAAGCCAATTCATGATTAGGAGCGTCGCAACAATGAAATCGAACAAGACCCTGCTCACCACACTGTTGTCCATGGGCCTGCTGGCCAGTGCCGGTGCCACTCAGGCAGCCGGTTGGTGCGAGTCCGGTAAACCGGTGAAATTCGCCGGTCTGAACTGGGAAAGCGGCATGCTGCTGACCGACGTGCTGCAAGTGGTGCTGGAGAAAGGTTACGACTGCAAGACCGACAGCCTGCCGGGCAACTCCATCACCATGGAGAACGCCCTGAGCAGCAACGACATTCAAGTGTTCGCCGAAGAATGGGTCGGCCGCAGCGAAGTCTGGAACAAGGCCGAGAAGGCCGGCAAGGTCGTCGGTGTCGGCGCCCCGATCGTCGGCGCTATCGAAGGCTGGTACGTGCCGCGCTACGTGATCGAAGGCGACGCCAAACGCAAGATCGAGGCAAAAGCCCCGGAGCTGAAAAACATCGCCGACCTGGGCAAGTACGCGGCTGTTTTCAAAGACGCCGAAGAGCCGTCCAAGGGCCGTTTCTACAACTGCCCGGCGGGCTGGACCTGCGAGCTGGACAACAGCGAAATGCTCAAGAGCTACGGCCTGGAAAACACCTACACCAACTTCCGCCCGGGCACCGGCCCGGCCCTGGATGCGGCGGTGCTGTCGAGCTACAAGCGTGGCGAGCCGATCCTGTTTTATTACTGGTCGCCAACCCCGCTGATGGGCCAGATCGACGCGGTCAAGCTGGAAGAAAAGCCGGGCGTCGACAAAAGCGTGAGCATCAAGGTCGGCCTGTCGAAAACCTTCCACGAGCAGGCGCCAGAGCTGGTGGCCGTGCTGGAAAAGGTCAACCTGCCGATCGACCTGCTGAACCAGAACCTGGGCCGCATGGCGAAGGAACGTATCGAGTCGCCAAAACTGGCGAAAATCTTCCTCAAGGAACATCCTGAGGTCTGGCACGCGTGGGTCAGTGACGACGCAGCCAAGAAAATCGACGCGGCGCTGTAGGTCGATACCTCCCGGTCAACCGTGAGGCTGGCCGGGAGATATGCCGTAAATCGCTTGATTGAGATTTCTGATTGAGAGCCGCTTATGTTTCCCGAAAGCTTTACCTTTTCCATCGCCGACTGGGTCAACGGTTGGGTCGATTCGCTGGTCACCAACTACGGTGATGTGTTCCGCCACATCTCGGACACCCTGCTGTGGGCCATCGTCAACCTTGAAGGCCTGCTGCGCGCGGCGCCGTGGTGGTTAATGCTGGCGATCGTCGGCGTGGTCGCCTGGCACGCCACGCGCAAAGTGCTGACCACCGCCGTCATCGTCGGTCTGCTGTTCCTCGTCGGTGCTGTCGGCCTGTGGGACAAACTCATGCAGACCCTGGCGCTGATGATGGTCGCGACGATCATTTCGGTGCTGATCGGCATTCCGCTGGGGATTCTCTCGGCGCGCAGCAACCGCCTGCGTTCGGTGCTGATGCCGCTGCTCGACATCATGCAGACCATGCCCAGCTTCGTGTACCTGATTCCGGTGCTGATGCTGTTCGGCCTGGGCAAGGTCCCGGCGATTTTCGCCACGGTGATCTACGCCGCGCCGCCGTTGATCCGCCTGACCGATCTGGGCATCCGCCAGGTCGACGGTGAAGTGATGGAAGCGATCAACGCTTTCGGTGCCAACCGCTGGCAGCAACTGTTCGGCGTGCAACTGCCGCTGGCCCTGCCGAGCATCATGGCCGGGATCAACCAGACCACCATGATGGCCCTGTCGATGGTGGTGATCGCCTCGATGATCGGCGCCCGTGGCCTGGGTGAAGATGTGCTGGTGGGGATTCAGACCCTCAACGTCGGACGCGGCCTCGAAGCCGGTCTGGCGATCGTGATTCTCGCGGTGGTCATCGACCGCATTACTCAGGCATACGGTCGGCCACGGCATGAGGTGAGCAAATGAATAACGCAACCGTGAGCAAGATCGAAGTCAAAAACGTCTTCAAGATTTTCGGCAACCGCGCCAAGGACGCACTGGCGATGGTCGGCCAGGGCAAGACCAAGGATCAGGTGCTGAACGAAACCGGTTGCGTGGTCGGGGTCAACGACCTGTCGCTGAGCATCGGCACTGGCGAGATCTTCGTGATCATGGGCCTGTCCGGCTCCGGCAAATCGACCCTGGTGCGCCACTTCAATCGCCTGATCGACCCCACCAGCGGTGCGATCCTGGTCGACGGTGTGGACATCCTGCAATACGACATGGAAGCGCTGCGCGAATTTCGCCGGCACAAGATCAGCATGGTGTTCCAGAGCTTCGGTCTGCTGCCGCACAAGACCGTGATCGAGAACGTCGCCTACGGCCTGAAAGTGCGCGGCGAGAGCAAGCAACTGTGCGCCGAACGCGCGCTGCACTGGATCAACACCGTGGGCCTCAAAGGCTACGAAAACAAATACCCGCACCAGCTCTCCGGCGGCATGCGCCAGCGCGTGGGCCTGGCCCGGGCACTGGCGGCCGACACCGACATCATCCTGATGGACGAAGCGTTCAGTGCGCTGGACCCGCTGATCCGCGCCGAGATGCAGGACCAGTTGCTGGAGCTGCAAAAGACCCTGCACAAGACCATCGTCTTCATCACTCACGACCTCGACGAGGCCGTGCGCATTGGCAACCGCATCGCGATTCTCAAGGACGGCCGCCTGATCCAGGTCGGCACGCCAAGAGAGATCCTGCATTCGCCGGCAGACGAGTATGTTGACCGGTTCGTGCAGCGGCGGGCGGCAGTAGTCTGAAATGGATTGCCTTTGTGGCGAGGGGATTTATCCCCGATGGGTGGCGAAGCCGCCCCCAAACATTGCATGCGGTGCACCTGAAACATCCTGGCTGCAGGTTTTGGGGCTGCTGCGCAGCCCATCGGGGATAAATCCCCTCGCCACAGGGTGTATCAACAGAATTGGCATGAGGTTAAAGATGTCCCAGGCTGAAAAAATCATCATCACCGGCAGCCCCCTGCGTTGGCAGGACGTGGTCGCCGTCGCCCGTCACGGCGCGCAACTGGAGCTGTCGAGCGAGACCTGGGCGCGCATCGAAAACGCTCAGGCCATCGTCCAGCGCATCGTCGAAAGCGGCGAGCGTGCCTATGGCGTCAACACCGGTCTGGGTGGTCTGTCCAACGTCTCGCTGAAGGACGAACAGCTCAGCCAGCTCTCACGCAACACCCTGCTCAGCCACGCCTGCGGCGTCGGCCCGGTGCTGCCTGATGAGCAAACCCGGGCAATCATCTGCGCCGCAATCCACAACTACAGCCACGGCAAATCCGGCATTCACCGGCGGGTGGTCGAAGCGTTGCTGGCGCTGCTCAATCGCGGCATCACTCCGCAGGTTCCGTCGCAAGGTTCGGTGGGTTACCTGACGCACATGGCGCACATCGGCATCGCGCTGCTGGGCGTGGGCAATGTCAGCTATCGCGGGCAGATCACTTCGGCGCAACAGGCGCTGGCCGAAGAAGGCCTGCAACCGGTGCAACTCGGCGCGAAAGACGGTTTGTGCCTGGTCAACGGTACGCCGTGCATGACCGGCCTCAGCTGCCTGGCGATTGCCGACGCGACGCGTCTGGTGCAATGGGCCGATGTGATCGGCGCCATGAGTTTCGAAGCGCAGCGCGGGCAGATCGCCGCGTTCGATGCCGAGATCATCGCGCTCAAGCCGCACCCCGGAATGCAACAGGTCGGTAGCAACCTGCGCGCCTTGCTCGATGGCAGTGAAGTGATCGCGACCAGCAAAGGCATTCGCACTCAGGATGCGCTGAGCATCCGTTCGATCCCGCAGGTACACGGTGCGGCGCGCGACCAACTGGAGCACGCGATCAAACAGGTCGAGGCCGAGCTCAACGGTTGCACCGATAACCCGTTGCTGCTGGGCACGCCGGACAACTTCCGGGTGATGTCGCAGGCCAACCCGCACGGTCAGTCAGTGGCGATGGCAGCGGATCTGCTGGCGATTGCCATGGCTGAAATCGGCTCGATTGCCGAGCGCCGCCTCGATCGTCTGGTCAACCCACACGTCAGCGGTCTGCCGGCGTTTCTGGTGGCCAATCCGGGGGTGAACTCCGGAATGATGATCGTGCAATACGTCGCCGCTTCGCTATGTGCCGAGAATCGCCAACTGGCGCAACCGGCGGTGCTCGACAACTACGTCACCTCGGGCCTGCAGGAAGACCACCTGAGCATGGGCACCAGCGCTGCACTGAAGCTGCACCGCGCCCTGGAAAACTGCACGCAGATTCTCGCCATCGAGTACCTGCTGGCGGCGCAGGCCTTTGAATTCCTCAAGGAGCAGCGCTTTGGCGCGGGCACTGATCGGGCGTGGCGTCTGTTGCGTGAAACCGTCCCGGCCTACGATCAGGATCGCTGGCTGGCGCCGGATATCGCCACCGCCGCCAGCGTGCTGAAAAACCCGAATGCGCTGCACAACGTATTACCGAATCTGCACTGACAACTACCCATACCAGCGTGCCAAGGCGCGGATCGTCCACAAGACGAGAAACGACGGATAACGGAATGCTCCGGAGCGACTGGTAGTTAATAACAATGTTCAAAAGGAGCATTTTAATGACTGCGCTGAACCTGATTCCCGGCCAACTGAGCCTGGCCCAACTGCGTGATGTCTATCAGCAACCGGTCAAGCTGACCCTCGACCACAGTGCTGCGGCGCAGATCGAGGCCAGCGTCGCCTGCGTCGAGCAGATCCTCGCCGAGAACCGCACCGCCTACGGCATCAACACCGGCTTCGGCCTGCTGGCGTCGACCCGCATCGCCAGCGAAGACCTGGAAAACCTGCAGCGTTCGCTGGTGTTGTCGCACGCCGCCGGTGTCGGCCAGCCGATCAGCGATGAGCTGGTGCGCTTGATCATGGTGCTCAAGGTCAACAGCCTCAGCCGTGGTTTTTCCGGCATCCGCCGCGTGGTGATCGACGCGCTGATCGCGCTGATCAACGCCGAGGTTTATCCGCATATTCCGCTCAAGGGTTCGGTGGGTGCATCCGGTGACCTCGCGCCATTGGCGCACATGTCGCTGGTGCTGCTGGGCGAAGGCAAGGCGCGTTACAAGGGCGAGTGGATGGAAGCCACCGAAGCGCTGAAAGTCGCCGGTCTGACCCCGCTGACCCTGGCGGCGAAAGAAGGTCTGGCGCTGCTCAACGGTACTCAGGTGTCCACTGCATTTGCCCTACGCGGTCTGTTTGAAGGTGAAGACCTGTTTGCCGGTGCGCTGGCAATCGGCGGTCTGACGGTTGAGGCGGTGCTCGGTTCGCGCTCGCCGTTCGACGCACGTATTCACGCCGCTCGTGGCCAGAAAGGCCAGATCGATGCTGCAGTCGCATATCGCGATCTGCTCGGCGAGCGCAGCGAAGTGTCCGATTCGCACCAGAACTGCGAGAAGGTTCAGGACCCGTACTCCTTGCGTTGCCAGCCACAAGTCATGGGCGCCTGCCTGACCCAGTTCCGTCAGGCCGCCGATGTGCTGGTGGTCGAAGCCAACGCGGTGTCCGACAACCCGTTGGTGTTCGCCGCTGAAGGCGATGTGATTTCCGGTGGCAACTTCCACGCCGAGCCGGTGGCCATGGCCGCCGACAACATGGCCTTGGCCATCGCTGAAATCGGCTCGCTGAGCGAACGCCGTATCTCGCTGATGATGGACAAGCACATGTCGCAACTGCCGCCGTTCCTGGTGGCCAATGGCGGGGTCAACTCCGGCTTCATGATCGCTCAGGTGACCGCCGCAGCACTGGCCAGCGAGAACAAGGCGCTGTCCCATCCGCATTCGGTCGACAGCCTGCCGACCTCGGCCAACCAGGAAGACCACGTGTCGATGGCTCCGGCCGCCGGCAAGCGCCTGTGGGAAATGGCCGAGAACACCCGCGGGATTCTCGCGGTGGAATGGCTGGCGGCGGTGCAGGGGCTGGATCTGCGTAACGGTCTGAAGACTTCGGCCAAGCTGGAGCAGGCGCGGGCGATTCTGCGCAAGGAAGTGCCGTTCTATGAGAAGGACCGCTTCTTTGCGCCGGACATCAATGCGGCGACTGAGTTGTTGGCTTCGCGCTGCTTGAGCGAATTGGTTCCGGCGAAATTGCTGCCTAGCCTGTAATGGCCTCTTCGCGAGCAGGCTCGCTCCCACAGGGGAATGCATTTCAACTGTGGGAGCGAGCCTGCTCGCGAAATCGATTTTGAATACTGTGGAGACTAAGGGATGAAAACCCTCTGGCAACACTGCCACGTCGCAACCATGGCGCAGGGCGTCTACTCGATCATCGAGGATGCGGCCATTGTGACGTCCGGTGCGCATATCGAGTGGATCGGCCCGCGTAATCTGCTGCCGTCCGGCGAATACCCGGCGGTCAACGATCTGCAAGGCGCGTGGGTGACCCCGGGCTTGATCGACTGCCACACCCACACGGTGTTCGGCGGCAACCGCAGCGGCGAATTCGAGAAGCGTCTGCAAGGCGTCAGCTACGCCGAGATCGCGGCGCAGGGCGGCGGCATTGCCAGCACCGTGCGCGCCACCCGTGAAGCGAGCGAAGACGAGCTGTTCGCCAGCGCCGCCAAGCGTCTGAAAAGCCTGATGCGCGACGGCGTGACCACGGTCGAGATGAAGTCCGGCTACGGTCTCGATCTGGCCAGCGAAAGCAAGATCCTGCGGGTCATTCGTCGCCTGGCCAAGGAGCTGCCGATCAGCGTGCGCAGTACCTGTCTGGCCGCCCACGCGCTGCCGCCGGAGTACAAGGATCGCGCTGACGACTACATCGAGCACATCTGCGCCGAGATGCTCCCGGCATTGGCCGCCGAAGGGCTGGTCGACGCCGTGGATGCGTTCTGCGAATACCTGGCGTTCTCGCCGGAGCAGGTCGAGCGGGTGTTCATCACCGCACAAAAACTCGGCCTGCCGGTGAAGCTGCATGCCGAGCAATTGTCGTCGCTGCATGGCTCCAGTCTGGCCGCACGGTATCACGCGTTGTCTGCCGACCATCTGGAGTTCATGGACGAAGACGACGCCATCGCCATGGCCAAGTCCGACACCGTCGCGGTGTTGCTGCCGGGGGCGTTCTACTTCCTGCGCGAAACCCAGCTGCCGCCGATGGACGCCCTGCGCAAGCACAAGGTCAAGATCGCTATCGCCAGTGACCTCAACCCCGGCACCTCGCCGGCGCTGTCGTTGCGCCTGATGCTGAACATGGCCTGCACCTGCTTCCGCATGACCCCGGAAGAAGCCCTGGCCGGCGCGACCATTCACGCCGCGCAAGCGCTGGGCATGGCTGATACCCACGGTTCGCTGGAAGTCGGCAAGGTCGCGGATTTCGTCGCCTGGCACATCGATCGTCCGGCGGATCTGGCCTATTGGCTCGGTGGTGATCTGGACAAGCGCGTCGTGCGTCACGGCGTCGAATCAAGTCTGTAGGAGAGCGGTTGTGGATAAGGTTCTGAGTTTCAAACAAGGTCGCGTACCGCTGCTGATCAGCATGCCGCATGCCGGTGTGCGCCTGACGCCAGCGGTCGAAGCCGGGCTGATCGCGGACGCGAAAAGCCTGCCGGACACCGACTGGCACATTCCGCAGCTCTATGCCTTTGCCGAGGAACTGGGCGCCAGCACGTTGGCCGCCGAATACTCGCGTTTCGTCATCGACCTTAACCGTCCGTCCGATGACAAACCGTTGTATGCCGGCGCCACCACCGGGCTGTACCCGGCGACGCTGTTCGATGGCATCCCGTTGTTCAAGGAAGGCCTGGAGCCTTCGAAAGAGGAGCGCGCGACTTATCTGGAGCAGATCTGGACGCCTTACCACCGCACGCTGCAACAACAACTGGCGCGGCTGAAGGCCGAGTTCGGCTATGCGCTGCTGTTCGACGCGCACTCGATCCGCTCGATCATCCCGCACCTGTTCGACGGCAAATTGCCGGACTTCAATCTCGGCACCTTCAACGGCGCCAGTTGCGATCCACAGCTTGCTGGACAGCTCGAAGCCATTTGCGCACGCCACGGCAACTTCAGCCACGTGCTCAACGGACGCTTCAAGGGCGGCCACATCACCCGCCATTACGGCAACCCGGCCGAGAACATCCACGCCGTGCAACTGGAGTTGTGCCAGAGCACCTACATGGAAGAGTTCGAACCGTTCCGCTACCGCGTCGATCTGGCGGAGCCGACGCGGGTGGTGCTCAAGGAGTTGCTGCAGGGCCTGCTGGCCTGGGCAAAGTCGCACTACACCGCATAACCCCTGTGGGAGCGGGCTTGCTCGCGAAGGCGTCCGTTCAGCCAGCATCTACGTTGAATGGCACACCGCATTCGCGAGCAGGCTCGCTCCCACAGGATGGTGGATAGCCTGCGAAGTTTACGGCTGACAAACGCTGACTGCTCTGGAGCATGCTCATTGACGTAAATCGGGTTTATGATGCCGAACGGCAGAATAATAGAAGTCCCCCCAGGGATGACCTCGACCCCTTACGGAGCGCGCAATGCAGACATTGTTTCCGCAGATCAAACCCCACGCCCGGCACGATCTGGCTGTCGATGACACCCACACGCTGTACGTCGATGAAAGCGGCTCGCCGGAAGGCTTGCCGGTGGTGTTCATCCACGGCGGCCCGGGTGCCGGTTGCGACGCGCAGAGCCGTCGCTATTTCGATCCGAACCTGTATCGCATTGTCACCTTCGACCAGCGCGGCTGCGGACGCTCCACCCCGCACGCCAGCCTGGAAAACAACACCACCTGGGATCTGGTCGCTGACCTTGAGCGTATCCGCAAGCACTTGGGCATTGATAAATGGGTGCTGTTCGGCGGTTCGTGGGGTTCGACTCTGGCGCTGGCCTACGCGCAAACCCACCCGGAGCGCGTACACGGTCTGATCCTGCGTGGGATCTTTCTCTGCCGTCCGCAGGAAATCGAGTGGTTCTATCAGGCCGGTGCCAGCCGTCTGTTTCCCGATTACTGGCAGGACTACATCGCGCCAATCCCGCTGGACGAGCGCGACGATCTGCTCAGCGCCTTCCACAAGCGTCTGGTCGGTAACGATCAGATCGCTCAGATGCATGCGGCCAAGGCCTGGTCGACGTGGGAAGGACGCACCGCGACCCTGCGCCCGAATCCGCTGGTGGTCGACCGTTTCTCCGAACCGCAGCGCGCCCTGTCGATCGCGCGGATCGAATGTCACTACTTCACCAACAACGCATTCCTCGAGCCAAATCAGCTGATCCGCGACATGGGCAAGATCGCCCACCTGCCGGGGGTGATCATTCACGGTCGCTACGACGTGATCTGCCCGCTGGACAACGCCTGGGAGCTGCATCAGGCGTGGCCGAACAGCGAGCTGCAGGTGATTCGCGACGCCGGTCACGCCGCGTCCGAACCGGGTATCACCGATGCGCTGGTGCGTGCCGCGAGCAACATGGCCCGTCGCTTGCTCGACCTGCCGCCCGAAGAAGCATGAAGGGGCTGTTACAGCGCGTGCGCGGTGCACGGGTCGAAGTCGCGGGAGAGACAGTCGGCGCGGTGGATCAGGGTTTGCTGGTGCTGGTGGCGGTCGAACCCGACGATACCCGTACCAGCGCCGACAAACTTTTGCATAAGCTGCTTAACTATCGGGTATTCAGTGACGCCGAGGGCAAGATGAATCTGTCCCTGGCGGATGTCGGTGGCGGGTTGCTGCTGGTCTCTCAGTTCACCCTGGCCGCTGACACCAAGAGTGGGTTGCGCCCGAGTTTCTCGACCGCGGCCCCTCCGGCATTGGGCGAGGAATTGTTCGACTATCTATTCAACAAAGCGAAACAGATGCATGGCACTGTGGCATCAGGTAGATTCGGCGCGGATATGCAGGTGCACCTGGTCAACGATGGCCCGGTAACCTTCCTGTTACAGACATGAAAGCCCTTGAAACACCTTTTCAAGGGCTTTTCGACTGAAAACAGGCGTTTTTCGCGATAAATACTTTGTTACCCCTGATGCGTTGTCACGCGGGCTACTAGATAATCGCGCGCTATGGGGATCAGCGTTCGCTGTTCCATTTTTGACTTAGGTAGAGACTTGTCTGGATCCGATTGGGGAATCATTTTGCCCCAGCGGAGTCGGAACAATGCTCGCCAACCTGGCATATAGATAGCTGGCCGTTGGTTTTTTGATCTGTTTTCGGCGAGGGTTGCTCGTGATTGTTAGTCCCTGTAATGCAGCAAAAATGTCTGCCAAACGCATGCGAAGTGCCCTGGTAGCCGGCTCGGCGCTCCTGTGCCTGCTCAGCGCCGGCCAGCTTTGGGCGTTCAATCTTGACGATGTATCAGCCAAGGCTAAAGAGCTGGCCGGGCAGAAGTTCGAAGCCCCGCGCAGCAACCTGCCGAACGAATTCCGCGACATGAAGTTCGCGGATTATCAGAAAATCCGCTTCCTCACCGAAAAGGCTGAGTGGGCTGATCAAAAGACACCGTTCAAGCTGTCCTTCTATCACCAGGGCATGCACTTCGACACGCCGGTGAAAATCAACGAAATCACGGCGAACACCGTCGAAGAGATCAAATACGATCCGACCCGCTTCGATTTCGGCGACCTCAAGTTCGATCCGAAGGCCACTGAACAACTGGGCTACGCCGGTTTCCGTGTGCTGTACCCGATCAACAAGGCCGACAAACAAGACGAAATCATGACCATGCTCGGCGCGAGCTACTTCCGCGTCGTCGGCAAGGGTCACACTTACGGTCTGTCGGCCCGTGGTCTGGCGATCGACACCGCACTGCCGTCGGGCGAAGAATTCCCGCGTTTCCGCGAGTTCTGGATTCAGCAGCCGAAGCCGGGTGACAAGCATCTGGTGATCTTCGCCCTGCTGGATTCGCCGCGCGCCACCGGTGCCTATCGCCTGATCCTGCGTCCGGGCAGCGACACCATTGTCGACGTCAAGGCGCAGATGTTCCTGCGTGACAAGGTCGGCAAACTGGGCATCGCACCGTTGACCAGCATGTTCCTGTTCGGCGCCAACCAGCCGTCGAAAGTCCTCAACTACCGTCGTGAACTGCACGACTCCAGCGGTCTGTCGATCCATGCCGGCAACGGCGAGTGGATCTGGCGTCCGCTGAACAACCCGAAACACCTGGCCGTGAGCAACTTCAGCGTCGAGAACCCGCGTGGTTTCGGTCTGCTGCAGCGTGGCCGCGACTTCAGCCACTACGAAGACCTCGACGATCGCTACGACAAGCGCCCAAGCGCCTGGATCGAGCCGAAGGGCGAGTGGGGCAAGGGTACCGTTGATCTGGTAGAGATTCCGACCGCCGATGAAACCAACGACAACATCGTTGCGTTCTGGAGCCCGGAAACCATGCCGGAGCCAGGCAAGCCGCTGGACTTCGCCTACCGCCTGCACTGGACCATGGACGAAGCGGCGATTCACGCCCCCGACAGCGCCTGGGTCAAGCAGACCCTGCGCTCGACCGGTGACGTTAAGCAGTCGAACCTGATCCGTCAACCGGATGGCAGCGTCGCCTACCTGGTCGACTTCGAAGGTCCATCGTTGGCGGCTCTGGCCCCGGATGCCGACGTGCGCAGTCAGGTCAGCGTTGGCGATAACGCCGAACTGGTCGAGAACAGCGTGCGTTACAACCCGGAAACCAAGGGCTGGCGCCTGACCCTGCGCATGAAGATCAAGGACGCGAGCAAGTCCACCGAGATGCGGGCCGCCCTGGTACAGCCAGTGGTCACCGCTGATCTGGCCAAGTCTTCGGTACCGGCGTCGAACTCGTCGGTGGCCAAGGCGGACAAGGTCGCGGCCAAGCAACAAGAGAAAGACGAGAAGGAAGCCAAGGCAGCCGAGGCCAAACAGGCCGACGCCAAGCCAGCCGCAGATGCCAAGGACAAGGCCAACAAAGACGCCAAGCAGCCAGCGGCTGCGAACGCGGCCCCAGCCACACCGGAATCGGCACCGACTGAAGAAGTCCTGACCGAGACCTGGAGCTATCAGTTGCCTGCCGATGAGTAACTCTCAAGTACAGCCAGAGACTCTGTCCGAGTATCTGGCGCATCTGCCGATGACCGACGAGCAGCGCGCGGAACTCGCGGGCTGCCAGTCCTTCAGCGAACTGCACCAGCGTCTGTCGTCGCCGACGTTCGACGCGCCTGCCGAAGCCGCCCAGGCTTCGGTGGGCAAGCGCCTGACCCTGAGCACCGCCGAGGAGCTGGAAGAGGCGGAAATGCTGGTGCTCGACGCCAGCGGTCGGGTCAGCATGAAGGCGACTCCGCCGATCCGTCGGACCAAAGTCGTGCCGGAGCCTTGGCGCACCAATATTCTGGTGCGTGGCTGGCGCCGCCTGACCGGGCGCACCAACCCGCCGCAGCCGCCGAAGGACGAAAACGTCTTGCCGGCAGCGCGCTGGCGCACGGTTGGTTCGATTCGACGTTACATTCTGTTGCTGCTGATGCTCGGTCAGACCATCGTTGCCGGCTGGTACATGAAAGGCATCATGCCGTACCAGGGCTGGTCGTTCGTCGATCTGGACGAAGTGCTGCACCAGCCGCTGCTGCAAACCGCCACGCAAGTGCTGCCGTATGCGCTGCAGACCAGCATCCTGATCCTGTTCGGGATTCTGTTCTGCTGGGTCTCGGCCGGTTTCTGGACGGCACTGATGGGCTTCCTCGAGTTGCTCACCGGTCACGATAAATACCGTATCTCCGGCAAAAGTGCCGGCAACGAGCCGATTCCGAAAGACGCCCGTACTGCGCTGGTAATGCCGATCTGCAACGAAGACGTGCCCCGGGTATTCGCCGGTCTGCGCGCCACCTTCGAGTCGGTCGCCGCTACCGGTGATCTGGATCGCTTCGACTTCTTCGTCCTCAGCGACAGTAACGACACCGATATCTGCGTCGCCGAGCAGCAAGCCTGGCTGGACGTCTGCCGTGAAGCCAAGGGCTTCGGCAAGATCTTCTATCGCCGCCGTCGCCGCCGTGTGAAACGCAAGAGCGGCAACCTCGACGACTTCTGCCGTCGCTGGGGTGGTGACTACAAGTACATGGTCGTGCTCGACGCCGACTCGGTGATGAGCGGCGAGTGCCTGACCAGTCTGGTGCGCCTGATGGAAGCCACGCCGGACGCCGGGATCATCCAGACCGCGCCGCGAGCGTCGGGCATGGACACCCTGTATGCGCGCATGCAGCAGTTCGCTACCCGCGTGTACGGTCCGCTGTTCACCGCCGGTCTGCACTTCTGGCAGTTGGGTGAATCCCACTACTGGGGTCACAACGCGATCATCCGCATGAAGCCGTTCATCGACCACTGCGCCCTGGCGCCGTTGCCGGGTAAAGGTGCGTTCTCCGGTGCAATCCTGTCTCACGACTTCGTTGAAGCTGCGCTGATGCGCCGTGCCGGCTGGGGCGTGTGGATTGCCTACGATCTGCCGGGCAGCTACGAAGAACTGCCGCCGAACCTGCTCGACGAGCTCAAGCGTGACCGTCGCTGGTGCCACGGCAACCTGATGAACTTCCGCCTGTTCCTGGTCAAAGGTATGCACCCGGTGCACCGCGCAGTGTTCCTCACCGGCGTGATGTCGTACCTGTCGGCGCCGTTGTGGTTCTTCTTCCTGGTGCTGTCGACCGCGCTGCTGGCGGTGAACACGCTGATGGAGCCGCAGTACTTCCTGGAACCGCGTCAGCTCTATCCGCTGTGGCCACAATGGCACCCGGACAAGGCGATCGCGCTGTTCTCGACCACCATCGTGCTGCTGTTCCTGCCGAAACTGCTGAGCATCATCCTGATCTGGGCCAAGGGCGCGAAAGAGTTCGGTGGCAAGTTCAAGGTGACCCTGTCGATGCTGCTGGAGATGTTGTTCTCCATGCTGCTGGCGCCGGTGCGGATGATTTTCCACACCCGTTTCGTGCTCGCCGCGTTCCTCGGCTGGGCCGCGACCTGGAACTCGCCGCAGCGTGACGATGACTCCACACCTTGGAGCGAGGCGGTCAAGCGCCACGGTCCGCAGACCCTGCTGGGTTTCTGCTGGGCACTGCTGGTGATCTGGCTGAACCCGAGCTTCCTCTGGTGGCTGGTGCCGATCGTCGGTTCGCTGATGCTGTCGATCCCGGTGTCGGTGATTTCCAGCCGTGTCGGTCTGGGCCTCAAATCCCGTGACGAGAGCCTGTTCCTCATCCCAGAGGAATACAATCCGCCACAGGCGCTGCTGGCGACCGATCAGTACACCCACGAGAACCGCTGGCACGCGCTGAACGACGGCTTCATCCGCGCCGTGGTCGATCCGCAGCAGAACGCCCTGGCGTGCTCGCTGGCGACCTCGCGTCACGGTCAGGCCGAGCCGATCGAGTGGCTGCGTCAGGAGCGTGTACGTCACGCCCTGAAGGCTGGCCCGGCGGCGCTGAGCAACCATGATCGCCTGCAACTGCTGAGCGATCCGGTAGCTCTGTCGCGTCTGCACGAGCTGGTCTGGTCCGAAGATCACAAGGAATGGCTGGATGCCTGGCGCGCTTCGGTGAAAGCCGATCCGCATGCGCCGCTGCTGCCACTCAAGCCTGTGAGGCTGCAGGCGCAACCGGCCTGATGAAGAAACCCCGCGAAAGCGGGGTTTTTTTTGTCCTGACGACAGCGGGCGCTGATCTGCAATCGATCAAAAAACCTTGTGCAAACGAACGAGTGCGTTAGCATCCGTCCCCGAATTGGCGCGCCCGGACGATCTTGTCCATTTCAGTCGGTTTTCGCGCCGCAATTGCAATGGTTTTGGGGACTTGAAGATGAAGAAGTATCTGTCGATGCTGCTGGTCGGCGTCACGGCACTGGTTGCAGTCAATGCGGCGCACGCCGGTGCAATCGATGACGCGGTCAAGCGCGGCACGTTGAAAGTCGGTATGGATCCGACCTACATGCCGTTCGAAATGACCAACAAGCGCGGCGAGATCATCGGCTTCGAAGTCGACATCCTCAAAGCCATGTCCAAGGCCATGGGCGTCAAGCTCGAGCTGGTGTCCACCGGTTACGACGGGATCATTCCGGCCCTGATGACCGACAAGTTCGACATGATCGGCAGCGGCATGACCCTGACTCAGGAGCGCAACCTGCGCCTGAACTTCAGCGAACCGTTCATCGTGGTCGGCCAGACCCTGCTGATCCGCAAGGAACTGGAAGGCACCATCAAGTCCTATAAAGACCTGAACACCGCCGACTATCGCATCACCTCCAAGCTCGGCACCACCGGTGAAATGGTTGCCAAGAAGCTGATCGCCAAGGCCAAGTACCACGGCTACGACAACGAGCAGGAAGCCGTGCTCGACGTGGTCAACGGCAAGGCCGACGCCTTCATCTACGACGCGCCGTACAACGTGGTCGCGGTGAACAAGGTCGGCGCCGGCAAACTGGTGTTCCTCGACAAGCCGTTCACCTACGAGCCGCTGGCCTTCGGTCTGAAGAAGGGTGATTACGACAGCATCAACTTCATCAACAACTTCCTGCACCAGATCCACGAAGACGGCACCTACGATCGCATCCATGACAAGTGGTTCAAGAGCACCGAGTGGCTCAAGGACATGGAATAACACTGGGTCAGTCAGACCGAGTCGCCCCATTCGCGAGCAGGCTCGCTCCCACATTGGAATGCATTTCCCTGTGGGAGCGAGCCTGCTCGCGAAGAGGCCCTCCATAGCAACAAAAAACCGGAACCTGCAATGAAACAGAAAAAAGCCCAATGGCCCTGGCACGTCCTGACCGTGCTGGTGCTGGTCGGCCTGGCGGGCGCGTTGTATTACGCCACGTCGCTGATGTCCTACGAATGGCGCTGGAACCGCGTGCCGCAGTACTTCGCCTATCAGGCCGAAGAATCCCAGCGTGCCACCGATATCTCCACCGTTACCGAGCTGGTACGCAAGGGCGGTAGCGCGCAGGTCACCCTGCGCAACGACGCCGGTGACGAGCAGCACCTGACCGTCGACGAAAACAGCCTGCAATTCGCTCAGGGCGACGATGTGGCTGAAGGTGACGTCGTGGGCGTGACCCGGCACTGGGCGGCAGGGCCGCTGCTGTGGGGCCTTTGGACCACGCTGTGGCTGTCGGTGGTGTCTGGGGTACTCGGTCTGCTGATCGGTCTCGTCACCGGGTTGTGCCGCCTGTCGAGCAACCCGACCCTGCGCGACCTGTCGAGCATCTACGTCGAACTGGTACGCGGCACGCCGCTGCTGGTGCAAATCTTCATTTTCTACTTCTTCATCGGCACGGTGATGAACCTGTCCCGCGAGTTCGCCGGGATCGCCGCGCTGTCGCTGTTTACCGGCGCCTACGTGGCCGAGATCATCCGTTCCGGGGTGCAGTCGATTGCCCGTGGCCAGAACGAAGCGGCGCGTTCGCTCGGTCTGAGCGCCGGCCAGTCGATGCGCCACGTGGTACTGCCGCAAGCATTTAAACGCGTACTGCCACCGCTGGCCGGGCAGTTCATCAGCCTGGTCAAGGACACCTCGCTGGTGTCGGTGATTGCGATTACCGAGCTGCTGAAAAGTGGTCGTGAAGTCATCACCACCTCGTTCTCGCCGTTCGAAATCCTGTTCTGTGTCGCCGGCCTGTACCTGTTGATCAACCTGCCGTTGTCGAAAATCGCCAGCCGGCTTGAGCGGAGGCTCGCGCAAAGTGATTGAAGTCCGCGATCTGGTAAAAGTCTTCGACACCCGTGGCCAGGTAGTCCGGGCGGTGGATAACGTCACCACATCTGTCGCCAAGGGCGAAGTGCTGGTGGTGATCGGCCCGTCGGGCTCGGGCAAATCGACCTTCCTGCGCTGCCTCAACGGCCTGGAAGAGTTCGACTCGGGCTCGGTGAGCATCGACGGCCTGCAACTGGCCGACCCGAAAACCGACGTCAACGCTTACCGCCGCGAAGTCGGCATGGTCTTTCAGCATTTCAACCTGTTCCCGCACATGACCGTGCTGGAAAACCTCTGCCTGGCACAGAAAGTGGTGCGCAAGCGTGGGCAGAAAGAAAGCGAGGCCAAGGCCCTGGCGTTGCTGGAAAAGGTCGGTATTGCGCAGAAGGCCCGGGAATATCCGTCACGCCTGTCCGGCGGTCAGCAACAGCGCGTGGCGATTGCCCGGGCGCTGGCGATGGACCCGAAAGTGATGCTGTTCGACGAACCGACTTCGGCCCTCGACCCGGAAATGGTCGGTGAAGTGCTGGATGTGATGAAGAATCTGGCCGTGGAAGGCATGACCATGGTCTGCGTCACCCACGAAATGGGTTTCGCCCGGGAAGTGGCGGATCGGGTGCTGTTCTTCGATCACGGTAAACTGCTGGAAGATGCTTCCCCGGCGGAGTTCTTTGATGCGCCGAAGGATCCGCGCGCTCAGGCTTTCCTGCGGCAGGTCTTGTAATTTCAGCGTCTCTCAGGACGCCTTCGCGAGCAGGCTCGCTCCCACAGTTGACCAAGCGGACGCGGTCCAATGTGGGAGCGAGCCTGCTCGCGAAAGCATCACCTCGGTTCTGAATGAACCGAGGTTTTCGGATCACCTCAAACCTTGAACCGCCCCACCAGCATCTGCAGATGCGTCCCCAACCGCGCCAGCTCAACACTCGACGCCGCCGTTTCTTCACTCGCCGCCGACGTCTGATCCGACACATCTCGCACATTCAGCACGCTACGGTTGATCTCCTCGGCCACGGCACTCTGCTGCTCGGCTGCCGCTGCAATCTGCTGGTTCATCGCCTGAATCGCCGAGACGGTGCGGGTGATGCTTTCCAGTGAGCCACCGGCACGGCGGGTCAGTTCGACGCTGCTGTCGGTCAGGCTGCGGCTGTTGTCCATGATCGTTGCCACTTGCTGGGTGCCGTTCTGCAGGCCGACGATCAGCTCTTCGATCTCTTCGGTGGACTTCTGCGTGCGCTGGGCGAGGCTGCGCACTTCATCGGCAACTACCGCAAAACCACGCCCGGCCTCACCGGCACGCGCTGCTTCGATCGCGGCGTTTAGCGCCAGCAGGTTGGTTTGCTGGGCCACGGACTTGATCACGTCGAGCACGCTGCCGATCTTGTCGCTCTCGCGCTTGAGTTCGCCCATGGCTTCGGTGGAGTGGCCGACTTCGACGGCCAGACGCTCGATCTGCGCAATGGCTTCACCAACCACCTTGTCACCTTCGCGGGCTTGCTGGTCGGCGGCCACGGCGGCTTCGGAAGCCTCCTCGGCGTTGCGTGCGACTTCCTGCACGGTGGCGGCCATTTCGTTCATGGCGGTGGCGACCTGGTCGGTCTCGACTTTCTGATTGTTGACCCCGGCGCTGGTCTGCTCGGTGACCGCCGACAGCTCTTCGGCGGCGCTGGCGATCTGCGTGACGCCGTCGCTGATGCCACCGATCAACTCGCGCAGGCCTTGGGTCATGCTCTGCATCGAACGTTGCAACTGGCCGAGTTCGTCGCGACGCTGAGACACCAGGTTGTGGGTCAAGTCGCCGGCAGCCACACGTTCGGCGACCTTCAGGGTCTGGTTCAGTGGAATGATGATCTGCCGGGTGATCGCCCACGCGGCCAGCAAACCGAAGGCCACGGCCAGCAGGGTGGCGATGATCAGCATGTTCTTGGCGTGCGCGGCATCGGTATCGCGCACCACGGTTTGTGATTCGGTGAGCTTCTTGCTGAGGTCGAGGAGGATGTCGCCCTGCGCCGTCATGGTTGCCCCGGCCTTGGCATTGTTCACCTGCGAGTCGCGGAACTGAGCGACCGCCGCGCGATAAGCCTTGATCGAGTCGGTGGCCTGTTGCAGGTTGGCGATGTGCTGTTCGGGCAGTTTCGCCGGCAGGCTGTCGAGGTTTTTCAGTGCATTGTCGATGGCGTCCAGCGCGGGCTGCTCCGCCTCGGCCTTGCCGCTGTAGGTGTAGCCGCGCACCTGATAGCGCGCTTGCTGCAACAGTTTGCTCAGTTCGATCACGCTGTTGAATTGCGCGACGCTGTCACCTTGCAGCATGGATTTCTCGACTTCCGAGACTTTGGCCACGGCATTGTCGGCACTGGCGCCGAGCTTGCTGCGCGCGTCCTCACGCTGCACGGTGGCCTGTGTCATGTCGGCGAAGGCACGTTTGTACTCGGCGACAGCGGCCAGTTGCTGATCGACCATGGCCGCATCTGAGGGCTGCTCGATCAGGCCGCGCGCGGTTTGCAAGCCGCTGGCGAGTTTGGCCAGTAACTCGTTGACCGCGCCCGGGCCTTGTTCGCCGCGACGCGCTTCATAGTCCAGACGCGCCAGGCGCAGGTCCTTGGTCAGCTCGTTGAGGCTGGAGATGAAACCGAGCTTGTCGCCACGGCTGATGATGCCGCTCATGCCGGTCCAGCCGGTAAAGGTAATCAGCAGGGTGAGCAACAGCACCAGGCCGAAACCGATGCCCAGCTTGCGTTTGACGCTGACGTTCCCAAGATTCTCGGCTAACCAACGGTACATGCGACGACTCCCCTCGGACCACTAATTGGACTTATGGGGACTGTATCGGCTGGGTGATGGCAATCTGTAACCCGATTTGTCCGACACCGCCACTCTGTAGGAGCTGCCGCAGGGGAGCGGCATGTCAGAACAGGCGGGCGAGCAGGGCGGTGACGGCGGTTTCGACGCGCAGGATACGTTCGCCCAGTTGCACCGGTTGCAGGCCGGATTTGCCCAGCAGGTCGATTTCGTAGGGAATCCAGCCACCTTCGGGGCCGATCGCCAGGGTCACCGGTTCGCTCAACGCACGTGGGCACGGCGGGTAATTGCCGGGATGGCCGACCAGGCCGAGGGTGCCTTCGCTGATCGCTGGCAGACGATCTTCGACGAACGGTTTGAAGCGCTTCTCGATGATGACTTCCGGCAGCACGGTATCGCGGGCCTGTTCGAGGCCGAGAATCAGGTTCTCGCGAATCGCTTCCGGCTCGAGAAACGGCGTCTGCCAGAAACTCTTCTCGACCCGGTAGCTGTTGACCAGAATCACCTTCGACACGCCCATGGTCGCCACGGTCTGGAACACCCGTCGCAGCATCTTCGGGCGGGGCAGGGCCAATACCAGCGTCAATGGCAGCTTGGCCGGTGGTGATTGATCGAGGGTGACACGCAACTCGGCTTCACCGGCCTCAAGGCGAAGCAGCTCAGCCGAGCCCATCAAGCCATTGATCCGTCCCACGCGCAGGCTGTCACCGACTTCCGAGCGGTGAACTTCCTGCATGTGGGTCAGGCGCCGGTCACGCAGCACGACGCGGTCGGCCGCGATGAAGTCGGCCTCTTCGAGCAACAGCAGGTTCATGCCTGGGTCGCTGGCGGCTGGTCGTTGTGATCGTCGGCCGGTGTTTCGTCCGGGCGTTCGCGCTTGCTGATCAGGCCGCCGAACAGAATGCCGATTTCAAACAGCATCCACATCGGTACCGCCAGCAGGGTCTGCGAGAAGATGTCCGGCGGGGTCAGGATCATGCCGACCACGAAGCAGCCGATGATCACGTACGGGCGGATCTTCTTCAGGTATTTGACGTCGACCACGCCGATCCACACCAGCAGCACCACGGCCACCGGGATTTCGAACGCGACACCAAAGGCAAAGAACAGCGTCATCACGAAGTCGAGGTAACTGGTGATGTCGGTCATCATTTCCACGCCGGCCGGGGTGGCGGCGGCGAAGAACTTGAAGATCAGCGGGAACACGAAGTAATAGGCGAACGCCATGCCGGTGTAGAACAGCAGGATGCTCGACACCAGCAGCGGCACGGCGATGCGCTTCTCGTGCTTGTACAGGCCCGGCGCGATGAAGCCCCAGATCTGATGCAGGATCACCGGAATCGCGAGAAATAGCGAGACCATCATCGTCAGCTTCAGCGGTGTCAGGAACGGCGACGACACATCCGTGGCGATCATCGTCGCGCCGACCGGCAGGTACTGGCGCAGCGGCGTCGAGACGAAGGTGTAGATCTGCTGGGTGAAGGCGAACAACCCGGCGAAGATGATGAACACCGCCGCCACACAACGCAGCAGGCGGGTGCGCAACTCGGTGAGGTGCGATACCAGCGGCATGTGCTGGTCGTTTTCGGGAAGATCGCTCATGGGGCTCGCGGCGGCAATGTAGGGTCGTGAGGCGCTGGTGTAGTCGGCGCGGCGGTTGGGGCTACGTGTTCAACCGGCGTTGGCGCCGCGACGGGCACAGGTTCGGTTGTCGCTACGGCAGGTGCAGTTGGCGCGGCTGGCGCATGAATCGTCTGCTCGCCGACATGCTCAACCGGGTTCGGCTCCTGCTGAACCGGCGTGAAAATCTTCCGCGCCTCCTGCTCCAGCGACAGGATGTGCTCGTTGTGCAGTTGCCGACGGATCTCGTCGGCACCGATTTCACGTTCAACTTCCTGTTTGATCGCGTTGAAGCTGCGCTTCAGCCGGCCGACCCACAGGCCGGCGGTGCGCGCAGCGCCCGGCAGACGCTCGGGGCCCAGCACCAGCAGGGCGACGAGGCCGACGAGCAGCAGTTCAGAGAAGCTGATACCAAACATTAGTCAGTGCTCACACGTCTTTGCGGATCGGCTCTTCGACTTTCTGCGCCTGCACGTCGATGGTGTGCGGCGGGTTGGCCTGAGCGGTGGCTTGCGGCTGCACCGGCGGTACCGGTTGCGCAGGCGTTACGGTCGGATCGGCGGCCGGTTTTTCGTCATCGTTCATGGCTTTACGGAAGCCCTTGATTGACTCGCCGACGTCGGTGCCGAGGTTTTTCAGTTTCTTGGTGCCGAACACCAGCACCACGACTACCAGAATGACGATCCAGTGTTTCCAGTCAAAAATGCCCATGTTGCTGTTCCTCTCTAAAAATTGTTCAGGCGGATGGACGCGAGGCTTTCTCGACGTGTCCGGACAGACCGAAGCGACGATCCAGTTCATCCAGCACGGCCTGCGGATGCTGCCCCAGTTGGGCGAGCATGACCATGCTGTGGAACCACAGGTCGGCAGTCTCGTAGATCACATCGCTGCAGTCACCGCTGATGGCGGCGTCCTTGGCGGCAATAATGGTTTCGACCGACTCTTCGCCGACTTTCTCCAGAATCTTGTTCAGGCCCTTGTGATACAGACTAGCTACATATGAGCTGTCGGCCGCTGCGCCTTTGCGCTCTTCGAGTACCTGAGCGAGGCGGGTCAGGGTGTCACTCATGTTTGTGTCCTGCGGAATAGATTGCGTGCGGGTCTTTCAAGACAGGGTCGACCGTTTTCCAGTCGCCGTTTTCGAAGACGCGGTAAAAGCAGCTTTGACGGCCGGTATGGCAAGCGATGTCGCCGATCTGTTCGACCATCAGGATGATCACGTCGGCATCACAGTCCAGGCGCATTTCATGCAGGGTCTGTACGTGGCCGGACTCTTCGCCCTTGCGCCACAGCTTGCCACGGGAACGTGACCAGTAGATTGCACGGTTTTCCGCAGCGGTCAGTTCCAGCGCTTCGCGGTTCATCCAGGCCATCATCAGCACGCGCCCGGTCTTGTGATCCTGGGCAATCGCCGGCACCAGGCCATCTGCGTCCCACTTGATCTCGTCCAGCCAGTTTTTCATCTTCGACTCCGACAGCGAACCCGTACTTCAATTGTCAGGTTCAGGCGTTGAAACAGTGTGCCAGCCGATCAGCAAACTGGCTATCGGCGAACGACCAGATACAAGCCGACTGCCACCATGATGCCCGCCGGCCAATGCCCCAGTTCGTGCAACGGGCCGCCGGCGGCGAGGATCGTCCCGCCAGCCAGATGCGCGCAACCGAGCAGGCGCAGAAACCAGTCGTCCTTGCGTTTGTGCCACGGTGGTGGCGGGTCGTAGGCGTGCGGTTGCGACATGCGTTCGAGCAGGTCGCGGGCCATGTTGGCCAGGTGCGGCAGCTGCTCGAACTGGCTCTGCACGTTGCCGAGCAAGGCTTTGGGGCTGACGCGCTCGCGCATCCAGCGCTCGAGGAAGGGCTGCGCGGTGTTCCACAGATCCAGATCCGGGTACAGCTGACGACCGAGGCCCTCGATGTTCAATAGAGTCTTCTGCAGCAACACCAGCTGCGGCTGGACTTCCATGTTGAAGCGCCGTGCGGTCTGGAACAGGCGCATCAGCACCTGGCCAAATGAAATATCTTTTAACGGTTTTTCGAAGATCGGCTCGCACACGGTACGGATCGCCGCTTCGAATTCATTGAGTTTGGTTTCCGCCGGCACCCAGCCCGAATCGATGTGCAATTGCGCCACGCGGCGGTAGTCGCGCTTGAAGAAGGCGAACAGGTTGCGCGCCAGATAGTCCTGGTCTTCCGGGGTCAGGCTGCCGACGATGCCGCAGTCGATCGCGATGTACTGCGGGCTCCACGGGTTGACGGTGCTGACGAAGATGTTGCCCGGGTGCATGTCGGCGTGGAAGAAACTGTCGCGGAACACCTGGGTGAAAAAGATCTCCACGCCGCGCTCGGCGAGCATTTTCATGTCGGTGCGCTGGTCGGCGAGGGTCGCCAGATCCGTCACCTGAATCCCGTAGATGCGCTCCATCACCAGCACTTTCGGCCGGCACCAGTCCCAATAGACTTGCGGCACATAGAGCAGCGGCGAGCCTTCGAAGTTGCGCTTCAACTGGCTGGCGTTGGCCGCCTCGCGCAGCAGGTCGAGCTCGTCGTAGATGGTTTTTTCGTAGTCCTGCACCACGTCCACCGGGTGCAGCAGGCGGGCGTCGGCGGAGACCTTTTCGGCGGCGCGGGCGAGGATGAACAGCCATGCCAGATCCTGGGCGATCACCGGTTTCAGGCCCGGGCGGATCACCTTGACCACCACTTCTTCGCCGGTCTTCAGTTGCGCGGCGTGCACCTGCGCCACCGAGGCCGAGGCCAGCGGCTCGACGTCGAAACGGCTGAACACTTCGCTGATCTTCTTGCCCAGCTGTTCTTCGATCAGCTTGATCGACAGCTGCGAATCGAACGGCGGCACGCGGTCCTGCAGCAGCATCAACTCATCGGCGATGTCTTCCGGCAGCAGGTCGCGGCGGGTCGAAAGAATCTGCCCGAACTTGATGAAAATCGGCCCCAGATCCTGCAGCGCCAGGCGCAGACGCGCACCACGGCTCAGCTCCAGCGGCTTGCGCGGCAACCAGCGCCACGGCAGCACGTAACGCAGCGCCAGGAGAAACCAGGGCAGCGGCAGCTCGAACAGCAGGTCATCGAGGCGGTAGCGGATCACGACGCGCTGGATGCGCAACAGACGGCGGACGGCAAGCAGCTTCATGCGTTATCGCTTGGGTCGAGGGATCGGGAAAGGCGCTCGAAACGCGCCTCGAGACGTTCCAGATCAAGTTTGATCCGGTCCAGTTCGCTGAATCGCGCTTCGGCTTCGCGCTGCCCGACGAGGGTGCGCGATTCTTCGGCGAGGTATTCGGCGAGGTTCTGGTTGAGGCTGGCAAATCCTTGTTGATACCAGCGTGCGCGGCTGCGCAGGTGACCGCCAATCAGTTGCGTGGCGACCGGTCCGAGCCAGCGCGAGAGTTCGTACTCCCAGTCCAGCTCGAGGTCCTGCAGCACCCCGGCCAGTTCCAGCAGCACGCCGCTGTCACCGTCGAGCTCGACTTCCGGGGCATGCAGCACCGCGGTCTTGTCTTTGCTCACGGCCAGTTTCACCAGGCTCGATGCCGGGGCGCGCAGCGTGCAGTCGACACCGGTTTCCCAGTGCGAGGCGAGCATCAGGCCCTCATCGCTGGGCAGGATGAACAGTTGCAGCGCCGGGCTGCGGCAATCGACGGCAATCACTTTGCCAGTCAGATGCGCCAGCCGCGGCAGCGCCGTGCTGTCGAGACGCAGCACCCGGTTCAGACCGAGTTCGACGCTGGCAAGCAGCCCGGTGAGCAACATCAGGGCTTGATGCCGCGGTGCAGGGCGACGATGCCTGCGGTCATGTTGTGATAGGTCACGCGGTCGAAACCGGCGTCGACCATCATCGACTTCAGGGTTTCCTGATTCGGGTGCATGCGGATCGATTCGGCCAGGTAGCGATAGCTTTCCGAATCGTTGGTGATCAGCTTGCCCATCAGTGGCATGAAGGCGAACGAGTAGGCGTCGTAGGCTTTCGACATCAGCGCGTTGGTCGGCTTGGAGAACTCCAGCACCAGCAGGCGGCCGCCGGGCTTGAGCACGCGCAGCATCGAGCGCAGGGCGTCTTCTTTATGCGTCACGTTGCGCAGGCCGAAGGCGATGGTCACGCAGTCGAAATGGTTGTCCGGGAACGGCAGTTTTTCCGCGTCCGCCTGAACGAATTCGACGTTGCTCGACACACCCAGATCCAGCAGACGGTCACGGCCGACCTTGAGCATCGATTCATTGATGTCGGCCAATACCACCTGACCGGTCGGGCCAACCAGGTGCGAGAATTTTTTGGTCAGATCACCGGTACCGCCGGCGATGTCGAGCACGCGGTTGCCTGCACGCACGCCAGACAGTTCGATCGCAAAACGCTTCCACAGACGGTGCATGCCGCCCGACAGAAGGTCGTTCATCAGGTCGTACTTCGCGGCTACGGAGTGGAACACCTCAGCGACTTTTTCCGCTTTCTGGCTTTCCGGAACGTTTTTGAAGCCGAAGTGAGTGGTGGGTTCGGCATCGCTGCCTTTGCGCTGATCAGTCATATCGCTGTCACCAAAAGAGAATGCGCGACATTCTAATCCCCAAGCCATGCTTTGTCTTGGAATGGCTAAAGGTAAGATGGGCGACCTTCGGGACGATTTGCCGCAGACGCGGTCAAGATTTACCGTCATCTATTCATCAAGCAGGAGTCATTCGATGGCCAAAATCAGTGTTGAGCGTGCCCACAGCCTGGGCAAGGAAGCCGCCCGCGAGAAGGCCGACAAGCTGGCGCAGAAACTCTCCGATCAATATGGCCTGGAGCCGCAGTGGTCGGGCGACACCCTGAACCTCAAGCGCTCGGGCGTGAAAGGCGCGGTGCATGTGGCCGACGACTCGATCCGTGTCGACGTGGAACTGGGCATCATGATGTCGGCCATGAGCGGCATGATCAAAGCCGAGATCGAGAAGGCTTTGGATAAAGCGCTGGTCTGATCGCGATTCTTCGGTAACCCGAGATCCCTTGTGGGAGCGAGCCTGCTCGCGAAAGCGGTGTGTCAGTCGACTCGAATATTGACTGATACACCGTATTCGCGAGCAGGCTCACTCCTACATTTGTTCTGTGGCGCTCCCGCTGTTTATGTCAGTTGTTAGGGTGCCGTTTCTAATTTTTCTCCCTACTTTGTGCCTGAGCCCGACACTTTTGCGGGCAGTTCCTCAAACCTTCTGCGCGTGAGGTGCACCATGGCCAAAGTCATTCTGAAGAAAAAAATCGACGCTTCGACTTCTGCTCTGAGCGACGTCAAATCCTATGCCCGCAAGATCTGGCTGGCAGGCCTGGGTGCCTACACCAAGGTCGGCCAAGAGGGCAGCGACTACTTTCAAGAGCTGATCAAGGCTGGTCAAACTGTTGAAAAGAAAGGCAAAAGAGTCGTCACCGAAAAACTCGAAGCCGCCAATGCCGAGATCGATGAAGCCAAGGATGAAGTCAGCTCGTTCAAAGGTCGCGTCGAAGTTCAGCTCGACAAGGTCGAGAAGGCGTTCGACTCCCGTGTAGCAAGCGCCTTGAATCGTATCGGCATTCCGTCTAAACATGACGTTGAGACACTCTCTGCTAAGCTCGATGAGCTGACGGCATTGCTCGAACGCGTCGCGCGTAAATCTTAAGGAGAACGGGATGGCTGGTAAAAAGAACACCGATAAAGAAGGCAGCTCGTGGATTGGGAAAGTCGAAGACTACTCCCGCAAAATCTGGCTGGCTGGTTTAGGCGTGTACTCGAAGATCGACACTGACGGCAGCAAGCTCTTCGAGTCACTGGTCAAAGACGGCGAGAAAGCCGAGAAGCTCACCAAGTCGGCAGTCGGCAAGAAAGTCGATGCCGCCAAGGATTCCGCTTCTTCGGCCAAGTCGCGCATCAGCGGTGTGAAAGATCGCGCACTGGGCAAGTGGGACGAGCTGGAAGGGGCTTTCGACAAGCGCCTGAACAGCGCGATTTCGCGCCTGGGTGTGCCTAGCCGCAATGAAGTCAAAGCGCTGCACAGCAAGGTCGAGACCCTGACCAAGCAGATCGAGAAACTCACCGGTCTGAAAACCCAACCGGTCGCGGCGAAAACCGCAGCGGCCAAACCGGCAGCCAAAACCGCCGCCAAGCCACTGGCTAAAGCGGCTGCGAAACCAGCTGCCAAAGCTGCGGCCAAGCCAGCGGCAAAAACCGCTGCCGCCAAGCCTGCTGCTAAAACGGCCGCTGCCAAAACAGCCGCCAAGGCTGCCGCGAAACCGGTTGCTGCCAAAGCGGCTGCGAAACCTGCGGCCAAGTCCGCGGCCAAGCCAGCCGCCAAGCCAGCAGCGAAAACCGCTGCCGCGAAACCGGCTGCCAAACCTTCGGCCAAACCGGCTGCGGCGAAAAAACCGGCAGTGAAAAAACCGGCCGCGCCGAAGGCCGCTGCGCCGAAGCCAGCTGCACCCGCAGCAGCCAAGCCAGCCACCCCGGCAACCCCGGCCAGCGCGTCGAACTCCGCCGCTGCACCGGCTCCGGTAGCCACCCCGACTGCTGCATCGACCCCGTCGACGCCAACCAGTCAGTCCTGATTTTTCAGGGCAAAACAAAACGCCCGGCCTGTGAAGGTCGGGCGTTTTTGTTTGTGCAGAGAATCGCTGGAACAGCGCCATTCTCCTGTGGGAGCGGGCTTGCTCGCGAAGGCGGTGTGTCATTCAGCATTGATGTTGGCTGAGCCACCGCTTTCGCGAGCAAGCCCGCTCCCACTGGGGGAGGACAATGTGTAGCCCATTCATTCGTGATCTTCGAGGTATTGCAGGGCCATCCGCTCCGTCGCCACTTTCACCGGCGGCAGCAGATGCGGCGCCACCAGCATCATGATCTGGTACACCACCAGTTTGACCTCGCCTTCACGATCGAGAATCCGTTGATAGTCCAGCGAGAACAGCAGGGTCAGGGTGATCTGTTCCACCAGTTGCCCCAACGCCTGGGTGTCACTGACCAGTTGCCCCGAAGCCTTCAACCGCGCCAGCAAGGACGCCAGCGTACGCTTGAGCGCGTTGAGCAGGTTGCGAATGCCCTTGGCCAGTTTCGGCAGGCGCCCGGCGAGGTTCGACAGGTCCTGGAACAGAAACCGGTACTGCGCCAGGCGCTCGACGATCAGGTGCAGAAACAGCCAGTAATCCTCCGGCGCCAGCTCGGCATCCGATGGCGGATCGAGCAGCGGCGCCAGTTCGTTCTGGAAGCGTTCGAACAGGCCGAGAATCAACGGCTCCTTGCCGTGAAAGTGGTAGTAGAGATTGCCGGGGCTGATCCCCATTTCGTTGGCAACTTCCATGGTGGAGACGTTGGGCTCACCCTTTTCGTTGAACAGTTGCAGGGCACATTCGAGAATCCGGTCGCGGGTTTTCATCCAGTCTTCTTAGAAAAGTTCGGTTAAGCGTCAGCGCACATGCACGTAGGTGCCGGGTGCTGCCTCCATCGGTGGATAATTCGGGTTGCCGAGGGTAAACGTGGTTTCGTGCTGCGTGCCGGAGCGCTGCTGTATCCACTCCAGCCACTGCGGCCACCAACTGCCGTCGACGCGCTTGGCGTCGTAGTACCAGGCGCGCGGATCGCTGCTCAGCTTGCCGTTCTCGACGTAATTGGCTTTCGGGTTGCTCGGCGGGTTGAGGATGCTCTGCACGTGCCCACTGTTGGACAGTACGAAACGCCGCTCGCCACCGAGCAGCAGGGTCGAGCGGTACACCGCGTCCCACGGCGTGATGTGGTCGTTCATGCCGGCCACGCTGAAGCTGTCGACGGTGACTTTCTGCAGATCGATCGGCGTACCGCAGACTTCCAGCCCGCCCGGGTGGGTCAGCGGGTTGTGCTTGAAGAAGTCCAGCAGGTCGCCGTGGAACGCGGCGGGCAGGCGAGTGTTATCGTTGTTCCAGTAGAGAATGTCGAAGGCCGGCGGCTCTTTGCCGAGCAGGTAGTTATTGACGAAGTAGCTCCAGATCAAATCGTTGGGCCGCATCCAGGCGAACACCTTGGCCATGTCGCGACCGTCGAGCACGCCTCGCTGGTAGGAGCGGCGTTTGGCCGCTTCGATGGTCTGTTCGTCGGCGAACAGCGTGGTCGGGGTTTCGATCTCACTGTCGAGCAGGCTGACCAGATAGGTCGCACTGGAGATCCGTCGCAGTTGCCGTTTCGCCTGCAGATGACCCTGCAGCGCGGCGATGGTCAGGCCACCGGCGCAGGCACCCATCAGGTTGACCTCGCGCGCGCCGGTGATCGCCCGGCAGATGTTCATCGCTTCTTCCACCGCTTCGACGTAGGTCGAGAGGCCCCATTCCCGGTGGCGTACGTCCGGGTTGCGCCAACTGATCATGAAGGTCTGCAGGCCGTTTTTCAGCGCGTACTGGACAAAGCTGTTCTGCGGGCTGAGGTCGAAAATGTAGTACTTGTTGATTTGCGGCGGCACCACCAGCAACGGCTTGGCGTACTGTTTTTCGCTCATCGGCTTGTACTGGATCAGCTCCAGCAGCTCGTTGCGAAACACCACCGCACCGGTGGTGGTGGCGACGGTCTTGCCGACCTCGAACGCCTGCTTGGTAACCTGGCGTGGCAGGCCATCGTTGTGCAGCAGATCATCAAACAGATGGCTCAGGCCGCGCACCAGACTCTGGCCGCCGGAATTGAACAGCTCCTTGACCGCCAACGGATTGAGCAAGGTATTGGAGGGCGCGACGGCATCGTTGAGCAGGGTGAACGCGAAGTGCGCGCGAGCGCGATCGTCCTCGCTCATGCTGCTTTCATCGATCCAGCTCTTGGCCTGTTTCTGCCAGGCCAGATACGCCTGCAGACTGCGCCGGTAGAACGGATTGAGGCTCCACGCCGGATCGGCGAACCGCGCGTCCTGCGGGTTGGTCGGGTGCAGGGTTTCACCGAGCAGCACGCGACCGAGCTGGCCACCGAGTTTCAAGGCGTGCTTCGCGCTGTGAATCGGGTTGCGCAGACCGTGGGCGGCGACGCTGCGCAAGGTCGAGAGCAGGTCCCGCCCACGCAGGCCGGTCATTGCACTTTGTGCATTGATGAACACGGCGGGACTGGGCACTACGCCCGTCGCAGGTTTGTCGCGCATGACTCAACACTCCTTCGTCTTCAGGTCAAAAACAAACTCACCGAACCAGAACACCATAGTCGCTGTTACGGGTTGCTGCCTGCGCGGCGTCCTGCCGCGCACTTTGTTCAAAACCTTGCATAAAGCCTGCCGCCGTGATTTATCCGCCCAGCGGGGTCGGGTGCGGGTGCATCACGGCGCGCTGCCGTTCCTCCTCAAGGAATTTCATGATGATCGGCGCCACGGCTTCGGCGCGGGTGATCAGGAACAGATGACCGTCGTCGATGATGTGCAGTTGGGCGTTGGGAATCCGCCAGGCGAGCATGCGCATGTTGATCAGCGGGATCAGTGGATCGTCGTCGCCGGCCAGCACCAGGGTCGGCTGATGGATCTTGTGCAGCCAGTGAATGCTGGTCCAGCCGAGGCCGGCGAACAGCTGCCAGTAGTAACCGAGCTTGCCCGCCGAACGCACTTTCGCCGCATGGCTGGCGGCCAGCGTCGGGTCGCGGCGGAACGAGCCGCCGTAGATCAACGGCGCAATGCGGATCACGTGCGATGGCTGGATGTAACGGCGTGGGCTGGCCATCATCCACAGCACTTTCGGCTTGCCCGGCACCATGAAGGCGCCGGCCGCGGTCGCCGCCAGCACCAGTTTCTTGCAGCGTTCGGGGTAGTCGTGGGCGAATTGCTGCGCCAGCGCACCGCCCCAGGACACGCCGATCACGTTGACCTGACCGTAGTCGAGGTAGTCGAGCATCCGCGCCGTCAGCTTCGCCAGCCCGGGAAAGCGATAAGGCCGGTTGGGCGTCGACGAGCCGCCGACACCGGGCACGTCGAAGGCGATCACTTCCAGATCCGGGTCCAGCGCCGCGACAAACGGAAACACCAGCTCCAGGTTGGCGCCGATGCCGTTGAAAATCAGCAAGGGCGTCAAATGAGGCTTGCCGGGGCGTACCGCGGTGCGGAGGGTCTGCCCATCCAGATCGACGGTACGGAAAATGAACGGTTGCGGCATGCTTCAGGCCCTGTGGGTCAATCTCAATATCACCTCCAATCCCTTGTGGGAGCGGGCTTGCTCGCGAAGGCGTCGTGTCAGCCAGCATCAATGTTGATTGCATGACCGCTTTCGCGAGCAGGCTCGCTCCCACAATGACAGGGTGGTGTCAGTTACCGCTCGTGAACATATGTGCCCGGCGATGCTTCACCTGGCGCGTACGCCTTGTTGCCGAGTTTGGTTGGTGCTTTTTTCAGATTACCCGAGCGCTCGGCCTGCCACGCCTGCCAGTACAGCCACCAGGAATCGGTGTGCTTGGTCGAGTTCTCTTGCCATTCGTCGGCATTGGCGGCCATGCCTTCGCTGGTCATGTAGCGCGATTTCGGGTTGCCCGGCGGGTTCAGGATGCTCTGGATGTGCCCGCTGCTCGACAGCACGAACTCGACCTTGCCGCCAAACAGCTGCGCCGACTTGTAGCAGGATTTCCACGGGGTGATGTGGTCGTTGGTGCCGGCCAGCGAGAAGATGTCGGCGGTAACCTGTTTGAGGTCGATCGGCGTGCCGCACACTTCCAGTGCATTGGGGCGAATCAGTGGGTTGTTTTTGAACATCTCGATCAGGTCGCCGTGAAACGCTGCCGGCAACCGGGTGGTGTCGTTGTTCCAGAACAGGATGTCGAACACCGGCGGCTCGTTACCGAGCAGGTAGTTGTTGACCCAGTAGTTCCAGATCAGGTCGTTGGGGCGCATCCACGCGAAGACCTTGGCCATGTCTTTGCCTTCGAGCACGCCGGCCTGATATGAGTGACGCTTGGCGGTCTCGAGGGTCTGCTCGTCGACGAACAGGGCGACGTCGCTGTCCAGCGTGGTATCGAGCACGCTGACCAGCAGGGTCAGGGCGTTGACCTTCTTTTCGCCGAGGGCGGCATAGTGGCCGAGCAGGGCGGTGCAGGTGATGCCGCCGGAGCAGGCACCGAGCATGTTCACGTCTTTGCTGCCGGTGATGGCGGTGACCACGTCGACTGCTTCCTTCAGCGCATCGATGTAGGTCGACAGGCCCCACTCGCGCTGGGCCTTGGTCGGGTTGCGCCAGCTGACGATGAAGGTCTGCACGTTATTGCGCAGGCAGAAGCGCGCCAGACTCTTGTCCGGGCTCAGGTCGAATACGTAGAACTTGTTGATCTGTGGCGGCACCACGAGCAGTGGCCGCTCATGGACCTGTTCGGTGATCGGCTTGTACTGGATCAGCTCCAGCACGTCGTTGCGAAACACCACTGCGCCTTCGGTCACGCCAAGGCTCTTGCCGACCTCGAACGCGCCCATGTTGACCTGGCTCGGCATGCCGCCGTTGTGCACCAGATCCTTGGCCAGATGCGAGAGGCCATCGAGCAGGCTTTTGCCGCCTGTCTCGAAGAAGCGTTTGACCGCCGCCGGGTTGGCGGCGGTGTTGGTCGGGGCCATGGCTTCGGTCATCAGGTTGATCACGAAGTGGCCGCGCGCGATGTCTTTGGGTGACAGGCTGCTATCGTCGATCCAGGAATGGAGCTCCTTGCGCCACGCCAGGTAAGTTTGCAGATAACGTTTGTAGAGCGGGTTCTGACTCCACGCCGGATCAGCGAAGCGACGGTCATCGCTGGCCGGTTGCAGTTCGGATTTGCCGAACAGCACATTCTTCAGTTCAAGACCGAAATGGGTCACGTGCTTGACGCTATGGATCGGTTGTTTGATGGCCTGGGTCAGCACCATTCGAGCAGAGGCCAGCAGATCCTTTCCGCGCAGCCCAACGACGGGATTAAGCCCCAGGGTGTTTTCCGAGGCTTGGTACTTCAGGTCATCGTTATTCTTGTTACTCATCTACGACGCTCCATTGTCCTGAGACGAGTACCCGTTTTCTGCTGTGCAGTTCCACAGCGAATGCCAGGTACTACTGCTCGGGTGACCGTTAATTCTGCATAGCTGCTTTACAGTCGTAGAGCACTGCAGGGAACTTGCCAGCTCCATTGGTTACCCGAGTTT
This sequence comes from Pseudomonas sp. URIL14HWK12:I6, assembly GCF_000514195.1. Classification (NCBI taxonomy): domain Bacteria; kingdom Pseudomonadati; phylum Pseudomonadota; class Gammaproteobacteria; order Pseudomonadales; family Pseudomonadaceae; genus Pseudomonas; species Pseudomonas sp. URIL14HWK12:I6. Next base: position 296,040 of record NZ_AZVL01000003.1, read on the forward strand.
AATTTTTTTCGCAAGCAGGCCGATCCTCGGCCACACAGCAGAGCATTCAAACAGATGAATTTAGAAAATGCCCTCTAAAGAGCAAGAGTCTCGGACTAGAGCATCAGCTTGACGATTGACTCGTCCGGATCGCGGGTTTTCCCGGCCGCTTTGAGCTCGGCCAGATAATCGGCCCAGAGTGCGTCATGACGTCGCCCCAGCTCGTAGAGATAATCCCAGGTGAACAGGCCGCTGTCGTGACCGTCGTCGAAGGTCAGTTTCAGTGCGTACTGACCGGCCGGTTCCAGGCCGCTGAGGCCGACATTGAGCTTGCCGAATTGCAGGATCGGTTTGCCGTGGCCCTGGACCTCGGCGGAAGGGGAATGCACGCGCAGGAATTCGGCGGGCAGGGTGTACTCCTCGCCGGACGCGTATTTGAGCGTCAGGGTTTTCGAGGCTTTGTGCAGTTTGATGTCGGTGGGGATCATGAGCAGGTTTCCGTCTTGTGCGGAACCTTGTGGGAGCGAGCCTGCTCGCGAATGCGGTGGTTCAGTCAACGCAACGGTTGAATGTACTGCCGTCTTCGCGAGCAGGCTCGCTCCCACAGTTCCATTACATCTGTAAGAGTGACCTACAGGATATAACGGGACAGATCTTCGTTCTGCGCCAATTCGCCCAGATGGCTGTTGACGTACGCAGCGTCGATCAGGATCGGCTTGTCGTCATGCGCACTGGCCAGGTCGCCGGCACTGAACGACACCTCTTCCAGCAGGCGCTCAAGCAATGTGTGCAGACGACGGGCACCGATGTTCTCGGTCTTCTCGTTGACCTGCCAGGCGATCTCCGCCAGACGCTTGATGCCTTCCGGCTGGAACTGAATGTTCAGGCCTTCGGTTTTCAGCAGCGCGCAATATTGCTCGGTGAGCGAAGCGTGCGGCTCGCTGAGGATGCGCTCGAAGTCTTCCGGGCTCAGCGCCTTGAGCTCGACACGGATCGGCAGACGGCCCTGCAGCTCCGGCACCAGATCGCTCGGCTTGCTCAGGTGGAACGCACCGGAGGCGATGAACAGGATGTGGTCGGTCTTGACCATGCCCAGCTTGGTGTTGACGGTGCAGCCCTCGATCAGCGGCAGCAGGTCGCGCTGTACGCCTTCACGGGACACGTCGGCGCCGCCGACATTGCCGCGCTTGGCGACCTTGTCGATTTCGTCGATGAACACGATGCCGTGTTGCTCGACCGCTTCCAGCGCCTTGGCCTTCAACTCTTCTTCGTTGACCAGACGCCCGGCCTCTTCGTCGCGCACCAGTTTCAGCGCTTCTTTGACCTTGAGCTTGCGAGCTTTCTTCTTGCCCTTGCCCATGTTGGCGAACAGGTTCTGCAGCTGGCTGGTCATTTCTTCCATGCCAGGCGGCGTGGCGATTTCGATGCCGGCCACTTCGGCGACTTCGATCTCGATTTCCTTGTCGTCCAACTGCCCTTCGCGCAGGCGCTTGCGGAACAGCTGACGGGTGTTGGAATCGCTGCTCGGTGCTTCTTCATTGCTAAAGCCCATGCGCGCCGGTGGCAGCAGTGCGTCGAGGATACGGTCCTCGGCAGCGTCTTCGGCACGGTGACGCACGCGGGTCATTTCCTGCTCGCGGAGCATCTTGATCGCGGCGTCGGCCAGATCACGGATGATCGATTCGACGTCACGGCCAACGTAGCCGACTTCGGTGAATTTGGTCGCTTCGACCTTGATGAACGGCGCGTTGGCCAGTTTCGCCAGGCGACGGGCGATCTCGGTTTTACCGACACCGGTCGGGCCGATCATCAGGATGTTTTTCGGGGTCACTTCAACGCGCAGCTCTTCAGGCAGCTGCATGCGGCGCCAGCGGTTGCGCAGGGCAATCGCGACGGCGCGCTTGGCATCGTCCTGGCCGATGATATGGCGGTTGAGTTCGTGGACGATTTCGCGGGGAGTCATGGACATAGTAATTGACGGTCCTCAAGCAGAAACAAGCCGTGGCACTTTGGCCGCGTCAGGCTTATTCAGCGAGATCCTGCTCCTCAATGGTCTGGGTGTGGTTGGTGAATACACAGATGTCGCCGGCGATACCGAGGGCAGTTTCGACGATCTCACGGGCCGACAGGTCGGTCTTTTTCAACAGCGCGCTGGCTGCGGCTTGCGCGTAGGCGCCGCCGGACCCCATGGCGATCAGGCCGTCTTCGGGTTCGACCACGTCACCGTTGCCGGTGATGATCAGCGAGGCGTCCTTGTTGGCGACCGCGAGCATGGCTTCGAGGCGGCTCAGGGAGCGGTCGGTGCGCCATTCTTTGGCGAGTTCGACAGCGGCGCGGATCAGGTGGCCCTGATGTTTCTCGAGCTGGCCTTCGAAACGTTCGAACAGGGTGAAGGCGTCGGCGGTGGCACCGGCGAAACCGGCGATGACCTGGCCGTGGTACAGGCGGCGAACTTTTTTCGCGTTGCCTTTCATCACGGTGTTGCCGAGAGAAACCTGGCCGTCGCCGCCCATGACGACTTTGCCGTGGCGGCGGACTGAAACGATGGTGGTCAAGGGAAGAGTCTCCACGCAGCGGGGCGAAAATGCCTTATGCCCATTCATATGGGGGTGCTGGATAGGATTTCAACCGGGGAGGGCGCAGGGGGACGAACGGCGGAGGACAGACCGGGAATATGTTGTGCCGGTTATGACGCCTTCGCGAGCAGGCTCGCTCCCACAGGGACTGCGTGATTCCTGTGGGAGCGAGCCTGCTCGCGAATGAACGATGACGCGATGCGACTGACGGAATCAGCGGCTCTGGCGTTGTTGTAACAACAGGTTGCTGAAGCCGCTGCCGGCCAGTTGTTTTTGCGCAGTCGTCAGCTGTTCGCGGTTGCTGAACGGGCCGACCAATACGCGGTACCAGGTTTCATCCTTCACCGTGCCCGACTCAACCGAAACAGCCTGGCCCAGCAGAATGATCTGCGCCCGCACCTTGTCCGCGTCCGCCTCTTTGCGGAACGAGCCGGCCTGGAGGAAGAACTTGGTCACCGGCGCCGCTTTCGCCACCGGTGGCGCTGGCGGCGGGGTAATACCTGACAGCGCAGCCTGCGCCCGCGCGGTGTCGATCTTCGCCGCTTCCGCCGGGGTGACCGGCGTGGTCGGCACTTGTGGCGTCGGCAGGGTTTTCTCCGGCACGGCATCCGGCGGCACGATCACTTCCGATTCCGGCAGCAAGGTGTAAAAGTCGTACTTCGGCTTCACCGGTTGCGTCGGGCTCGGCGGAGTCTTGTTGGCCTCGGCGATCTTCGACGCTTTCTGCTGCGCCTGCTCGACTTTCTCGCGCTTGACAGTGTCGCTGCCCTTGCCTGGCTCCAGTTTCATCAGGAATACGATGAACGCACCGACCGTCAGGCCGATGGCCATCCACAGCCAGCCCGGGATCGGTTGCTTTGCAGGAGCTTGGTAACGGCTGGCGCCACGCTTGGGTGCAGGTTTTTTCTTGGCAGCCAACTTACATTTGCTCCAGGACTTTCAGGCCCAGCAGCTCCAGGCCTTGTTTAAGGGTTCGACGCGTCAACTCGGTCAGACGCAGACGGCTTTGCATCTGTTCTGGTGTTTCAGCTTTCAGGATCGGGCAGTTCTCATAAAAGCTGGAGAACAGGCTGGCCAGATCGTAGAGGTAAGTGCACAGAATATGCGGAGTGCCTTTTTCCGCGACGCCGTTCAGCACTTCACCGAATTGTGCCAGTTTGGTGCCCAGCTCCTGTTCCAGCTCGGCTTCGAGGACAATTTGGCCCTGGACCTCGCTGAAGTCTTTGTCCAGTTTGCGGAATACGCCGGCAGCGCGGGTGTAGGCGTACAGCAGGTATGGCGCGGTGTTGCCTTCGAAATTCAGCATCAGGTCGAAGTTGAAGCTGTAGTCGCTGGTGCGATGCTTGGACAAGTCGGCGTATTTCACGGAGTCGATACCGACGACTTTCGCGATTTCGTGCAGAGTTTTGACCGGTAATTCCGGGTTCTTTTCTTGTACGAGTTTGAACGCCCGATCCTCTGCTTCGATCAGCAGGTCAACGAGTTTCACGGTGCCGCCATCACGGGTTTTGAAGGGACGGCCGTCGGCGCCGTTCATGGTGCCGAAGCCCATGTGCTCCATTTCCATCGGATGGGTGACGAAGCCGGCCTTGCGCGCCACGGCGAACACTTGCTGGAAGTGCAGGGCCTGACGCTGGTCGACGAAGTACAGCGCGCGATCGGCTTTCAGCTTGCCGCTGCGGTAGCGTACGGCTGCCAGGTCAGTGGTGGCATAGAGGTAGCCGCCGTCAGCCTTGACGATGATCACCGGCAGCGGGTCGCCGTCGGCGTTCTTGAACTCGTCGAGGAACACGCACTGGGCGCCGTTACTTTCGACCAGCATGCCCGCCGCTCTCAGGTCGTTGACCACGTTGATCAGGTCGTCGTTGTAGGCGCTTTCGCCCATCACGTCGGCCATGGTCAGTTTGACGTTGAGCCTTTCGTAGATGTCCTGGCAGTGAGAAAGGGAAATGTGGGTAAAGCCCTTCCATGCCTTGATGCACTCTTCATCTCCTGCTTGTAGATCGACTACCAGCTTCCTGGCGCGATCGGCAAACACTGGATCTTCGTCGAAACGTTTTTTCGCGGCGCGGTAGAATTCTTCCAGATCCGACAGTGCGCTTTTGAGCATGTCTGGATGATCTTCCAGCATTGCCATCAGCATGCCGAACTGGGTGCCCCAGTCGCCCACGTGGTTCTGGCGGATCACTTCGTCGCCGAGGAACTCAAGTACGCGCGCCACGCCGTCGCCGATGATGGTCGAGCGCAAATGACCGACATGCATCTCTTTAGCCAAGTTCGGTGCCGACAAATCGACCACGGTGCGCTGTACAGGACCAGCCTTGCGCACGCCAATGCGCTCGTCAGCCAAAGCGGCTTCGAGGCGATTGGCCAGCGCCTGAGTGTTCTGGAAGAAATTGATGAAGCCCGGACCGGCGATTTCGGCCTTTGTGACGTTCTCGTCGGCCGGCAGCGCAGCGATGATTTTCTCTGCCAGATCGCGCGGCTTCATGCCCGCAGGCTTGGCCAACATCATGGCGATGTTGCTGGCGAAGTCGCCGTGGGTCTTGTCACGGGCGTTCTCCACCTGAATCGCCGGCGACAGGCCTTCAGGCAACACACCTTCGTTGACGAGTTGGGTGAGGGCTTGTTGGATCAGCTGGCGAATGGTGTCTTTCATGGTCTTCTCTTTCGACCGCAAGCGCGGCGGCGCATCGATGCGCGGGTGGAAAAACTGGGCATTATCCGTTGCGAAGACGGGCTTGCCAACCTTAGCAGGCAGCTTATGGATATGTGGTGACAATTCGGGCCTCTTCGCGAGCAAGCCCGCTCCCACAATGGATCAGCGGCGTTCATTTGTCTGGCTCATACCCTGTGGGAGCGGGCTTGCTCGCGAAGGCGATTTTCAGATCAATACAGATCCACGGGATCGACATCCAGCGACCAGCGCACCGCCCGCCCGCTCGGCATCTGCTCCAGCTCCAGCAACCAGCTGGCGAGCAACCGATGCAGCGGGGCTCGGGCTGCCGCCTGCACCAACAACTGTGCACGATAGCGACCGGCGCGGCGCTCCATCGGCGCCGGCACCGGCCCGAGCAATTCGATGCCGCTCAGATTCTGCTCGACCAGCAAGCGTTCGGCCGCGCTGCATGCCTCATCGAGAAAACCTTCGGCCTGCCCCGGTTTGTGCGCTTCGGCACGCAACAGCGCCAAGTGTGAAAACGGCGGCAGTCCGGCGGCACGGCGCTCGCTCAAGGCCTGCTCGGCAAAGGCGAAGTAGCCCTGCTCAGTCAATTGCACCAACAAAGGATGGTCTGCCAGGTGGGTCTGGATGATCACTTTGCCCGGCTCTTCCGCCCGCCCGGCGCGCCCGGCCACCTGCACAATCAACTGCGCCATGCGCTCGCTGGCGCGGAAGTCGCCGGAGAACAGTCCGCCGTCGGCATCCAGAATCGACACCAGCGTAACCCGGGGGAAGTGGTGCCCCTTGGCCAGCATTTGCGTGCCGACCAGAATGCACGGCTGACCCTTCTGAATCGTTGCGAACAGTTGATTCATCGCGTCTTTGCGCGAAGTGCTGTCGCGGTCGACGCGCAGCACCGGGTAGTCCGGGAACAGAATCGCCAGGCGCTCCTCGGCGCGTTCGGTGCCGGCGCCCACCGGCCGCAGATCGACCTTGTTGCACTTGGGGCATTGGCGCGGCGTGCGTTCGACGTTGCCACAGTGGTGGCAGCGCAGTTCGCCGTAGCGCTGGTGCACGGTCATTCGCGCATCGCAGCGCGAGCACTCGGACATCCAGCCGCAATCGTGGCACAGCAACGTCGGCGCAAAGCCGCGCCGGTTGAGAAACACCAGCACCTGCTGGCCGGCCGCGAGGGTCTGGCCGATGGCTTGTTGCATCGGCCCGGAAATGCCGCTGTCCAGCGGACGGCTTTTCACGTCCAGCCGCAGGAAGCGCGGTTGCCTGGCACCGCCGGCTCGCTCGTTGAGACGCAGCAGGCCATAACGACCGGTGTAGGCGTTGTGCAGGCTTTCCAGTGAAGGCGTGGCGGACCCGAGGACGATCGGGATGTTTTCCTGTCGCGCGCGCACCAGTGCCAGATCCCGGGCGTGGTAGCGCAGGCCTTCCTGCTGTTTATAGGAGCCGTCGTGTTCTTCGTCGATGATGATCAGCCCCGGGTTCTTCATCGGGGTGAACAGCGCCGAGCGAGTGCCGATAATAATGTCGGCCTCGCCGTCGCGGGCAGCGAGCCAGGCGTCGAGGCGCTCGCGGTCGTTGACCGCCGAATGCAGCAGGGCGATGCGCGCATTGAAGCGCTGCTCGAAACGCGCCAGGGTCTGCGGGCCGAGGTTGATCTCCGGGATCAGCACCAGCGCCTGCTTGCCGGCTTCGAGGGTTTCGCGGATCAGTTGCAAATAGACTTCGGTCTTGCCGCTGCCGGTGACGCCCGCCAGCAGAAACGCGTGATAACTGTCGAACCCGGCGCGGATCGCTTCGTAAGCGGCGCGTTGTTCGGTATTGAGCGGCAGTTCCGGTTGCGCCAGCCAGTGTTCATGGCGCACGCCGGGGGCGTGCCGGCGGATCTCCACCTGCACCAGGCCCTTGGCCAGCAGCAGGTCGAGGCTGTCTTTGCTCAACATCAGTTTGCTCAACAACTGATGGGCGACGCCGTGCGGGTGCTGCGCCAGCGTCGCCAGCGCTTCCCGTTGCCGTGGCGCGCGGGCGATGCGCGGATCATCAAGGCTGGCGCCCGGCGCGACCGACCAGAAACGCTCCTGACGGGCTTCGGCCGGTTCGCCCTGACGCAGCAATACCGGCAGTGCCCAGCTCAAGGTGTCGCCGAGGCTGTGCTGGTAATACTGCGATGTCCACAGGCACAGCTTGAACAGCGCGGGCGGCAGCGGCGGCTCGGTATCGAGCAGGGCCAACGCCGGCTTGAGTTTCTCCAGCGGCACGTCGCTGGTATCGGCGATCTCGACCAGAATCCCGATCATCTCCCGCCGCCCGAACGGCACCCGCAGGCGCATGCCCGGCTGCAACTGGGCACGCGACACCCCGGCCGGGGCCCGATAATCGAACAGGCGGCGCAGGGGCGAAGGCAGGGCGAGGCGCAGAATGGCGTCGGGCACGCGGGGGATCTCGATCAGCAGGCGATTAAAAGGACTGCGTATATAACCTGTGGGAGCGAGCCTGCTCGCGAAAGCGGTGTATCAGGCGGCTGATATGCTGGCTGATAGATCGTCTTCGCGAGCAGGCTCGCTCCCACAGGGACAGCGCAATGGGCCGGGAGCCTAGCAGACGGTCGGTCTCAGGGACAGCTTGCGCGATTGACATTGTCTGGTAGAATCCGCGGCCTAATTACGTGCGGTATTCAACAATAGTGTTGGGTGGCGGCACGCTAGCTGAGGAAGACATCATGAAAGCTGATATCCACCCGAATTACCCAGAAGTTGCAGTAACCTGCAGCTGCGGCAACAAGTTCGAAACCCGTTCGACCTTCGGCAAAGCCCTGGCGATCGACGTTTGCAACGAGTGCCACCCGTTCTACACCGGTAAGCAGAAGACTCTGGACACCGGTGGCCGCGTTCAGAAGTTCGCCGACCGTTTCGGTGCCTTCGGCGCCAAGAAGTAAGATTGGTCATTCTGGAAAACTTCGACGGTTTCTCCAGGCTGATGAAAAAGGCGTCCCTTGTGGGCGCCTTTTTTGTGTCCGCGATTTGGCTGTCCGCTGCCCAGGCATTTTGCCCCACGCCTGCCGGCCTGAGCAGCGTCAGCGTCCAGCGCGTGGTCGATGGCGACACGCTACGCCTGAGCGATGGGCGCAGTGTGCGGATGATCGGTCTCAACACGCCGGAGCTGGGCAAGCAGGGCCGCAGTGACGAACCCTTCGCCGTGGCGGCGCGCAAACGCCTTGAAGTACTGGTGGCGGACAGCGGCGGTCGGGTCGGTCTGCTCCCCGGCAAGCAGGCCAAAGACCATTACGGTCGTACCCTCGCGCATGTCTACAGCACCAACGGCACCAATCTTGAAGCGCAAATGCTCGCCGACGGCCTTGGGTTTCAGGTGGCGGTGGCGCCGAATGTCGATCTTGTTGCCTGTCAGCAGGCGGCCGAACGCAGCGCCCGTCAGGCCGGTCGAGGCCTCTGGCGCCAGTCGCCTGTACTGAAAGCGGAGCAGATCCGCACTTCGGGTTTCGCCGTGGTCAGTGGGCGTGTGAGCAAGGTTCAGCGCAATCGCGGCGGAATCTGGATCGAGTTGCAAGACTCGGTTGTACTGCGCGTTGCACCCAATCTCGTCGGACAATTTGACAACGCCCGGTTGCAGACGCTGCAGGGAAGGCAGATCGAGGCTCGCGGCTGGGTCGTCGACCGTTCGCGGCGTGGCGGGTTGAAACCGGGTCAGCCGCGTTGGCTGCTGCCGTTGACCGATCCGTCGATGCTGCAAAGCGCGCGCTGAAGAAAAATTGTAGACATTTTTTATGTCGATTGTGAACAGTCAATCCCTTGTGCGCCGTGGCTCTTGGCCCAAAGTCGTAGGACAGGGCGCTTGACAGGGGTGACCGCTCAGTCTTGTGGGGACTTTGCGAGGCGCGTATCCTCGCTGACCAGTCTGTCCAACAGTAAAAAGCGGAATGCCAAAATGTCTGATCTGAAAACTGCCGCTCTCGAATATCATGCCAATCCTCGTCCAGGGAAGCTGAGTGTCGAGCTCACCAAGGCCACTGCTACCGCCCGCGACCTGTCGCTGGCCTACAGCCCCGGCGTAGCTGAACCAGTGCGTGAGATCGCCCGCGATCCTGAACTGGCCTACAAATACACCGGCAAGGGCAACCTGGTTGCAGTCATTTCCGATGGCACCGCGATTCTGGGCCTGGGTAACCTCGGCCCACTGGCCTCCAAGCCAGTGATGGAAGGTAAAGGTGTACTGTTCAAGCGCTTCGCCGGTATCGACGTATTCGACATCGAAGTCGACTCCGAAAGCCCGCAAGCCTTCATCGACACCGTAAAACGCATCTCCATCACTTTCGGCGGCATCAACCTGGAAGACATCAAGGCGCCTGAGTGCTTTGAGATCGAACGTGCTCTGATCGAGCAGTGCGACATTCCGGTATTCCACGATGACCAGCACGGCACCGCGATCGTGACCGCTGCGGGCATGATCAACGCCCTGGAAATCGCCGGCAAAACCCTGCCGGAAGCCAAGATCGTCTGCCTCGGCGCCGGCGCTGCGGCCATCTCCTGCATGAAGTTGCTGGTGAGCATGGGCGCAAAAATCGAAAACATCTTCATGGTTGACCGTACCGGCGTGATCCACTCCGGCCGTGATGACCTGAACCAGTACAAAGCCGTGTTCGCTCACGCCACCGACAAGCGCAGCCTGGCTGATGCTCTGAAAGGCGCTGACGTGTTCGTCGGCCTGTCCGGTCCGAACCTGCTGAGCGCTGAAGGTCTGCTGTCGATGGCGGCCAACCCGATCGTCTTCGCCTGCTCGAACCCGGATCCGGAAATCTCCCCGGAGCTGGCGCACGCCACCCGCAGCGACGTGATCATGGCCACCGGTCGTTCCGACTACCCGAACCAGGTCAACAACGTTCTGGGCTTCCCGTTCATCTTCCGTGGTGCCCTGGACGTTCGCGCCAAGCGCATCAACGAAGAAATGAAGGTGGCTGCGGCCAACGCCCTGCGCGAACTGGCCAAACTGCCAGTGCCACAGGACGTGTGCGACGCCTACGGTGGTGCGCCTCTGGAATTCGGTCGTGAGTACATCATTCCGAAGCCAATGGACAAGCGCCTGATCACCCTGATCTCCGACGCTGTGGCCAAGGCCGCGATCGAGACCGGTGTGGCGACCCTGCCGTATCCGAAGAACTACCCGCTGAAAAGCGTGGATGACGTGTTCAACGGCTAAGCCGTTGTAGCGCTTCAACGAAAGCCTCGGCTTGTGAGAGTCGGGGCTTTTTTGTGCCTGTGTGATTTGTGGTGTTCTTCAGTGCCTCTTCGCGAGCAAGCCCGCTCCCACAGGTTTTGTGGCTACAACTCGCTCACTGTGGGAGCGGGCTTGCTCGCGAAGAGGCCGGCCCAGACAACATAAAATCACAGCCATGAAAAAGCCCCGCACTTCAATCGAAGGCGGGGCTTTTCAATGACGCTGGATCAGAACAGATCGATCGGCGCCTGCTCATCCGCCGGCAGCGGACTGCCCGGTACGGCGCCGTTGCCCAGCTCATTCACCGAGGGCGGCGTGTCTTCGGACTTGAACAGCTCGAAGTAGGCGCCCGGCGTGCTCGGCGTTGCCGCACGACCGCTGACCGGATCCACCCGCAGGCTGAGGATGCCTTCCGGCTCAGGCTGCACGTGCGGCGGCTTGTCCTTGAGCGCGGCAGACATGTAGTTCATCCAGATCGGCAACGCCACGGTGCCACCAAACTCGCGGCGGCCGAGGCTTTCCGGCTGGTCGAAGCCGGTCCACACGGTGGTCACGTAATCGGCGTTGTAACCGGAGAACCATGCATCCTTCGATTCGTTGGTGGTACCGGTCTTGCCGGCGATGTCGCTGCGGCCCATGGCCAGTGCGCGGCGCCCGGTGCCGAGCTTGATCACGTCCTGCAGCATGCTGTTGAGGATGTACGTGGTACGTCCATCGACGATCCGCTCGGCCACGGCCGGCGCTTGTGGCGCAGTGGCAGCGCCCGGTGCTTCACCCGGAACCGGAGCGGCGTTGACGGTGATCGGCTGATACTCCGGCGCGGCAAGGCCATCGGTCGCCGAGCCACCCTGTGGCACGGTCGGCGGGTTGGCGACGAACAGCGTGTCGCCGTTGCGGCTTTCGATCTTGTCGATGATGTACGGGGTGATCTTGTAACCGCCGTTGGCGAAGGTACTCCAGCCGGTAGCGATTTCCATCGGGGTCAGGGTCGCGGTGCCCAGTGCCAGCGACAGGTTCGGCGGCAGATCCTGCTTGTTGAAGCCGAAACGGGTGATGTAGTCGATGGTCTTGCCCACACCCATCGCCTGCAACAGGCGGATCGACACCAGGTTACGCGACTTGTACAGCGCTTCGCGCAGACGGATCGGGCCGAGGAAGGTGTTGGTGTCGTTCTTCGGCCGCCAGACCTTGTCCAGGTACTCGTCGACGAACACGATCGGTGCATCGTTGACCAGCGTCGCGGCGGTATAACCGCTGTCCAGTGCAGCACTGTAGACGAACGGCTTGAAGCTCGAACCAGGCTGACGCTTGGCCTGCAGGGCGCGGTTGTAGTTGCTCTGCTCGAACGCAAAGCCGCCGACCAGCGAGCGAATCGCGCCGTTCTGCGGATCCAGCGACACCAGCGCGCCTTGCGCCTGCGGGATCTGGCTGAATTTCAGCGAATTGTTCGGCTGACGCTGCACGCGAATCAGGTCGCCGACCTGCGCCACATCCGACGGCTGACGCGGTGCGGCGCCCATGCTGTTGGTGTTGAGGAACGGCCGCGCCCATTTCATGGTGTCCCAGGCGACGTGTTCTTCGCCGGTACGGGTCAGCACCTGCAAGCCATTCTTGTCGACCTGGGTAACGATGGCCGGCTCCAGGCTGCTGATGGTGCGCTGCTTGGTCAGCTCTGTCGCCCAGGCTTCGTGAGTCTTGCCCGGCAGGCGCGACTCGGGTCCGCGGTAGCCATGGCGCTGATCGTAGGTCATCAAGCCTTCGTGCAGCGCGGTGTTGGCCATTTCCTGCAGGTTGCTCGGCACCGTGGTGGTGACGCGGAAACCTTCGGTGTAAGCGTCGCTGCCATAGCGACCGACCATTTCGGCACGGGCCATCTCGGCGATGTACGGCGCGTTCACTTCCGGGGTCGGCACGTGATAGCTGGCGTTCAGCGGCTCGTTGATCGCGGCGGTGTAGTCAGCCTCGGAAATCTTTCCGAGCTTGTACATGCGTCCGAGAATCCAGTCGCGGCGCTCCTTGCTGCGCGCCGGGTTGGCCAGCGGGTTGAAGCGCGACGGGGCTTTCGGCAGGCCGGCGATCATCGCCATCTGCGCCAGGCTGACATCACGGATCGACTTGCCGTAATACACCTGCGCCGCCGCCTCGATGCCATAGGCGCGGTTACCCAGGTAGATCTTGTTCACGTACAGCTCGAGGATCTCGTCCTTGGTCAGCTGCCGCTCGATCTGCAGGGCCAGAAGAATCTCGGTGGTTTTGCGCGAGAAGCTGCGTTCGCTGGTCAGGAAGAAGTTCTTCGCCACCTGCATGGTGATGGTGCTGCCGCCGGACTGAATGTGCCCGCTTTTCACCAGTTGGGTCGCGGCACGCATCAGGCTGCTCGGATCGACGCCATAGTGGTTGGCGAAATTGTCGTCTTCAGCACTTAGTAACGCATTAATGAAATTGGGTGGAATGTCGGCGAAACGGATCGGAGTACGGCGCATTTCGCCAAATTCTGCGATCAACTTGTTGTCGCTGCTGTAGACCCGGAGCGGAATCTGCAACTGAATGCTTCTCAGCGCCTCCACAGACGGCAAACCCGGACTAAGGTAAAGAAACGCGCCGCTGAGACCTAAAAGCAGTCCGCAGAAAACGGCGACGATGGACCAACCGAAAAATTTCAGCAGACGAATCAAGGCTTTTGAACATCCAGGGCAAAGAATGAATTGGGCGACAGGGTTCCGGTAACACACAGAACAACCTGGGCCGGCAGTAAAAAGCGGAAAAAAACGCTGGGCATTATAAGCACTTTTCTGCTGGGGGCGTCATTTGCGCTTCTGTCAAGACGGGGTGAAGGAACGCAATGCGTATTACAGAGTCCGTAACTCACGGAAAGTCATAGGGAATTGGTAGTGCTGGGACTCTTCAAGAAAAAGACCAATACGTTACTGGGGATCGACATCAGCTCCACTTCGGTGAAGCTGCTGGAGTTGAGCCGTCAGGGCGACCGCTACCGGGTCGAGGCCTACGCGGTAGAGCCGCTGCCGCCCAACGCCGTGGTCGAAAAGAACATCGCCGAGCTCGAAGGCGTGGGCCATGCCTTGTCCCGGGTGCTGGTCAAGGCACGCACAGGGCTCAAGAGCGTGGCGGTGGCGGTGGCCGGTTCTGCGGTGATCACCAAGATCATCGAGATGGACGCCGGGCTGACCGATGACGAGCTGGAAAACCAGCTGAAGATCGAAGCCGACCAATACATTCCCTATCCACTGGACGAAGTCGCCATCGATTTCGAAGTCCAGGGCGTGTCGCCGCGCAACCCGGAGCGGGTCAGCGTGCTGCTGGCCGCCTGTCGCAAGGAAAACGTCGAAGTCCGCGAGGCGGCGCTGGCGTTGGCCGGGCTGACCGCGCGAGTGGTCGATGTCGAGGCCTATGCGCTGGAGCGCTCGTTCGGCCTGCTCGCCACTCAACTGGCAGCCTCGCAGGAACGCCTGACCGTGGCGGTGGTGGACATCGGCGCGACCATGACTACCCTCAGCGTCCTGCATAACGGCCGCATCATCTATACCCGCGAGCAACTGTTCGGTGGCCGGCAACTGACCGAGGAAATCCAGCGCCGCTACGGCCTGACTGTCGAGCAGGCCGGGCTGGCGAAAAAGCAGGGCGGTCTGCCGGATGACTATGTCAGCGAGGTATTGCAGCCGTTCCGTGATGCTCTGGTGCAGCAGGTCTCGCGCTCGTTGCAGTTCTTCTTTGCCTCCGGGCAGTACAACGCGGTCGATCACATTCTGCTGGCCGGCGGCACCGCCTCGGTGCCGGGGCTGGATCGGCTGATCGAACAGCGTCTGGGCACCCCGACCCAGGTCGCCAACCCGTTTTCCGACATGGCCTTGAACAGCAAGGTCAACGCCGGGGCCCTGGCCAGTGACGCGCCGGCCCTGATGATTGCCTGCGGGCTCGCGCTCAGGAGTTTCGACTGATGGCGCGGATCAACCTTCTCCCCTGGCGTGAAGAGCGCCGCGAAGAGCGGCGCAAACGCTTTCTGCTGATTCTGATCGGGGTCTTCGTCGGCTCGGTGGGCGCGGTGTTCATCGCCGATCAGATCGTCGGCACCGCCATCGAGCGGCAGACAGCACGCAATGACTACATTGGCAAACAGATCGCCGTGGTCGACGAACGGATCAAGCAGATCAGCGAACTCAAGGCACGGCGCCAGCAACTGGTCGAGCGCATGCGCATCATCCAGGACTTGCAGGGCAACCGGCAGATCAGCGGGCGGATCTTCGACCAACTGGCGCGCACGCTGCCGGACGGGGTGTATTTCACCAGCGTGAAATTGCTCGGCAAGACGCTGTCGATCAGCGGCGCGGCGGAGTCGAACAACCGCGTTTCGGAGCTGATGCGCAATCTGGATGCTTCCGACTGGTTCGATGCGCCGAGTCTTAATGAAGTGAAAGCGACGACTGCCGGTCAGGTGGATCAGGCCAACGTCTTTCAGCTGACCGTGCGTCAGACCCAGCCAGCCGCGACGGAGGGCGACAAATGAAGCCGTCCGAATGGCTGCAAAGTCTGCGCAACATCGACTTCAACGATCTGGATACCAGCAACATCGGCTCCTGGCCGGCCGCGGTGAAAACTATCGCGGGAGCATTGCTGGCGGTGCTGGTGTTGGCGCTTGGCTATAACTTTTTCATCAGCGACATGGAAAACCAGCTGGAAGCCAAGCGTCAGGAAGAGGACACCTTGAAGGAGCAGTTCGCCAGCAAGGCGCACATGGCCGCCAACCTGGAGCTGTACACCCAGCAGATGAAGGAGATGGAGAACTCCTTCGGCGTACTCCTGCGGCAGTTGCCCAGCGACACCGAAGTCCCGGGATTGCTCGAAGACATCACCCGCACCGGGCTGGGCAGTGGTCTCGAATTCGAAGAAATCAAGCTGCTGCCGGAGGTGACCCAGCCGTTCTACATCGAGCTGCCGATCCAGATCACTGTCACCGGGGCTTACCACGACCTCGCGACCTTCGTCAGTGGCGTCGCCGGGTTGCCACGGATCGTCACCTTGCACGATTTCGAACTGGCACCGGCCAATCCCGACGGCGGGACGAAGCTGCGCATGAGCATTCTCGCCAAGACCTACCGCTATAACGACAAGGGGTTGGACAAATGACCCCGATCCGTTATTTCGCCCTGTCGGTGCTGTTGCTGGGTCTTGGCGGATGCTTTGGTGGAGATGACTTCAGCGACCTCGATGCCTACATGAACGAAGTGCGTCTGCGCCCGGCCGGCCGGATCGAGCCGACGCCGACGTTTCATTCCTATCCTACTTTTACCTACAGCGCGGCCAACCTGCGTAGCCCGTTCTCGCGCCAGGTGCGCGTCGATCTGGCCGGGCAGCAGCGTGGCTCGCGCAACGTCAAACCCGACCCCAACCGGGTCAAGCAATACCTCGAAGGTTTCAACATCGAGCAGTTTGAAATGGTTGGCACGATCTCCAATGCCAGCGGCTCCTTTGCCTTGCTGCGCGGGGCGGGTGCAGTGCATCGGTTGAAAGTCGGCGACTACCTGGGGCGCAACGACGGGCGCATTGTCGCCATCAGTGCCACTCAGGTCGATGTGGTCGAGATCGTGCCCGACGGCGAAGGCGCCTGGCTGGAACGTCCGCGCACCATTCCTTTGAAAGAGCACTCATAGTGGAAGTCGAACAATGAACAGGATTTTCTCCACCCTCGGTTTTTCGCTATGGATAGCGCTGCTTTCACCGATGGTTCAGGCGGCCAGCCTCAAGACGCTGGATGTCGCGGCGTTGCCGGGTGACCGCATCGAGTTGAAGCTGTCGTTCGACAGCCCGCCACCGCAACCCAAGGGCTACACCACCGAATCGCCGGCGCGAATCGCCCTGGATCTGCCGGGTGTCGCCAGCCAACTGACGAACAAGACCCGCGATCTGGGCAGCGGCAACGCGCGAACCGCTACAGTGGTCGAGGCCAACGACCGCACGCGCCTGATCATCAACCTGACGCAACTGACGCCGTATACCTTTCGGGTCGAAGGCAACAATCTGTTCGTGGTGGTCGGGCAGGGCGCCAAGCCTGCTGCGCCACGGCCAGCCGCTGTTGCGCCGCGACCGGTCGCGGCTCCAGCGCCGGCGAAGGCTTATACCCCCGTCGCCAAAACCATTCGTGGTGTCGACTTCCAGCGCGGCACTGCGGGGGAGGGCAACGTCGTCATCGACCTGTCGGATCCGACCATCGCCCCGGACATCCAGGAGCATGACGGCAAGATCATCCTCAGCTTCGCCCGTACGCAGTTGCCGGACAGGCTGCGGGTGCGCCTCGACGTCAAGGACTTCGCCACCCCGGTGCAGTTCGTCAATGCCGCCGCCACCGGTGATCGTGCGGTCATCACCGTCGAACCCAGCGGCACGTTCGACTATTCCACCTACCAGACCGACAACAAACTGACCGTCAGCATTCGCCCGATGACGGTCGATGACCTGCAAAAGCGCAACGCTGACCGCAACAGCTACAGCGGCGAAAAGCTTTCGCTGAATTTCCAGGACATCGACGTGCGTTCGGTGCTGCAACTGATCGCCGACTTCACCAACCTCAATCTGGTGGCCAGCGATACGGTGCAGGGCGGGATCACCTTGCGTTTGCAAAACGTGCCGTGGGATCAGGCGCTGGACCTGGTGCTGAAAACCAAAGGCCTGGACAAGCGCAAGATCGGCAACGTGTTGCTGGTGGCGCCGGCCGACGAAATCGCCGCCCGTGAACGCCAGGAACTGGAGTCGCAGAAACAGATTGCCGAACTGGCACCGCTGCGCCGCGAGCTGTTGCAAGTGAATTACGCCAAGGCCGCGGACATCGCCAAGCTGTTCCAGTCGGTGACCAGCGCCGAGGCGAAAATCGACGAGCGTGGCTCGATCACTGTCGATGAACGGACCAACAACATCATTGCCTACCAGACCCAGGATCGCCTCGACGAACTGCGGCGGATCGTGGCGCAACTGGATATTCCGGTGCGTCAGGTGATGATCGAGGCGCGGATCGTCGAGGCCAACGTCGATTACGACAAGAGTCTGGGCGTGCGCTGGGGCGGTTCGATCCAGAACAAGGGCAACTGGAACACCTCGGGGGTCAGCAATGGCTCGTCGACCACCATCGGCACACCGGGCAGTACCAGTACCAACTCGCCGTTCGTCGACATGGGCACGGTCGGTAATACCTCGGGGATCGGCATCGCCTTCATTACCGACAATGTGCTGCTCGATCTTGAGCTGACCGCCATGGAGAAGACCGGCAACGGTGAAATCGTCTCGCAGCCCAAAGTGGTCACCTCCGACAAGGAGACGGCAAAGATCCTCAAAGGCACCGAGATTCCGTATCAGGAGGCGAGCTCTAGCGGCGCGACGTCGGTGTCTTTCAAGGAGGCTTCGCTGTCGCTGGAAGTGACGCCGCAGATCACCCCCGACAACCGCATCATCATGGAGGTCAAGGTCACCAAGGACGAACCGGACTACCTGAACAAAGTGCAGGATGTACCGCCGATCAAGAAGAACGAGGTCAACGCCAAGGTGCTGGTGAACGACGGCGAGACCATCGTGATTGGGGGCGTTTTCTCAAATACTCAAAGCAAGGTCGTAGATAAGGTGCCATTTCTTGGCGATGTGCCGTATCTTGGCCGCCTTTTCCGGCGTGATGTGGTTTCGGAGAAAAAATCCGAGCTGCTGGTATTTCTCACTCCGCGTATCATGAATAACCAGGCGATTGCTGTGAGTCGTTGATTCTGTGCGAAATTTGATTCTTGTAGGACCGATGGGCGCTGGAAAAAGCACCATCGGCCGGTTGCTGGCCAAAGAGCTGCGCCTGCCGTTCAAAGATTCCGACAAGGAAATTGAACTGCGCACGGGCGCCAATATCCCGTGGATCTTCGACAAGGAAGGCGAGCCCGGCTTTCGTGACCGTGAGCAGGCGATGATCGCCGAGCTGTGCGCGTTCGACGGCGTGGTGCTGGCGACCGGCGGCGGTGCGGTAATGCGCGATGCCAACCGCAAGGCCCTGCACGCGGGCGGGCGGGTGGTGTATCTGCATGCCTCCGTCGAGCAGCAGGTCGGGCGTACGTCGCGCGATCGCAATCGTCCTTTGCTACGCACCGCCGATCCGGCGAAAACCCTGCGAGACTTGTTGGAGATCCGCGATCCGCTCTATCGAGAGATCGCCGATCTGGTGGTGGAAACCGACGAACGGCCACCGCGCATGGTGGTGCTCGACATTCTCGACCGTCTGGCGCAGCTGCCACCCCGTTAAAGCGCCGCCGGAAATGCGCTATCCTCGGCGTCCTGTCACAGTCGCCGAGGTTGTGGCGGATGGCGTGCGAGCGGCGTCAGATTCGCTATAGGCCGCAGACAACCAATAATTCAGGGCAGGACGCCTGCTTCCATCTTCACTGTGGGGACACATGCAGACACTCAAGGTCGATCTAGGCGAGCGCAGCTACCCGATTCATATTGGCGAAGGTTTGTTGGATCAGCCCGAGTTGCTGGCGCCGCATATCCATGGGCGGCAAGTGGCAATCATCTCCAACGAGACCGTTGCGCCGCTCTATCTCGAACGTCTGACCCGCAGCCTTGCGCAGTTCTCAGTGATCTCGGTGGTGCTGCCGGACGGGGAAGCCTTCAAGAACTGGGAAACCCTGCAACTGATCTTCGACGGCCTGCTGACTGCCCGTCACGACCGCCGCACCACGATCATCGCCCTCGGCGGCGGGGTCATCGGTGACATGGCCGGTTTTGCTGCCGCCTGCTATCAGCGCGGCGTCGATTTCATCCAGATTCCTACCACGCTGTTGTCCCAGGTCGATTCGTCGGTGGGCGGCAAGACCGGCATCAACCATCCGCTGGGCAAGAACATGGTCGGCGCGTTCTATCAGCCGAACGTGGTGCTGATCGATACTGCATCGCTGAAAACCCTGCCGGAGCGTGAACTGTCCGCCGGTCTGGCCGAAGTCATCAAGTACGGTCTGATCTGCGACGAGCCGTTCCTGACCTGGCTCGAAGACAACGTCGACGCTCTGCGCGCGCTGGACCAGAAGGCCCTGACCTACGCCATCGAGCGTTCCTGCGCGGCCAAGGCGGCAGTGGTCGGTGCCGATGAGAAGGAAACCGGCGTGCGCGCCACGCTCAATCTCGGCCACACCTTCGGCCACGCCATCGAGACCCACATGGGCTATGGTGTCTGGTTGCATGGTGAGGCGGTGGCCGCTGGCACCGTGATGGCGCTGGAAATGTCCGCGCGTCTGGGCTGGATCAGCGAGCAGGAACGTGATCGCGGCATTCGTCTGTTCCAGCGTGCCGGTCTGCCGGTGATTCCGCCGGAAGAAATGACCGAAGCCGATTTTCTCGAACATATGGCAATTGATAAAAAAGTGATCGACGGTCGTCTGCGCCTGGTGCTGCTGCGCCGGATGGGCGAAGCGGTGGTGACCGCCGATTATCCGAAAGAGGTTCTACAGGCCACGCTGGGAGCGGATTACCGCGCTCTGGCTCAGCTTAAAGGTTAATAAGATTCCGATGACTAGTTTGCATGCCGACGAGGCGTTCCTCGGCCATTTCCAGTTAAGTCACGACCCTTTCGCGCCGCGGGTGCCGGGCTTCAAATTCTTCCCGGCCCAGCGCAAACCGGTGCTGGGGCAATTGCACCACCTGGCGCGTTACAGCCAGTTGCTGCTGGTGGTCACCGGCCCGCAGGGCAGCGGCAAGACCTTGCTGCGTCAGGCGCTGGTGGCCAGCACCAACAAGCAATCGGTACAAAGCGTTGTCGTGTCGGCCCGTGGAGCTGGCGATGCCGCCGGCGTGCTGCGTCAGGTGGCTCAGGCACTGAACGTGGCTCAGGCCGAAGTTGGCGCGATTCTGGATCAGGTGGTGCAGCTCGCGCTTACCGGCCAGGAGGTCTATCTGCTGGTGGATGACGCCGAGCAGCTCGACGAATCCGCCCTCGAAGCGCTGATGGCGCTAGGGGCCGGTGCACCGGAAGGTCGCCCGCATGTGTTCCTGTTCGGTGAGTCGTCGCTGATCGCGCAACTGGAGGCCTTGCACCTCGAGGAAGAGCGCTTCCACGTCATCGAACTGCAGCCGTATACCGAAGAAGAGACCCGCGAATATCTCGACCAACGGCTCGAAGGTGCGGGCCGGGGTGTCGAACTTTTCACCGCGGATCAGATCTCTGAGATTCACGAAAGCGCCGAGGGTTGGCCTGGCAACATCAACCAGGTCGCTCGCGATGCACTGATCGAAGTCATGATTGCCAGCCGCTCTGCGGTCAAGCGTCCAAGTATGGGGTTCAACATGCCGAAGAAACACGTATTGGCGATTTCCGCCGTCGTTGTGGTCGCGGTCGCCGCCGCCTGGCTGATGCCGGGTCGCAACAAGGCGCCAACCACCGGCGCACCTGCCAACGAACAGGCACAACTGCCATTGGGCCAAGGCGCCAATGGCGGCGCACCGAACGTCGAGTTCGCCGGCAATACCCAGCCGATGCCGCTGCCGCTGGTCGGCAACTCGCAACCGGTGATGCGCGGCCCGTTGGCTGAAGCCGCAGGCGGCATCACTGAAGGTGACGACGGCGTGCCGGTCGAAGGCTCCAGCGCAACGCCGCCGACCGTCACGACTTCCGCACCACCGGCAGGTGTTCCGGCCGGCCCGGCTCCGACGCCAGTACCTGTTCCGGCGGCCAAGCCGACCCCGGCACCGACTCAGGTCGCCACCGCCAAGCCTGCTCCGGCAGCGCCAGCGGCCAAACCGGCTCCCGCCCCGGCCAAGCCTGTTGCTGCTGCCAAACCGGCCGAGAAGCCGGTTACCGTGGCCAAGGCTGCCGGTGGCAGCTGGTACGCCGGTCAGCCGACCAGCAATTACGTGGTGCAGATCCTCGGCACCAGCTCCGAAGCGACCGCGCAGAACTTCGTCAAGGAGCAGGGCGGCGAGTACCGTTATTTCAAGAAAGTCCTCAACGGCAAGCCTCTCTACGTGATCACCTACGGCAACTTCGCCAATCGTGATGCAGCCGTTTCTGCCATCAAGGCCTTGCCAGCGAAGGTTCAGGCTGGTAAACCTTGGCCTCGCACTGTCGCCAGCGTCCAACAGGAACTGGCAACAACTCGCTGAAGATTCGGCGGCCTTACCCAGGCCGCCTCTCCAAGCACCTCAAAATTTCTACGAGTGCGCGCCGTCTCTACAGACCGCGTGCCTTGTGGTGTCTGCGTCACAGTAGTCTTTGAGTCGTTGCAGTCAAAATTAAAAAAAGTTTTGACTAGCACAGCAGATCGCTTTAAACCTTTCACAAATGCGACATGAATTTGCGACATTTCGTCGTCAAATTTGTGAGCCTCTGTGTCGCTGTGTACAATGACCACCCTTTTGCCCCCGCAAAGCCGGCGTACGTTCGGCGCGGCAAGCAAGTGGTTGAATTGAAAAGAAATTTGCCTCGAAAAGAGGCAGCCTGGTGAGAAAGTGTCTATGAAAGCAGGTCTGTACAAACCAGATGAATTCAAGGATAACTGCGGTTTCGGCCTGATAGCCCATATGCAGGGCGAGCCCAGTCATATCCTTTTGCAAACGGCCATCGAGGCCCTGACCTGCATGACCCACCGCGGTGGGATTAATGCCGACGGCAAGACCGGTGACGGTTGCGGTCTGCTGATTCAAAAGCCTGACGCGTTCCTGCGGGCGATGGCCCAGGAAAACTTCAGCGTCGAGCTGCCCAAGCAATATGCCGTGGGCATGGTCTTCTTCAACCAGGATCCGGCCAAGGCCGAAGCCGCTCGCGAGAACATGAACCGCGAGATCCTCGCTGAAGGCCTGCAACTGATCGGCTGGCGCAAAGTGCCGATCGACACCAGCGTCCTCGGCCGACTGGCCCTCGAGCGCCTGCCGCAGATCGAGCAGGTGTACATCGGCGGTGAAGGCCTGAGCGATCAGGACATGGCGGTCAAGCTGTTCAGCGCCCGTCGTCGCTCGTCGGTGGCCAACGCCGCCGACACCGACCACTACATCTGCAGCTTTTCGCACAAGACCATCATCTATAAAGGCCTGATGATGCCGGCCGACCTGGCCGCGTTCTATCCGGACCTGGGTGACCAGCGCCTGCAAACCGCGATCTGCGTGTTCCACCAGCGCTTCTCCACCAACACCTTGCCGAAATGGCCGCTGGCCCAGCCATTCCGTTTCCTCGCCCACAACGGTGAGATCAACACCATCACTGGTAACCGTAACTGGGCACAGGCCCGTCGGACCAAGTTCAGCAACGATCTGATGGATCTGGAAGAACTCGGCCCGCTGGTCAACCGTGTCGGTTCCGACTCCTCGAGCATGGACAACATGCTCGAACTGATGGTCACCGGTGGCATCGACCTGTTCCGTGGCGTGCGGATGATCATTCCGCCAGCGTGGCAGAACGTTGAAACCATGGACCCGGATCTGCGTGCGTTCTACGAGTACAACTCGATGCACATGGAACCGTGGGACGGCCCAGCCGGCGTGGTAATGACCGATGGTCGTTACGCGGTGTGCCTGCTCGACCGTAACGGTCTGCGCCCGGCGCGCTGGGTCACCACCACCAACGGTTTCATCACCGTTGCGTCGGAAATCGGCGTCTGGAACTACCAGCCGCAAGACGTGATCGCCAAGGGCCGTGTCGGCCCGGGGCAGATCCTCGCCGTGGACACCGAAACCGGGCAGATCCTCGACACCGACGCGATCGACAACCGTCTGAAGTCCCGTCATCCGTACAAGCAATGGCTGCGCAAGAACGCTCTGCGTATCCAGGCGACCATGGAAGATAACGACCACGGTTCGGCGTTCTACGACGTGGATCAGCTCAAGCAATACATGAAGATGTATCAGGTCACGTTCGAAGAGCGTGATCAGGTGCTGCGCCCGCTCGGTGAGCAAGGCTACGAAGCCGTTGGCTCGATGGGTGACGATACGCCGATGGCCGTGCTGTCGCAGCGCGTGCGCACGCCGTACGACTATTTCCGCCAGCAGTTCGCGCAGGTCACCAACCCGCCGATCGACCCGCTGCGTGAAGCGATCGTGATGTCGCTGGAGATCTGTCTCGGTGCCGAGCGCAACATCTTCCAGGAATCGCCGGAGCACGCCTCGCGCGTGATCCTCAGCTCGCCAGTGATCTCGCCGGCCAAGTGGCGCTCGCTGATGAACCTCGACCGCCCGGGTTTCGAGCGGCAGATCATCGACCTCAACTACGACGAAAGCGTCGGCCTCGAAGCGGCGATTCGCAACGTCGCCGATCAGGCTGAAGAAGCCGTGCGCGCCGGGCGTACCCAGATCGTCCTCAGCGACCGCCATATCGCCCCGGGCAAGCTGCCGATCCACGCTTCGCTGGCCACCGGCGCGGTGCACCACCGCCTGACCGAAAAAGGCCTGCGCTGCGATTCCAACATCCTCGTTGAAACCGCCACCGCGCGCGATCCGCATCACTTTGCGGTGCTGATCGGTTTCGGCGCCTCGGCGGTCTATCCGTTCCTGGCCTACGAAGTGCTGGGCGACCTGATCCGTACCGGTGAAGTGCTGGGCGACCTCTATGAGGTCTTCAAGAACTACCGCAAGGGCATCACCAAAGGCCTGTTGAAGATCCTGTCGAAGATGGGCATCTCGACCATCGCCTCGTACCGCGGTGCGCAGCTGTTTGAAGCCATAGGCCTGTCCGAAGAAGTGTGCGAGCTGAGCTTCCGTGGCGTGCCGAGCCGCATCAAGGGTGCGCGTTTCGTCGACATCGAAGCCGAGCAGAAAGCCCTCGCTACCGAAGCCTGGAGTCCGCGCAAGCCGATCCAGCAGGGCGGTCTGCTGAAGTTCGTCCACGGCGGCGAATATCACGCTTACAACCCGGACGTGGTCAACACCCTGCAAGCCGCCGTGCAGCAGGGCGACTATGCCAAGTTCAAGGAATACACCTCGCTGGTGGATAACCGCCCGGTGTCGATGATCCGCGACCTGTTCAAGGTCAAGACCCTCGACAAGCCGCTGGACATCAGCGAAGTCGAACCGCTGGAATCAGTGCTCAAGCGCTTCGACTCCGCCGGTATCTCGCTGGGCGCACTGTCGCCGGAAGCGCACGAAGCCCTGGCCGAAGCCATGAACCGCCTCGGTGCGCGTTCCAACTCCGGCGAAGGCGGCGAAGACCCGGCGCGCTACGGCACCATCAAGAGCTCGAAAATCAAGCAGGTCGCGACCGGCCGTTTCGGTGTCACCCCGGAATACCTGGTCAACGCCGAAGTGCTGCAGATCAAGGTCGCGCAGGGCGCCAAGCCGGGCGAGGGCGGGCAACTGCCGGGCGGCAAGGTCAACGGGCTGATCGCCAAGCTGCGTTACGCAGTGCCGGGCGTGACCCTGATTTCGCCACCGCCGCACCACGACATCTACTCGATCGAAGACTTGTCGCAACTGATCTTCGACCTGAAACAGGTCAACCCGAAGGCACTGGTTTCAGTGAAACTGGTAGCGGAAGCGGGCGTCGGCACCATCGCCGCCGGTGTGGCCAAGGCCTATGCGGACTTGATCACCATCTCCGGCTACGACGGTGGCACCGGTGCTTCGCCGCTGACCTCGATCAAATACGCAGGCGCTCCGTGGGAACTCGGCCTCGCTGAAACCCACCAGACCCTGCGCGGCAACGACCTGCGCGGCAAAGTCCGGGTGCAGACCGACGGCGGCCTGAAAACCGGCCTCGACGTGATCAAGGCCGCGATCCTCGGTGCCGAAAGCTTCGGCTTCGGTACAGCGCCAATGATTGCCCTGGGCTGCAAATACCTGCGCATCTGCCACCTGAACAACTGCGCCACCGGCGTTGCGACGCAGAACGAGAAGCTGCGCAAGGATCACTACATCGGTACCGTCGACATGGTGGTGAATTTCTTCACCTACGTCGCCGAAGAAACCCGTGAGTGGCTGGCCAAGCTCGGCGTGCGTTCCCTCGAAGAGCTGATCGGCCGCACCGATCTGCTGGAAATCCTCGAAGGCCAGACCGCCAAGCAACACCATCTGGATCTGACCCCGCTGCTGGGCAGCGATCACATCCCGGCGGACAAACCGCAATTCTGCGGCGTTGAGCGCAACCCGCCGTTCGATCAGGGCCTGCTGGCCGAGAAAATGGTCGACATGGCGACGTCGGCGATCAATGACCTCAGCGGTGCCGAGTTCGAACTGGACATCTGCAACTGCGACCGTTCGATCGGTGCGCGGATCTCCGGCGAAATCGCGCGCAAGCACGGCAATCAGGGCATGGCCAACGCGCCGATCACCTTCCGCTTCAAAG
The DNA here is from genome assembly GCF_000514195.1 of Pseudomonas sp. URIL14HWK12:I6. NCBI lineage: Bacteria > Pseudomonadati > Pseudomonadota > Gammaproteobacteria > Pseudomonadales > Pseudomonadaceae > Pseudomonas > Pseudomonas sp. URIL14HWK12:I6. The sequence goes on from NZ_AZVL01000003.1 coordinate 321,799, forward strand.
GCACGGCCGGTCAGAGCTTCGGCGTGTGGAACGCCGGCGGTCTGAACATGTACCTGGAGGGCGACGCCAACGACTACGTCGGCAAAGGCATGACCGGCGGCAAACTGGTCATCGTACCGCCGAAGGGCAGCGTCTATCAGACTCAGAACAGCGCCATCATCGGCAACACCTGCCTGTACGGCGCCACCGGCGGCAAGCTGTTCGCCGCCGGCACCGCAGGCGAGCGTTTTGCCGTGCGCAACTCCGGTGCCCACACCGTCGTGGAAGGCACTGGCGATCACTGCTGCGAGTACATGACCGGTGGTTTCGTCTGCGTCTTGGGCAAGACCGGTTACAACTTCGGCTCTGGCATGACCGGTGGTTTCGCCTACGTGCTCGATCAGGACAACACCTTCGTTGACCGGGTCAACCACGAACTGGTGGAAATCCAGCGGATCAGCGGCGAGGCGATGGAAGCCTACCGCAGCCACCTGCAGAACGTGCTGAACGAGTACGTCAAGGAAACCGAGAGCGAGTGGGGTCGTGAACTCGCCGAGAACCTTGATGACTACCTGCGTCGTTTCTGGCTGGTCAAGCCTAAGGCTGCCAACCTGAAGTCGTTGCTTTCCAGCACTCGTGCCAACCCGCAGTGATATGCGCCTGAAGAGTTTGATGAGGTTTTAACAATGGCTGAACGTCTGAATAACGACTTCCAGTTCATCGATGTCGGGCGCAAGGATCCGAAGAAGAAACTGTTGCGTCAACGCAAGAAAGAGTTCGTCGAGATCTACGAACCGTTCAAACCCCAGCAGTCGGCCGACCAGGCCCACCGCTGCCTGGGTTGCGGCAACCCGTATTGCGAGTGGAAGTGCCCGGTGCACAACTTCATTCCCAACTGGCTGAAGCTGGTGGCCGAGGGCAACATCCTCCAGGCCGCCGAGCTGTCGCACCAGACCAACACCCTGCCGGAAGTCTGTGGCCGGGTGTGCCCGCAGGATCGGCTGTGCGAGGGTGCCTGCACCCTCAACGACGGTTTCGGTGCGGTGACCATCGGTTCGGTCGAGAAGTACATCACCGACACTGCGTTCGCCATGGGCTGGCGCCCGGACATGTCCAAGGTCAAACCGACCGGCAAACGTGTCGCGATCATCGGTGCGGGCCCGGCGGGTCTGGGCTGTGCCGACGTGCTGGTGCGTGGCGGTGTGACCCCGGTGGTGTTCGACAAGAACCCGGAAATCGGCGGTCTGCTGACCTTCGGCATTCCCGAGTTCAAGCTTGAGAAGAGCGTGCTGAGCAATCGTCGCGAAGTCTTCACCGGCATGGGCATTGAGTTCCGCCTCAACACTGAGGTCGGCAAGGACGTGACCATGGAGCAACTGCTCGCCGAATACGATGCGGTATTCATGGGCATGGGCACCTACACCTACATGAAGGGCGGTTTTGCCGGTGAGGATCTGCCGGGCGTCTACGACGCGCTGGACTTCCTGATTGCCAACGTCAACCGCAACCTGGGCTTTGAAAAGTCGCCGGAAGATTTCGTCGACATGAAAGGCAAGAAGGTCGTGGTACTCGGCGGCGGCGACACGGCGATGGACTGCAACCGCACCTCGATCCGTCAGGGCGCCAAGTCGGTGACCTGTGCTTATCGTCGTGACGAAGCGAACATGCCCGGCTCGCGCAAAGAGGTGAAGAACGCCAAGGAAGAAGGCGTGAAATTCCTCTACAACCGCCAGCCGATCGCGATCGTTGGCGAGGACAAGGTCGAAGGCGTGAAGGTGGTCGAGACCCGTCTCGGCGAACCGGACGCCCGTGGCCGCCGCAGCCCCGAGCCGATCCCGGGCTCCGAAGAGATCATCCCGGCCGACGCCGTGGTCATTGCGTTCGGTTTCCGTCCAAGCCCGGCACCGTGGTTCGAACAGTTCGAAATCCAGACCGACAGCCAGGGCCGCGTCGTCGCGCCTGAGCAGGGTCAGTACAAGCACCAGACCAGCAACCCGAAAATCTTCGCCGGTGGCGACATGGTGCGCGGTTCCGACCTGGTGGTAACGGCAATCTTCGAAGGCCGCAATGCGGCTGAAGGGATCCTCGATTACCTGGGTGTCTAACCTCGGATCCTGAACCAAACGCAATAACCCTGTGGGAGCGAGCCTGCTCGCGAAAGCGGTCTGTCAGCCAATTTCACTGTTGGATGTACCGGCCTATTCGCGAGCAGGCTCGCTCCCACAGTTGTTTCTCGGTGTTGCAAAATCAGTATTCCAACGCAATAAATTGACCCGATAGACAAAAGGCTGACCTGCATCCGTGCCTTTTGCGTCGCGCTCTGAGAAAATGCCCGCACTTTTTTTCCGGATGCCGACATGACTGCCCTGAAGAACGACCGTTTCCTCCGCGCCCTGCTCAAGCAACCTGTAGACGTCACCCCGGTGTGGATGATGCGCCAGGCCGGCCGCTACCTGCCTGAATACCGCGCCAGCCGTGCCCAGGCCGGTGATTTCATGAGCCTGTGCATGAATCCGGAATTCGCTTGCGAAGTTACGTTGCAACCGCTCGACCGCTACCCGCAACTGGACGCGGCGATCCTGTTCTCCGACATCCTCACCATCCCCGATGCCATGGGCCAGGGTCTGTACTTCGAGACCGGTGAAGGCCCGCGCTTCAAGAAAGTCGTCAGCACCCTGGCCGACATCGAAGCGTTGCCGATCCCTGATCCACACAAAGACCTCGGCTACGTGATGGACGCGGTCAGCACCATCCGCCGCGAGCTGAACGGCCGTGTGCCGCTGATCGGCTTCTCCGGCAGCCCGTGGACCCTCGCCACTTACATGGTTGAAGGCGGCTCGTCGAAAGACTTCCGCAAAACCAAGGCGATGCTCTACGACAACCCGCAAGCCATGCACCTGCTGCTGGACAAACTGGCGCAGTCGGTCACCTCGTACCTCAACGGCCAGATCCAGGCCGGCGCGCAAGCGGTGCAGATCTTCGATACCTGGGGCGGCAACCTGTCGGCGGCGGCGTATCAGGAGTTCTCCCTGGCGTACATGAAGAAAATCGTCAGCGGCCTGATCCGCGAGCACGACGGTCGCAAAGTGCCGGTGATCCTCTTCACCAAGAACGGCGGCCTGTGGCTGGAAAGTATCGCCGACGCTGGCGCCGACGCACTGGGCCTGGACTGGACCTGCGACATCGGCAACGCCCGCGCCCGTGTCGGCGACAAGGTCGCGCTGCAAGGCAACATGGACCCGACCGTGCTCTACGCCAAACCGGAAGCGATCCGCACTGAAGTCGGGCGCATTCTGGCCAGCTATGGCAAAGGCAGTGGCCACGTGTTCAACCTGGGTCATGGCATCACTCCGGAAGTCGACCCAGAGCACGCCGGTGCGTTCCTGCGCGCGGTGCATGAACTGTCGGCGCAGTATCACAAGTAAGATTTTGACACGACCGCCCGAATGCAATGTTCGGGCGGTAATTGATTTTTGTATGTTTAAGTTGAACGTGCAATAAACCTTGTTCGTAAAGATTGTTTACTTTGTGCAGTTTCTGTTAATGGTTTTCTCGTTGACGTTGATAATTAAGAGCCTTGTAATTGCGCCACTTGTTTATCAGGATGGTTGCAATGAAAAGGGTTGGATATTCGCGTCTCCAGATTGCTTTGCACTGGATATCTGCGGCAGTAATTTTATGGGCTCTGTTGTCTGGCTTCTATGTGTCAGTCATTAAAGTTGCAGCGGAAACAAAATCGATAGTCGGATTTATAAATGTTTCGGTGACGGCTTTATTTATTCCGATATTTATACTGAGATTGTATGTTTCTGTCAGAGGCTCTCACACCACTTGCGAGGTGGACAGGACCTTTGTGGAGCGTCTGGCGAGTTGGATGCATAAGTCTATTTATCTGATGACGGCGGTTGTCTTGCTCACAGGAATATTAATGATGGATCGACCGATCAATATATTTGATCTGGTTCTTATTCCGGCGCCGCTGAACGATCTACAGTGGATTGATCGGTTCTTCGTCATCCATGTTTGGGCGTGCGTGATGTTACTGGTTCAAGTAGCGCTACACATCGCAGCCGTTATCAAACACGAAATGTGTGGGCGCCGAATCCTGAAAAAAATGGTGTTCTGACTCAAGCGGGAGCGCTGCCACCGAGGGGCGGCAACTTCGCCAGTTTCAACGCCACCAACAGCGCGATCATCAACAGGGCGCCAATAAACAGGCCGATGCCATTCCACCCGCCGAGATGCCAGAACACCCCGCCAGCCGTGCCGGCAATACTCGACCCGGCGTAATAGCTGAACAAATACAACGACGACGCCTGGCCCTTGGCCTTGGTCGCACGCCGGCCGATCCAGCTGCTCGCCACCGAGTGCGCGCCGAAGAAGCCGAAGGTGAAGATCAGCATGCCGACGATCACCAGCAACAGCGGTGTAAACATCGTGAGCGCAAGGCCGGCGAACATCAGCGCGATGGTTGCCCACAGCACTTTGCGCCGCCCCAGTTTGTCCGCCAGTGAACCGATCTTCGCCGAGCTGTAGATGCCCGACAGGTACACCACCGACAGCAAACCGACGAACACCTGATCGAGGTTGTACGGCGCGGCCAGCAGGCGATAACCGATGTAGTTGAACAGAGTGACGAAGGCGCCCATCAGCACGAACGCTTCAAGAAACAGCAGCGGCAGGCCGGCGTCGCGAAAGTGCATGGTGAAGCCATCGAGCAGGCTGCGTGGGTGCAGCGAGCGCGAGCGGAAGTTGCGCGATTCGGGAAGGATCTTCCAGAACACCGCCGCTGCGACCAATGCCAAACCGCCGATCACCAGCATCGCCGTGTGCCAGCTGACAAAGTCGATCAGCACCCCGGTGATCAACCGCCCGCTCATCCCGCCAATTGCGTTGCCGCCGATGTACAGGCCCATCGCCAGACCGATGTGCTGCGGATGGATTTCCTCGCTCAGATACGTCATCGCCACCGCCGCCAGACCACTCAACGACAGCCCGATCAGCGCGCGCATGATCAGCACGCCGTGCCAGCTCGGCATCATCGAGCTGGCGATGGTGCACAACGCGGCGGCGAACAGTGCCGCGACCATCACCGGTTTGCGTCCGACCCGGTCGGAGATCGGCCCGGTGATCAACAGCCCGACGGCCAGCATGCCGGTCGCCACCGACAGAATCAGGCTGCTCTGCGCGGCGTTGATCGAATACTCGTGAGACAGCAGCGGCATCATTGGCTGCACGCAATACAGCAAAGCGAAGGTCGCGAAGCCACCGCTGAACAGCGCGAGCACCGTGCGCATGAACATCGGCGTGCCTTTTTCGATGTAGATCTCCTGCAGCTCGGCGATGACATCGTCCGTCGCGGCAGGCGGAACTTCATGGGCAAGAGGGGCGGCGGCGGTTTTCACATCAGACCTCGGAGGGCACGGCCAGGCAGGCAATGAAAAAATCATATAGCTGGCTAATGTTTCTATCCAATATATTGTTCGACCTGTTTGATAGCTTTAACGACCTAATGGGGTTTCCATGGAATTGCGTCATCTGCGCTACTTCATCGCCGTCGCCGAAGAACTGCATTTCGGCCGCGCTGCACAGGTACTGGGGATCTCTCAGCCACCGTTGAGTCAGCAGATTCAGGCGTTGGAGCAAGAGGTCGGCGCGCGGTTGTTCGAGCGCACCAATCGTCGGGTCGAACTGAGTGAGGCCGGCCGATTGTTTCTGCAGGAGGCGCGGCTGGTGCTGGCGCAGGTCGACAAAGCCGCGGATGTCGCCCGGCGTGCGCAACTCGGCGAGCTCGGCGAATTGAAGATTGGCTTCACCTCGTCGGCGCCGTTCAACTCGACCATTCCCCAGGCGATTTTTTCTTTTCGCCAGCGTTTCCCGGCAGTGCACCTGAACCTGCGGGAGATGAGCAGCACCATGGTCGCGGATGCGCTGGTGGATGAGTCGATCGAAGTCGGGATCATGCGCCCGCTGGGCCTGCCGGATTCGCTCAGTGTGGTGGAGCTGATGCGTGAGCCGCTGGTGGCGGTGCTCGGCTCCAAACATCCGTTGGCGCAGGGCAGCGAGGAAGGCTTGTTCCTCTCGGCGCTGGCGCTGGAGCCGTTCGTGTTCTTTCCACGCAGCTACGGCAGCGGGCTGTATGCGCAACTGCTCAGTCTGGCCCGCGATGCCGGATTCAGCCCGCACTTCGCCCAGGAGGCCGGTGAGGCGATGACCATCATCGGACTGGTCGCAGCGGGGCTGGGGGTTTCGGTGTTGCCGGCGTCGTATCAGCGGATGCGCATTGACGGTGTGGTCTATCGACCACTGCTTGATCCGGAGGCGGTGTCGGCGGTGTGGCTGGTGCAGCGCAAGGATCAGAAATCGCCGATGGCCAAGGCGTTCGTCGAGCTGCTGACGCGCAAGGTTGAGCCTTCAAAAGCTTGATTGCTGCGCAATCAAATCGCGAGCAGGCTCGCTCCCACAGGGGAACGCATTCCAAGGTGGGAGCGAGCCTGCTCGCGAAGGCGTCAACTCAAACACCAACGCCCCTCAGGGCAACCGCACCAGATCCCCCTTCAACGCCACCCGTGTCACAAACACTCCCGCACGGCACTCATAGGTATTCAAATCCTTGCGCACATGCTGGTCGTAATAACTGACGATATTGACCACCGCATTCGCCCCGACCCGTTTGGCATCGGCCTGCAACTTGATCAGGTTCGACTGCAGCACCCACTCGCAGGAGTCGTGATCGCTCTTGTTGAAACCGTTGGTGCGCAAATCACTGACCACATCCCGGCGTAACAACTGCTGCGTGCCCTGCGGCCCGTTGCCGATCAGATAGAACTTCACACTGCCATCCAGCCGCCCGGCGCGGATCGCATCCGAGAGCACGGTTTCGAACGGCATGTACATCAGGTTGGTGGCGTGGCTGGCGATGGGCAATAGCCCGAGGAGTGCGGCGGCGATCAGGGCTTTCACTTGCATGGTCATCTCCTTGACTTTGCGAGTCAGCATTCAACGATTTAACGAGTGTAGACACCGTACGTCGGTGCAGAAAAAACCATCTGGAACATGTGTAGCTCAAGGGCTACACTTCCGAGCATGCCCGAGATTATTCGAAGTTCAACATTCTCCAGCTGGCTTTTGAAGCTGGCTGACAGCCGCGCCAGGATGCGTATTCAGGTGCGCATTGATCGTATGGCCGATGGGAATTTTGGTGATGTCAAAGTCGTCGGTGAGGGGCTCAGCGAAGTCAGAATTGACTATGGCCCCGGATATCGAGTCTATTTCATGCAACAAGGTCGGCAAGTGGTCATCCTCCTTTGTGGTGGAGACAAGAGCAGCCAACCCCGAGATATCAAGCAAGCCAAGCTCATCGCGGAGTCTTGGCAGGAGCAAAACCCATGACCGAACAATTCACTCGTTGGGACTCAGCCGAGTACCTCAAGACAGAAGAGGACATGGCCAATTATCTGGATGCCTGCATGGAGGAGGCTGGAGATGATCCTGCCTTTATCGCCAAGGCACTGGGCACCATTGCGAGAGCGCGAGGCATGACCCAAGTCGCACGTGACGCCGGGCTGTCTCGAGAAAGTCTCTACCGTGCACTGTCAGGTGAAGGAAATCCTGAGTTTGGAACGATTCTGAAAGTGGTGAAGGCGTTGGGCTTGAAGTTACATGCCAGCACTTGAGCTGAACTGAATAGCAAAGGGCGCCGCAAGGCGCCCTTTGTCGTTTCTACAGTTCAATCAATCAACGTGCGCCAAATCCCCACGCAACGCCACGCTCGACACCACAAGGCCGGCGCGGCACTGGAATTTCTCGGTGTCTTTGTACAGGTCGCGCTGGTCGACGCTGGCGATGTTGATCACGGCGTTGGCGTCGGCTTTTTTCGCGGCGTTCTGCAGGGTGGCGAGAGCCGACTGCAGGGCCCAGAAGCAGGCGTCGGCGTCGGATTTGTTCGAGCCATTGGTCTTGCGGCTGCTGCTCACGGTGTCGAGTTTGCGCACTTGCTTGGGCAGGGTTTCGCCGGCCAGGTAGAACTTCACGCTGCCGTCGAGCAGGCCGGCGTCGGTGGCGCGTTTGACGCCCTCGCGAAAGCTCAGGTAGGTCGGTTCGTCGGCGCCTTGCTTGACGATGCCCAAGTCGTTGACGAACTCGATGTCCGGGTTGATCGACAGTTCCTTGAGCACGTTGTCGCGCAGGCGGTTGACCCAGCGATTGTAGTTGCCGTGGATCTTGCCGTCCTTGGCGTCGAGGCCGTAGCTGCTGCGGTAGTCGATTTCAAACGAGGTCGGGCTGAACGGGATGTCGACTTCGGCGTGGTGACGGCCGCGTACGGTAATCGCCGCTTTGATCATGCCCGGGCGCACCGACTGCACCACCCACTGGCGATCATTGAGTGCGGTGACGATGGCGCGGCTCATCTGTTGCTGGGTGAAGCCGAGGTTGGGCGAGAACTCTTCCTTGGCGTTGTAAACCGGTTTGCTGGTGCAACCGCCGAGCACAAAGGCCAGGGCCAGCAGGGCGGCGATGCGGTGAAACTGAGTCATTCCCTTCACTCCAAAGGTGTTGCGGTCAGTGCCAGCGGCGGAAAATCAACGAGGTGTTGACGCCACCAAAAGCGAAATTGTTGTTCATCACGTACTCGTGATGCATCTGGCGGAATTCGCCGCGCAGGTAATCGAGCTTGCCGCAGTGCGGGTCGACCTCGTCGAGGTTGAGCGTGTGCACATACAGGTCGCGATTCATCATCTCGATGCTGAACCATGACTCCAGCGCCCCGCAGGCCCCCAGCGTGTGGCCGAGGAAACTCTTCTGCGAGCTGATCGGCATGTGTTCGCCGAACAGACTGCTGGTCGCCAGTGTTTCGGCAATGTCGCCCTGTTCTGTAGCGGTGCCGTGACCATTGACGTAACCGATGGCATCCGGCGTCAGCCCGGCGTCTTCCAGCGCCAGTTCCATGGCGCGGCGCATGGTCACCTGCTCGGGGCGGGTGGTGTGCTGGCCGTCGGCGTTGCTGCCGAAACCGACAATCTCGGCGTGGATCCGCGCACCGCGCGCCAGCGCATGCTCCAGCTCTTCGAGCACCAGCATGCCGCCGCCTTCGCCGATCACCAGACCGTCGCGGCCCTTGTCGTACGGACGTGGGCTGGTCTGTGGCGCGTCGTTTTTCAGGCTGGTGGCGTACAGCGCGTCGAAGACCATGGCTTCGGTCGGGCACAGCTCTTCGGCACCGCCGGCGAGCATCAGCGGCAGCCGTCCGAACTTGATCGCCTCGTAGGCGTAGCCGATGCCCTGACTGCCGCTGGTGCAGGCGCTGGACGTCGGGATCAGGCGTCCGGTGAGGCCGAAGAAAATGCTGATGTTGGCCGCGGTGGTGTGCGGCATCATCCGCACGTAGGAGTTGGCGTTGAGGCCTTCGGCCACCGAGTTGAGCAGCATGTTGCCGAACGCCTTTATCTCGTCGGTGCTGCCGGTGGATGAGCCGCAGGCCACGCCCATGCGCCCGTCCTTGATCGATTCGTCACCGAGCAGGCCGGCGTCAGCCAGCGCCTGTTCCGCCGCACCCACCGCCAGCCGTGACACCCGGCCCATGCTGCGCAGTTGCTTGCGGGTCCAGTGCGGCGGTACGACAAAATCATCTATCGGCCCGGCCAGACGGGTGTTGAGTTCGCTGAAGCGGTCCCACTCGTCCATCCGGCGGATGCCGCTGCGGTTGGCCGCGAAGTTGCCGGCGATGGTCTGCCAGTCGCTGCCCAGCGAGGTGATGCCGGCCATGCCGGTGACGACAACGCGCTTCATCAGCACAAGCCTCCGTTGACCGCCAGGACCTGGCGGGTGATGTACGAGGCTTCCGCCGACATCAGGAAATTCACCGCAGCGGCAACCTCTTCCGGGGTGCCCATGCGTTGTGCGGGGATCATTTTCATCAGCTCTTCCACCGGCACGTTTTCGTCGAGCATCGCCGTGTCGATCAGGCCCGGCGCGACGCAGTTAACGGTGATTTTGCGCTTGCCCAGTTCAATCGCCAACGCTTTCGCCGCACCGATCACCCCGGCCTTGGAGGCGCTGTAGTTGACCTGGCCACGGTTGCCGATCAAACCCGACACGGAAGTGATGCAGACGATCCGACCGGCGGCGCGGCGGCGGATCATCGGCATCATCACCGGGTGCAGGACGTTGTAGAAACCATCGAGGTTGGTGCGCAACACCACGTCCCAATCGTCATCGCTCAACGCCGGAAAAGCGCCATCGCGGGTCAGGCCGGCGTTGAGCACCACGCCGTAATAGGCACCGTGGGTTTCGACGTCGGCTTCGAGGATGGTTTTGCAGGTTTCGCGGTCGGCGACGTCGAATTGCAGGATGCGCGCGTTGCGGCCCAGCGCTTCGACTTCGGCTTTCACGGCCTGGGCTTCAGCCACTCCGCTGCGGCAATGCAGGACGATGTCATGCCCGGCCTGCGCCAGACGCAAGGCAATGGCGCGGCCGATGCCACGGCTGGAGCCGGTGACCAGTACGGATTCAGTCATCGTTCGACTCTCTGTTTTGTTCAAGGTATTGGCTGGGCTGCGGCGGGCGGAACACGTTCAAGCGTGCACTGGCCTCGATGCCGGGGGCGTTGATGTGGCATTCGAAAACACCCATGCCGTTGTCGTCTTCCAGCGAACGGATGCCATGGATAGTCAGTTCGCTGCCGGCCGGAAACGCCTCGACGTTGCACTCGAATTTACGCGTGCCGAGGAGGAAGCCGAGCTCGACCGGTTTGCCCTTCAAGCGAGCATGACAACCGGCGAAGGCGGCGACGCTCTGCGCCATCAACTCGATGCCGACCCACGCCGGCAGGCTGCCGTCGGGCAGGTTGAACAAGCCGTCGGGCTTGACCGTGAGGCGGGTGTGGATCTGCTCCTCGTCGAAGCTGAGGATGCGGTCGAGCAGAATCATGTCGCCAGCGTGGGGCAGCAGTTCGGCGAGCGGCCAGTCGTTCATGGGGCGTCTCCGATAATCAGGCTGACGTTGTTGCCGCCGAAGGCAAACGAGTTGCTCATCAGGTAGCGGGGTGCAATGGACGACAGGCGTTCGCTCGCGGTCACCCACTTCAACGCCGGCAAGTCGGGGTCGGGCTGGGCGTCCCAGACGTGTGGCGGCAGGGCGTGCTGCGGGTTGTCGGCGCTCAGGCTCAGCCAGCAGAACGCCGCTTCGAGGGCACCGGCCGCGCCGAGGGTGTGGCCGGTCATCGGCTTGGTCGACGAGCAGGCCACGCCGTCGGGGAACAGCGTGGCGACCGCCAGACTTTCCATCGCATCGTTGTGCTGGGTCGCGGTGCCGTGCAGGTTCAGGTAGCTGATTTGCGCCGCTTGCAGCTGTGCGCGGCTCAAGGCTTTCTGCATCGCTTGCAGGGCGCCGCGGCCGCTCGGTTCCGGCGCGGAAATGTGGTGCGCGTCGGAGCTGGCGCCGCTGCCGAGCAGGGCAATGGCCGGGCCGTCGCTGCGTTGTTTGCTCATCAGGAACAGCACCGCCGCTTCGCCGATGTTGATGCCGTTGCGGTTGGCCGAGAACGGATTGCAGCGCTGGTCAGACACCGCTTCCAGTGAACTGAAACCGTTGAGCGTCAGTTTGCACAGGCTGTCGACCCCGCCGCACAGCACCGCGTCGCACAGGCCCAGATCGAGCAGGCGCTGCGCGCTCATCAACGCCCGCGCACTGGACGTGCAGGCGGTGGAAATCACGTAGGCCGGGCCGCTGAGTTGCAGCCAGTCGGCGAGAAAATTCGCCGGGGCGCCGAGTTCCTGTTGCCGATAGTCGTACTCGGCCGGGAACTGCTGCTCACGAAGGTAGTGCGCCAACCCGCGACTGGCTTCGTCGATCCCCGAGGTGCTGGTGCCGAGCACCACGCCGATGCGCGCGCGACCATAGGTCTGGATCGCCCGATCGATGTCCTCGCGAATCTGCAGTGCGGCTTCCAGCAGCAGTTGATTATTGCGGCTGCTCTGGTCGGCCAGTTCGGCCGGAATCGCCGCCAGTTCACCGTGCACCGCCGCCACCGGCAACTCACGCCCGGCCACCCAGCCGGACTCGCGGCGCATGCCCGAGCAGTCACCGGCAAACAGGTTGTGAGCGACCTGGTGCTTGTCGCGACCCAGCGCGCAGATCACGCCGAGGGCATTGAGGTAGGCAGTCATGGCGTCGGTTCACCGAGAGGAGAAACCCGATAGTGCGGGCCTTGGGGCAGATTCAATTGGAAACTCAACGGTTGTGCATAACGGATCGTCCAGCGCGGCGCCAGCGTGCGTTGCTCGCCCTGCTGCTGCGCGGCGGGGTAATTGCGCGCCAGTTCGCCGGAGGGGGTCAGGGCGAACAGCAGCGCGGCAAACAGCTCCCGGGCTTCCGGGTTGGGCGGCAATAGCCCGTCGGCCTGCCAGCGACCGTCGATCAGTTGTTGACGCGCCTGGGGGATGCCCAGCGGGTCCATCATCGACCAGCGGATGCCGGAGCCTTCGCGCTGGATCACCAGCAGCCAGTCCTGGCGTTGATCGGCCTGTTGGCGTTCGATGTGCAGTTGCAGCGGTAACGGCAGCGTCGGGTTGCTCGCGGGCAGCGGGGCCTGGCTGGCGCAACCACTCAACAGGGCGAACATCACCAACATCAGCCACACCGCAAACCTTGTAGTAGTGAGCCTGCTCGCGATGACGGTGGCACATTCGAAAAACATGTCGGCTGACCCACCGCTATCGCGAGCAGGCTCACTCCTACAGGTTATGTGTCGCATCAGAGACCACCTTCAAGCGGCTTGCGCGCGACGACATTCACCAACGTTTCCTCACGCTCGCCAAACGGCTTCGGCCGGCGCAACCCGAACCGCTCCAGCAAGCCGAAATCCTTCGAACGACTCCACCACAAATACGGGTACGAGACATTGCGTTCGCCAAACTCGAAACCCTGCTGGCGAATCATCTCCAGGTACTGCGCCGCGCTCTTCTGCACATGCATCGGATGGCGGAACAGCCAGCGAATCACCCAGGTATCAATGTAAGCCTCGGTGGACTCGGCGAACAGCAGATAACCGCCCGGTTTGAGTACGCGGTAGAACTCGGCGAGGGCTTTTTCCTGTTCAACCAGATGATGAAAGGTCTGGTGGCAGAACAGCAGGTCGACACTGGCATCGGCCACATTGAGCGTTGCGCAGTCGCTGCCGATCAGCTCGACATCGAAACCCTGGCGCGCCGCTTCTTCGGCGCTCAGTTGCAGGCTGTGCGGATCGGCATCGACGCCGATCAGACGCTGTGGGGCGAAGGTCTGGTGCAGGTGGCGGAACGATTTGCCCTGACCGCAGCCGGCATCCAGCAGCACCGGATGGGCCGGCAGCGACTCGCTGAACAATCCGCGCAAATCGTTGATCGCCACGCGCAACACATGGTGCTGCCAGGTGTGGCTGCGCAGGAACCAGAAACCGAAGCGGGTTTCCTCGACGTAGCTGTCGCTCAAGTAATTCATGGGGCGTCCTTTGCACAGAGTTCGGAAATCATCTTCAACCGGCGGCGCGCTTCGCTGACGAACGGGTTGCGTTCATCCCAGGCATAACCGGCGAGGATCGAGCAGATCATTCGGCGAATCTCCGCCTGACTGTCTTGATAAAAAATCACGTCCTGAAAGGTGCCGGCATACCAGCCTTCGACGTAGCAGCGGAAGGTGTCGACCCCACGTTTGAGCGGTTCGGCGAATTCGCGCTGCCAATCGACGGCTTCGCCCTGCAACTGCCGGTGCAGGACGGCGGCGGCCATGCTCGCCGAACGCATGGCGATGGTCACGCCGGAGGAGAACACCGGGTCGAGAAATTCCGCGGCGTTGCCGAGCAGGGCGAAGCCGGGGCCATGCAGGGTTTTCACATTCGCCGCATAACCACCGAGGGCGCGCGCCGGAGTGTCCCACACCGCGTTGTTCAGCACGCCGGCGAGGCTTGGGGTTTCGGCGATGAAGCCGCGCAGGCAGGCGTCCAGATCGCTGTCGCGACCCTTGAAGTGTTCGGCGGCAGCGACCACGCCCACCGAGCAGCGCCCGTTGCTGAACGGGATCGTCCAGAACCAGATGTCGCGGTGCTCGGGGTGGGTGGTGACGAGGATCTTCTCGCGGTCGAAGGCCGGGTTGTCGATGTGATCTTCAACGTGGGCGAACACCGCCTGGCGCACCGGGAAATTCGATGGCGCTTCCAGATCGAGTAAACGCGACAGCACGCGCCCGTAGCCGCTGGCGTCGAGTACGAAATCCGCTTCGACGCGGTACTCGCTGCCGTCTTCGCGTAGCACGTCGAGCTGCGGTTTGGCCCGGTCGAAATCAACGCGGACGATGGCATCGCCGTAACGGATCTCGGCACCTTGCAGTGCAGCCTGATCGGCCAGCAGCTTGTCGAAATCGGCGCGCTGCACCTGGAACGTGGTGGGTTTGCCTGCGGTGAAGGTGTCGCTGAAATCGAAGGCGCTGTAGCGCTCGCCCCAAGCGAACGCAGCACCGGTCTTGCGCTGGAATCCGGCGGCGTTGACGGCGTCGAGCATGCCGGCTTCTTCGACGAAGTCCAGGCAATGGCTGAGCAGGCTTTCACCAATGGAAAACCTCGGGAAGTACTGGCGCTCGAGCACCAGCACATCGTGGCCCTTGCGCTTGAGCAGGGCGGCGGCGATGGCGCCGGACGGGCCGGCACCGATGATCACTACCTGACGACGTTGCATTTCAACGGTTGGCACGTGAACTCCCGGGCACAGTGGCGGTGGTTTTCAGAGGCGCGCGGTGCAGGCCGATCAGGGCCGGCAACAGCGTCGCGATCAGGCCCATCAGCATCAGCGCGAAGTACAGCGCCGGGCTGATCAGCTGTTGTTGCAGCAACAGGTTGAGAAAGACGATTTCACTCAGGCCACGAATATTCAGCAGCACGCTTTCACGCCAGCGGCTGGCGCCTTCGAACGACGCACCGGCCCAGCCCAGGCCCAGCCAGTTGCCGAGCAGTTTACTGGCAATCGGCAACAGCAGCAGCGCCGCCCATTGCACCGCGCCGAGGCTGGCGAGGGCGCTGTGCACGTCAATCTGCACGATACCGAAGGTGAGGATCAGCGGGATCGCGATCCATGTCTGCAAACGGCTCATCCACCGCGCCGGCAATGGCAGCACCAGCGGCACTTTCAGCAAGGCCATGCACAGCAGATAACCGATGCCGAAAATCAGTGCGTTGAGTTTGTAGTGCTCGGCCAGCACCAGCAGCGCAAAGAAACCAAGGCTGTAGGTCAGCGGTCGACGCACGCGCAGCAGATGCAACAGCAGCGGCACGCAGGCCAGTCCCAGCGGCAGCAACAGACTGCTCAGATGCAGACTGCCCTGAGCGAGACCGAACAGCGTCCAGCAGGTCAGGTCGATGAGGATGGCGGTCTGCACCAGACGCCGGGTGGCGGCGGGCGGATAGTCGATGTGGCGCAGGTACAGGTACAGCACCGGGATCGCCGTGATCGCGAACACCAGACCGATCGCCAGCGAGTTCAGCCACGGTTGCGCTGGCAGCAACCAAGCGGCGGCCGCCAGACCGGAGGCAAATGGCACGGCAAAACTCGGCACGGCGATTTTCACGCTCTGGCGGTCCAGACGCAGGTCGATCACATCACTGAGAATGTGCCCGAGCAACAGCGCGAAACTCAGGCTGTAGAGGTCTTTCAGCCACACCGGCGCAATCAGCTCGGCACCGCTGAGCTGCCAGCCCGGTTCGATCCAGAAATACATCAGCAGCGGCAACCCGAAGCTGGCCAGCAGCAACTGGCTGACGATCGGGATCAGGCCGAAATGCCGACCGACACGGGTCGCCACAGCGAACAGCGCCAAGGCCATCAGCCAGAAACCGACGACCATCACGCTGCCGGCTCCACGACGGCGGCGCGGTGGACGTGACGTCCGGCCCACGGCGCCAGAATGAAACTGAAGGCCAGCCCCAGGCTCACCGACAGGCCGAAATTGCTCACCGCCGGCGTGCTCGACACCGCCAGCAAACCGAACGACAGCCAGGTCGTCAGCGCTGCCAGCAAGGTGCCCAGCAAGCTGACAGCCGCACCGCCGACCTGCTCACGCATGAGGATCGCGTAATCGACGCTGATCGCCGTCACCAGCAGCAGGCCGAACAGGCTGAACAGGGTCAGCGGCTGACCGAGCCAACCGAGACTGGCCAGGCTGCACAGCGCCGCCAGCAGCGGCAAGGCGACGATGCGCAACGCGCCGCCGAAGCCGAACGGCACGGTCAGCACCAGCACAATCAACACGCAGGAGGCGAGTTTTAGTTCGGCGGCGCTGATCTGGGTCGCGGCGAACACGTTGTTCAATTCGCCGAGACGATCCACCAGCATCACCCCCGGCAAGTCCAGGGCTTGCACCCGCAGCAGTGACGGATTGTTCAGGCCTTGCAGGCTGGTCATCGCCGCCACGCCGTCAGCGGTCGGGCCGAGCCACAGCGTACGGTAAGGCTCGCCTAACGGCCCGGCCAGTGCCGCGTCGATGTCTTCGGCAGGCAGGTTCTGCAACTGCTGCAACTCGGTTTGCAACGCCGCGAGCGGTACGCCGAGCTCGAGCAGTGGCTGCCAGTATTGCGGCAGTTTGCTCAGCGCTTCGCGAACCTGCTGTTGCTGGCTCGGCGGACTGAGCAGTTGATCGAGGGCCAGATAGCCTTGCAGTTTGTCGAGGTTGACCAGTTGCTGCAGACGCTCGCTCAACGCGGCCTGACGCTCCAGCAGTTGCTGCTGATTGGCGCCGCGCACGAGGAAGAACTGGCTGGTCGGCTGATAGCCAGTGATGCGCGCGATGGTCTGCGCTTCATCGGTCAGGCGTTGTGGCGCACCGACCCACTGGCGGATGTCGTTCTTGCTTTGCAGCTGCACCAGACCGCCAGCGCAGAACGCGATCAACAGCGCCAGCAGCACCGGGGTGCGCACGTGTTCGAGCAGGGTTTCGCGCAGTTGCACCAAGCGCTCGGCCAGGCGCAGCGGCCATTGCGCCGGTTGCAGCTCAACGTTGTTCAGCAGGGCCGGCAGCAGGCACACCGCCGACAGATAGGCACCGAGCAATCCTGCGGCAGAGAACACCGCGATTTGTGTCAGCGCCGGGAAGGGCGTCCAGGCCAGCGCCAGATAACCGATGGCGCTGGTGATCAGGCTCAGCGTCAGTCCGGAGAGTGTCAGGCGCAGCGCCGGCCAGCTGCGCCACGGCTTGAGGCTCCAGCTTTTCGACAGATAGTGCAGCGGGTAATCCACCGCCACGCCGATCAGGCTGGAGCCGAGTACCAGGGTCATCACGTGCATGTGGCCGAACAGCGCCACGCAGGCCACCGCGCCGAACAGCATGCCCACCAGCACCGGCACGAACGCCAGCAGCACCCGCCAGCGGCGAAACGCCAACAGCAGCAACAACAGAATCCCGAGAGTGGCGCCGCCGCCGACCCAGGTCATTTCGCGGGTGGCTTGTTGCTGGCCGTTGGCGGCGTACAGCAGACCGCTGGCGGCCAACAGTTGTACGTCGGATTTCGCCGCCTGCTCGCGACTGTGCTGCAGCAGATCAGCGACTTTCAGCGGCAGGTTCATGTCGAAGGCATTGCCGGTGGTGCGCGCGCGCAGCAGCACCCAGCGCTTGCCGTCGGCATCGGCGACCAGTGCGCCGCTGCCGATGTCCAGTTGCACCGCGCCGTGTTTCGGCTGGCTGTTCTGAATGCGTCCGGTCAGGCCCAGCCAGTCGTCCTGGCTCGGCACCAGGGTGAAACCGTTGAACGGGTCGAACAGCGCCTGCACCCGTTGCTGAATGAACGCATCGGGATGCTCGCTCAGCAGTTGCCGGTCATCTGCCGAGAGCATCGCCAGCCGCCCTTGCAGCAGTTGCGTGCGCAGCGCCGGCAGATCCGCCTGCAGGTTCCACTGGACCTTTTCGAACAGACCGCTGGCCTGCCATTGCTCGCCCAAAGTCTGGGCCATGGCCACCGCTTGCTGGCGATCAGTGTGACCGACCAACACCAGCATTTCCCGATTGAGCGGCTCCTGCATGCGCTGTTCGGCGCGCAGTTCGAGGGCGTCAGGGTTGGTTCCGGGCACCAGCTCCATGAGGTTGGCCGACAGTGGCGCACCGTCGCGCCACTGCCACCCGGCCAGCGCGACGACTGCCAGCAGCAGGATCAGAAACAGCCACGGCAGCCTGCGCTCACTGGGCAAAGTCATGTTGCTCCGCTTCGCTCAACGGTTGACCGGAGGTGCTGTCCTGCATGCGCAGCACGGTGCTGTCGCCCTGGGTTTCCAGCAGCTCGATGGTCTGCACCAGCTCACCGCCGTCGATATTGATCTGATTGAACACTTGCTTGAGCAGCACTGAACGCGGGGTCAAGGTGAGTTTCCACCGCTGCGCATCACCGCTCAGGGCCAGTTCGAAATCCCGTTGCAAACCGCTGCTGTCGCCTTGCAGCACAGCGAGGAACAAGCGGTTCTGTTCGGCACCGGCGCTCTTGTTCGGCAGCAACTGCCAAGCGTTGCCGTCACGACGGGCGATGCCGTTGGCGGTGATGCGGTAATCCTGTTGCAGCGGGGTCTTGAGCAGCCAGAGCAGGCCGTGATTTTTCGCCAGCACGAAGCTGCCCTTGCTGATCAACGGCTGAGGCAGCGCGCGCAGATGTTTTTCCTGAATGAACTGGCCGTGGATCACGTCCGGTTTCGCCAGTTGCTCGCTGAGCTGTTGCAGGTCGAAGGCGTTGGCCAGCGTCGACACGGCGAGCAGCGCCATCGCGCCAAGGCATTTGCAGAACAGGTTCATCGCAGCATCCTTTCCACCGCATCGGTGAACACTTTGGGTGAGGCCAGTTGCATCTCGCGGCTGCTGATCTCGACCGCCACCTGCACCGAGCTGGCACGGGTCAGGCGTTCGCCGGTCTGCAGGTCGGTGATCAGATAATTGATCTTCAAGCGGTTCTCCCACTCCACCAGACTGGCGCGTACGTTCAAGCGCTGGCCGAACACCGCGCCGCGCACATAACGCAGTTGCAGGTCGATGATCGGCCACGCGTAACCGGATTCGGACATCTGCGTGTAGTTGTGGCCGATCTGGTCGAGCAGCGCGCAGCGCGCCACTTCCAGGTATTTGACGTAATGCCCGTGCCAGACCACGTGCATAGTGTCGACGTCGAAAAACGGTACGAGGATTTCCGTGTCGGCGTGCAGCACTCCGGCGCTACGCATGCAGCCTCCAGTGTTGCTCGGCGATACGTTGCAGACACAGGCGCAATTCGCCTTCGAGTGCACGGTCTTCGATGACCGGCGGGAAGTCCTTGGCCAGCTCTTCGTGCATGGCGGCCAGCGAAGGTGGCAGCGCGCGTGCGTCTTCATCGCGACCGCGCAGCCAGACGCCCTGATTGGCCGCGAGCAAGGTGGCGGCGGCGACCTGCTCGGTCAGCTCCAATACGCGGATCGCGTCACGGGCGGCGATGGTGCCCATGCTCACCTTGTCCTGGTTGTGGCACTCGGTGGAGCGTGAGAACACGCTGGCCGGCATGGTGTTTTTCAGCGCTTCGGCGGTCCAGGCGCTGGTGCCGATCTGCACAGCCTTGAAACCGTGGTTGATCATGGCGCGATCCGCCGGGGCGCCGGACAGGTTGCTCGGCAAACCGTGGTTGTAGCGCTCGTCGACCAGCAGCGCGAGCTGCCGGTCGAGCAGGTCGGCGACGTTGGCCACCAGATTTTTCAGGCTGTCCATGGCGAACGCGATGTGCCCGCCGTAGAAGTGCCCGCCGTGCAGCACGCGTTCGGCTTCGGCGTCGATGATCGGGTTGTCGTTGGCGCTGTTGAGTTCGGTCTCGATGAACGCACGCAGCCAGTTCAGGCTGTCGGCCAGCACCCCGAGCACGTGTGGGGCGCAGCGCAGCGAGTAGCGATCCTGCAGGCGATGCAGCGGCGCGGTCGGCGCGTCGATCGCCAGATCCTTGCGCAGCCATGCGGCGACTTGCATCTGCCCCGGATGCGGCTTGGCGGCGAACAGACGCTCGTCGAAGTGTTCCGGATTGCCTTGCAGCGCGACCACGTTGAGCGCGGTGATGCGCGTGGCGAGTTGCAGCAGATAGTCGGCGCGGGCGAAGGCGAGGCAGGCGAGGCCGGTCATCACCGCCGTGCCGTTCATCAAGGCCAGCGCTTCTTTCGGGCGCAGCACCAATGGCGTCCAGCCCAGTTCGCGATGCACGTCGGCCGCTTGCCGGCGTTCGCCACGGAACAGCACGTCGCGCTCGCCGGACAGGGTGGCGGCGACGTAGGACAGCGGCGTCAGATCACCGCTGGCACCAACCGAACCTTCTTCGGGGATCAGCGGCAGGATGTCGTGTTCGAGGAAGGCGTGCAGGCGCTCCAGCAGTTCGATCCGCACTCCGGACACGCCGTGGCACAGCGACTGCAAACGCGCCGCCAGCACGGCGCGGGTGGCTTGCGCGTCGAGCAGTTTGCCGAGGCCGCAACCGTGGAAGGTGTAGAGATGACGCGGCAGTGCCTCGACGTGATGCAGCGGCACCGCGACCACGCAGGAATCGCCGTAACCGGTGGTCACGCCGTAGATCACGCCTTCCTTGTCCAGCAGCGAATCGAGGAACCGTGCGCCTTTGGCGATGCGCTCGCGGTAAGCGGCGTCGCTCTGCAACTGCACGGGCGCCTGACGGTTGGCCAGGGCCAGCACGTCTTCGATGCGCAAAGGGCGTTCGCCGAAGGTTACCGGCTCATGGGTTGGCGTCGTCATCGGTCTTCCAGAAAGGGTAAAAGTTGAACCATTGGTGCGGGGCTTCGAGGCAATAGTGACTCAGGCGCTGCGCATAGCGGGTGGCCCACTGATGAATGACCTGCTCGCGCTCGCGGCGTGTCCAGGTCACGCTGTCGGCGAACGGCTCGAGGGTCAGGCGATAGTGGCCGTCCGGTTGTTTCAGGCACATCAGCAGATTGACCGGGCATTTGAGCAAACCGGCCAGCAACCACGGGCCTTGCGGAAACGCTGCCGGGTGGCCGAGAAAATCCACGTTGACGCTGCGCCCGCCATGCAACGGTACGCGGTCGCCGGCAATCGCCAGCCATTCGCCGCGCTCCAGACGTTCGTGCAGTTGCAGCATGATCACCGGATCCAGTTCGCTGACCTGAATCAGGCGCAGATTGGTCGCCCCGGCCTCGCCCAGCAAACGGTTGAACTGCTCGGCGTGCTTGGTGTGCACCAGCACATTCATGGTGACCTTTTCGCCGATCTCGGCCAGCGCCCGGCAGACTTCGAGGTTGCCCAAGTGCGCGCCGACCAGCAGTTGCCCGCGACTGCCGCGCAACTGATTGCGCAGCAATGCCGGGTCGATGATTTCGATCTGCTCAATGCGGATCTTGCCGTTCCACACGTCGAGCTTGTCGAGCAGCGAATCGGCGAACGCCATGAACTGGCGGAACACCCGCCAGTAACTCGGTCGCAATTCGGCACGCTGGCTCCAGTCGGCCAGCCGTTGCTGGTATTGCCAGGCACTGTTGCGCGCGGTACGGCCGAACAGGAAGAAGTACAGGACGATGCCGTACAGCAGCGGACTGAGCAGACGCCGGCCAAGCACCTTGGCGGCGAACGCGGTGAATTTCATCAGCAGGAAGCTGCCGCGTTCTTCGCGGTCGGCCCAGTGCTTCTTGTCGGTCTCGACGCTCATGTGCGCCACCGGCGCCAGAGGATCAGCGGCAGGCGCAGCAGCATGCCGAAGAATAACCGGGTGTGCATGCTGGAAATCAGCGCGTTGTCGTGCAGCAGACGGAAGTGCGAGACGCCATCCAGCGGGTAATGCACGCTGGTCTGCAGCCAACGCATCGGCTGGTTGCGCCACGACAGGCGCACGAGGATGTCGGAGTCGAAATCCATGCGCTTGCCGACCCGCGCCGAGTCGATCACCGCCAGCGTCGGGGCCAGCGGATAGACGCGAAAACCGCACATCGAATCGCGGATCTGCAACGACAGCGTATTGATCCAGACCATCACGTGGGTCAGATAACGTGCGTACAAGCGGCCCTTGGGCACGCTCTCGTCGAACAGCGGATAACCGCAGATCATCGCTTCCGGGTGGGCGCGGGATTCCTCGACGAAACGGGCGACGTCGTGCAGGTCGTGCTGGCCGTCGGCGTCAACCTGCAGGGCATGGGTGAAGCCCAGACGCGCAGCTTCGCGCAGGCCGGTCATCACCGCGCCGCCCTTGCCCTGATTGAGGGTCAGGCGCACCAGATGCACGCTTTCGCGTTCGGCCAGCGCATCCAGCACTCGCGCGCAGGACGGGGTGCTGGCGTCGTCCACCAGAATGCACGGCAGGCCTTGGGCGAGCAGCGCGTCGACCACGGTGCCGATCGCGGTTTCATGGTTGTAGACCGGAATTACGGCGCAAGGGTTATGCATCGGCGGCTCCTAGCAGGATTCGTCCGCTGGAGCAGGTCGCGGTGTCGTTACGGTAGGCGAAATACAGTTTGCCGCGCTCGGGATCGAAACGCAGGTGCAGCTGGATTTCATCGCCCGGGCGCACCAGTTGCTGGAATTTCAGCACTTCCATGCCGGCAAATTTGCCGGCCAGGTTCAGCAGTTGTCGGCCAAGGTTCAGCGCCCATTCGACCTGTACCACACCGGGCAGCACCGGGGCCTTGGGGAAGTGGCCGCTGAAGTAGGCCAGGTCCGGCGGAACACTCAATTGCAGGCTCCACTCGCCGTCGGTTTCGACCTGCTCCAGCACTTCCGGGGCTTTCGGCCGTGGCGCCAGCAGCAGCGCTTCGATGTCGGCCTGCGGCAGCTTGCCCTGGCTGTTCAGCGGCAGTTGTCGCACCAGACGCCAGCGCCGGGGCAAGGCCAGGGCTTCGCAATGCTGGCTCAGGTGTTTGCGCAGGGCTTCGGTCAGGCTGCGGCGGCCGTGCTCGCGCAAGGCGAACAGGCCCGCTTCGCTGAGCACCAGCAAGGCGCCAAGCACCGCACGGTTTTCTTGAACCACGCCCAGCCGCGCTTCGGCGACCCACTCGTGGGCGACCAGTGCCTGTTCGAGCATCGGCAGGGAGATGCGCTTCTCTTCGAGTTTGACGATCCGGTCCAGCCGCCCGAGCAGTTCGAAACGCCCGTCGGCGGCAATGCGCGCGGCATCGGCGGTGTGCTCGACATGCCCGGCTGGCAGGTAGGGCGAGGCGATCAGCAGGGCGCCGTCGCTGTCCTGACTCAGTTCAACCCCGGCGAAGGGCTGCCACAGGCTGGCGCCCTGACGCCAGGCGATGCCGCCGGTTTCCGAGCTGCCGAGGATTTCGGTCGGCCACTGTTGCAGGCGTTGCTGCAGGCTCTGCGCCGCGTCTGCGGGTAAAGCGCCGCCGGAGGAAAACACCCGGCGCACGGCGCTCAGGGCCGGCCAGTCGAGGTTGTCGCCCATGCGTTTGAGCAGTGCCGGGCTGCCGACCCAGGCGAAGGCCGGGTGTTCGCGGCTGGCGCGCTGCAGGTCTTCCGGGAACGCCAGTTGCCTGCGCACGAACGGCCGTCCGGCGCACAGCGGCCACAGCACCCGGAACAACAAACCGTAGATGTGCTGGGTGGCGACGCTGCCGATGATCCAGGCTTCACCCAGATCCGCGCCCCACAGTTGCTCCAGTGCCTCGACCTCGTTGGCCAGTTGGCGCAGGGTCTTGTCGATACGCTTGGGCTCGCCGCTGGAGCCGGAGGTGCACAGGCTCAGGCGGCACTGCTCGAGGTCGAGTTCAGCACCGGGCAGGGCCGGCTGCAGCAGATCGCTCAAGTGAGCATCATCGGGGTGATCGCTCAACCACAGATCGACCTCACTCGACCAGCGCTGGCGGGTCTGCGCTTGCAGGTCGGAGGGCAGCAGGACGGCGACGCCCGCGCGCCAGGCGCCGAGCAGGGCGATGGCGAGGTCGGCGGCATCTTCCAGATGCACCGCCATGCGCTGCACGCCGCGTGCCTGCAGGCCGGCGGCAACGCTCAGCGCCTGCTCGCGCAGTTGCGTGTGGTCGAGCGCCGGGGCGGCGCTGATCGCGCGCTCCGGCAGGGCCTTGAGCAACAGTTGCTCAAGTTTTATCCAGTTCATTTACGGCCTCTTACCCGTTGTCGTATCAGCCATTCAATGGCAAACATCAGGCCGATCAATCCGTAGGAGATCAGGCCGGTGTACAACATCCACCAATGCAGCGGCGCCCACAGGGTCAGGAGCGCGGCGCACAAACCGTTGCAGAAGAAAAACACGCTCCAGGCCACCGTGACCTGGCGGGTGTAGCGGATCGCTTCGGGCGGCAATTGCGGCTCGCGCAATCGCGCCAGACGCTCGACCATCGGCGGCCCGTATTTCAGGCTCAGGCTGAACAGCACCAGCATGAAGCCGCTGATCAGCACCGGATACCAGCGCAGCAACAGCGGACTGTCGAACAGCGCCAGCAGCAGGCAGAACACGATCGCTACGCAGGCCATCCAGCGGCTGCCGGGTTTGCGCTCGCCGGTCAGCGCGCGCGCCAGCCACAGCCCGCCCAGCAGCAGTCCGAACTGCCACGGGGCGAAGTGCTCCATGCCGAAATACACCGCAAAGGGGTACAGCAGCCCCGCCAGCAGCAGGCCGAGGCCGATCAATCGGCTCATGCGGCCGGTTGAACCAGACGGTAGACCGCCTCGACCACGTCACCGACGGTGCGCACCGATTTGAATTCTTCGGCGGCGATTTTCTTGCCGGTCTGGCGTTTGATGTGATCGATCAGGTCGACCGCGTCGATGCTGTCGATCTCCAGATCCTGATACAGGTTGGACTCCAGGCTGATCCGCGCCGGATCCAGTTCGAACAGCTCGACCAAGGCATCGCGCAGGGTGTTGAAAATGTCGTCACGAGTTTGCATGGTCCGGTCTCAAGCTGCCTGTTTTGCCGTGACGAACGCCGCAAGGCTCGCCACATTGGTGAAGTGGTTACGGGTGTCTTTGGCGTCGGCGTCGATCTTGATACCGTACTTTTTCTGGATCGCCAGACCCAGTTCCAGTGCGTCGACCGAATCCAGGCCCAGGCCTTCGCCGAACAGCGTCTGCTCGTCGCCGATGTCGTCGACGCTGATGTCTTCGAGGCCCAGGGCGTCGATGATCAGCAGTTTTATTTCACGGTGCAGATCGCTCATCTTCGGCGAGCTCCTTAATGTAGTAAGAGTGCAAATAATCATTGAGCTTGCGCGAGGCCTGCGGTGCCGGGCCTTGCGTGGCGAAAGTCTGTGGATCTATATCGGCCCCGACACGAAAACTGAAGTGCACGCGGCGGTGGGGGATGCGATACCAGGGTTCGGCCTTGGTCAGGGTGGTCGGATTGACCTTGATGACCACTGGCGTAAGGATTTTCGCACCGCGCAGGGCAATCGCTGCAGCCCCCCGATGAAAGGCTGGCGCCTGACCCGGTTGAGTGCGCGTGCCCTCGGGGAAAATGATCAGGGTCTGGCCGTTTTGCAGGGACTCGGCGGCAGCGTCGAGCATGTCCATGCTGCCGTCGTTGCTGATGTATTCGGTACTGCGCAGCGGGCCGCGGGTGAAGGGGTTTTCCCACAGGCTTTTCTTCACCACGCAATTGGCCTGGCGCACCAGGCCGATCAGGAACACCACGTCGATCAGCGACGGGTGGTTGGCGATGATCATCTGCCCTGGACGCCCGAGGCGTTCGGCCCCTTGAATGTCATAAGTCAGCACACCGGTGCGGGCCATGAACCGCACGAAAAACCAGAACAGCCGACTGACGGTTTGCCGCGCGCGTTGACGATGCCTGAGCGCGTCACCCGGCAGACAGCCGAGCAGCGGAAATACCAGCAAGCGCAGGCACAACCCGCCGAGCCCGAACAGGGTGAAACTGGCGGCGGTGGCCAGCAAGCGCCAGTAATAGGCGTCGCGGTTCTTCTCGGTCACGGGTTGCGTTGCCAGGTCCATACACGATTTTTCCAGGCATGTTGGCAATGGGTTTGCTGACCGAGCAGGGCGCGCAACAGATTCAGCGCGTGGGGCCAGTGCGCTTTGGACACTGTTTCCTGGCCGCTGTTCAGGGTCAGCCGCCAGTCGGTACCGGGGGTGAGCAGCAGACCCAGCGCATAAGGGAATGGCACGTCGTCGACCCACTGCGAATAGGCCTGTGGCGGCTGTTCTTCGGTGATGATCAGCAGCACCGCGGGAGCGCCTTCAGCGAGCAGGGCGGAGGCTTCAACGATGCCGTGTTCCAGGCCATCGCCTGCGGCCGCCAGGGCCGTCATTTCGCTGTTTTCACCGCGCATGATCGACCACAGACCAATGATCGCGTTGTGCACCGACAGGCTGAACTGGGTCGGCGACAACGGCTCGTCCTTGGCCAGATCACTGAGGATCTCGAAGGTGCGCGGGGTTTCGCCGTGTCGTGAAACAAACACCAGCGGCAGGTTCTCCCGTCCGTCGGCCAGCGGCCAGCCGACGCTGAACGCCATCCGCGCCAGACGGCTGAGGCGTCGGCGCTGCATGGCTGGCAGAAACGACACATCGGGCGCGGCATCGCTGCTCGGGAGTACGACCGGTTGTCGGCTCCAGGCCTGCCACGCGTCCACGCTGTCGAGCCCCGGGGCCCACGCGCGCCATTGGGCGATGTTGAAGTTGATCACGGATGTTCATCCCGCCCCTGCGGGCTTTTATGACGCTTTGAGTCGCCAGGGCCGCGGCTGACCTGAGGTGGCGCATGGCGCCGGGTGGCGCGCATTATCCCGGTGCGACGAGTGTGTAGCAAATGTTGGTTACGTTTTACGCAACGAAATGTACCGAGTGGTTCGTGGAAAAAATGTCATTTGGCCATTATCCGGATCGTGCGGGATTTGTCTGTCGGGCATATCAGCGCACTCGGGAGGTTTTTACCCGCCGTGCCCGCTGATTTTTGCGCCTGACTCTGTAGTCCGCTTCGTTGAAGGTAGCGAAGCGCACGCACAGGCAACTACACTCGGTCATTCTTTGATACACGGAGGTTTTGTCATGCGGCGCGTGGTGTTCAATCAGAAAGGTGGCGTGGGCAAATCCAGCATTGCCTGCAATCTGGCAGCGGTGAGTGCCAGCGAGGGCTATCGCACGCTGTTGGTCGACCTCGATGCTCAGGCCAACTCCACTCAGTACCTGACGGGGCTCACCGGCGATGACATACCGATGGGCATTGCCGACTTCTTCAAGCAAACCTTGTCATCAGGGCCGTTCTCGAAGAAAAACCAGGCCGACATCTACGAAACCCCGTTCGACAACCTGCACATCATCACCGCTACCGCTGAGCTGGCCGACCTGCAGCCCAAGCTCGAGGCCAAGCACAAGATCAACAAGCTGCGCAAATTGCTCGATGAGCTGGATGGCGAATACGACCGGATTTATCTCGATACCCCGCCAGCATTGAACTTCTATGCAGTGTCGGCGTTGATCGCCGCCGATCGGGTATTGATTCCCTTCGATTGCGACAGCTTCTCGCGCCAGGCGCTATACGGGCTGCTGGCGGAGATCGGAGAGTTGAAGGAGGACCACAACGAAGGTCTGGAAGTCGAAGGCATCGTGGTCAACCAGTTCCAGGCCCGGGCCAGCCTGCCGCAGCAGATGCTTGATGAGTTGATCGCTGAAGGTTTGCCGGTGCTGCCGGTGTACTTGAGCAGCTCGGTGCGCATGCGTGAGTCGCACCAGGCCAGCACCCCGCTGATCCACCTCGACCCGAGGCATAAACTGACGCAGCAATTTGTCGAACTGCACAACCTGCTCGAAGACCACTGATTTCCGGATTTCACTCCACTCTCCTGTGGGAGCGAGCCTGCTCGCGAAGAGGCCAGCACGTTCAACATCTCTGTTGACTGAACGGGCGCGTTCGCGAGCAGGCTCGCTCCCACATTGGGTCCTCCGGAGGGTCAGATGCCCTGGCTACGCAGCCACGCCATCAACTGTGGCAACGGAAACGCCCCGCTCTGGCGCGCCACCTCCCGCCCGTTCTTGAACAGAATCAGGCTCGGAATCGAACGGATCCCCAACTGCGCCGACAACTGCTGATTGGCCTCGCTGTCGAGCTTGGCCAAGCGGCACTTGCCCGCCAACTGCGCGGCCGCCTGCTCGAATACCGGCGCAAAGGACTTGCACGGCCCACACCAGTCCGCCCACACATCCACCAACAACGGCAGATCCCCTTTGATCTGGCTGGCGTAATCGCCTTGCTTGAGTTCGAACGGCTTGCTCAACAGCACCGCGGACTTGCAGCGCCCGCATTTCGGTTGATCGCCCAAACGTTCGGCGGGGATGCGGTTGAGGCCGTTGCAGGCGGGGCAGGGGATGAGGAGTGGAGTGGTCATGACGGGCTCGGTTTAAGTTGATATCTCGTACGACTGATCTGGAGTCGTACGAGGCGTTTATCAAGGTTGAATCCGGAGCCTCAAGACGAACAACTGATCTCCAGATGCTTGCCCCACTCCGGCGGCCGCTCGGCATAACCTTCCATCCCCGGCTGCTCGTCGAACGGTTTGCTCAGCACCGCATGCAGGCGGCGTACTTCGGAGTAGTCGCCTTGTTCGGCGGCGTCGATGGCTTTTTGCGCCAGATAGTTGCGCAGGATGTACAGCGGATTGACCGCGTGCATCCGTGCACGGCGCTGTTCCTGATCGCTGTCGCCATCGCGGGCAACCCGTGCCACGTAGCGCTCGCCCCAGGCATCGAAGCCTTTGATGTCGACGAAGTCATCGCGCAAGCGGGCGACAGCCTGTTCTGCGGACTCCTCACCGAGATGGCGGAAGAACAAGGTGTAGTCGACGCCGCTGTTCTGCATCAGTTGCAACAGGTCTTCGAGCAGTTTCTGGTCGTCATCCTCGGCGCTGGTGAAACCGAGGCGGCGGCGCATCAGGTCGAGGTAGTGCGCCTGGAACAGCGGCAGGTACAGGCCGAGGGTTTCGCGCAGGGCTTCGACGCTGATGAACGGCGTCAGGGCCTGGGCCAGAGCGCTGAGGTTCCACTGGCCGATCGGCACCTGGTTGCTGAACGAGTAGCGGCCCTGATCATCCGAGTGGTTGCAGATGAAGTTGGCGTCGAAATCGTCGAGGAAGGCGAACGGGCCGAAGTCGAAGGTGATGCCGAGGATCGACATGTTGTCGGTGTTCATTACCCCGTGGCAGAAGCCATAGGCCTGCCACTTGGCGATCAGTTCGGCGTTGCGCTCGACGATCTCGCGGAACATCGCCAGATACGGTTCCGGTTGCTCCAGGCACTCGGGATAGTGCATCGCCAATACGTGTTCGCCGAGCAATTTCTGCTGCTCGGGACGCTTGGTGTAGTAGAAGTATTCGAAGTGGCCGAAGCGCACATGGCTTGGCGCCAGACGCAGCACCATCGCCGCGCGTTCCTGCTTTTCGCGCCACACCGGAGTGTCGGAGCCAATCACGCAGGCGGCACGTGAAGACGGGATGTTCAGCGCGTGCAGCGCCTCGGAGGCGAGAAACTCACGAATCGACGAACGCAGCACCGCGCGGCCATCGCCCATGCGCGAAAACGGCGTCTGCCCGGCGCCCTTCAGATGCAGGTCCCAGTGTTCACCGGCGTTGTTGTAGACCTCGCCGAGCAACAACCCGCGACCATCGCCCAGTTGCGGCGTGTAGCCGCCGAACTGATGCCCGGAATAGACCATCGCCCGTGGTTCGGCATCGGCCCACAACTTGTGGCCGCCGAACAGTTCAGCGAATTCCTGAGTCTCAGCGGTTGCCGGATCAAGATCGAGCAAGGCCAGGGCCGCCGGGCTGGCGACGACCAGACGCGGGTTGTCGATCGGCTCGGGCAGCACGTGGGCGGAGAACGCATCGCCCAGGCGGGCGAAGCGATTGTCGAAGGTCAGTTCGTCGAGGGCTTTCAAGGGCCGGCTCCAGCAGAATGTCCGAGCATTCTGCTGGGATCAGACCGGTTAGTCGAGTTTGGCCGGCGGCGGCTCTTGCAGCGGCTTTTGCTCGGCGCCAATCGGCACGATGGTTTTGTTCTCGTCCTCGATCGGCACCAACTTGTATTCCTGGCCATGAAGGTTTTTCAGATACACCTCCATCTGGCGGAACGAGATGTTGATGTGCTGCTTCTTGAACTCGCGGTTGATGAAGCGGTTCACTTCGTCGATCACCGGGTTACGGTCACCGAGGTCGCGCACATGCATGCGCAATTCGTGATCGAGGGTGCTTTCGCCGAAGTTGAGGAAGTACACGTGCGGCTCGGGCTCTTTGAGCACGCGCGGGTTTTCCCGGGCAGCCTTGAGCAGCAGTTCCTTGACCAGATCCAGGTCGGAGCCGTAATCCACGCCGAGTTTCAGGGTGACGCGGGTGATGGTATCGGTCAGCGACCAGTTGATCAGTTGCCCGGTGATGAACGTCTTGTTCGGGACAATGATGTCCTTGCGGTCGAAATCGGTGATGGTCGTGGCGCGGATGCGGATCTTGCTCACCGTGCCCGACAGGTTGCCGATGGTGATGGTGTCGCCGATCCGCACCGGACGCTCGAACAGGATCATGATGCCGGAGATGAAGTTGGCGAAGATCTCCTGCATACCGAAACCGAGGCCGACCGACAGCGCCGCCACCAGCCATTGCAACTTGTCCCAGCTGACGCCGAGGGTCGACAGGGTCGAGACAAAACCGACACCGGCGATCACGTAAGACAGCAGCGTCGTGGTCGCATAGGCGCTGCCCTGCGCCAGATTGAGTTTCGACAGCACGAACACTTCCAGCAGACCCGGCAGGTTGCGGGCGAGGGCGAAGGTGATGCCGATGATGATCAGCGCGCCGAGCATGTCGCCGATGCTGATCGGCACCATGCTCATGTTGGCGCCAGTGCCGCTGGTGTATTCGTAGAGGGTGATGTTGTCGAGGTACGAGAACACCGAGATCAGGTCGGCCCAGACCCAGTACAGCGCGGCGATGAAACCGCCGAGCAGTGCCAGACGGATCAGGCGCAGCGACTGTTCGTTGACCTTTTCGATGTCCAGGGTCGGCTCTTCGATCACCGCTTCGCCGTCGCCGGCCTCTTTCGCCGCCTGACGTTTGGCCAGGGCGCGCTGATAGGCCAGACGGCGTGCGGCGACCGCCAGACCGCGCACGAACGTGGCTTCGATCACCAGCCAGAACATCAGCAGGTACAGGGTGTTGATCAACCGGTCGCTGAGTTTCAGCGCGGTGTAGTAGTAGCCGAAGCACACCGCGACGAACAGGGCGATTGGCAGCAGTGTGAACATCACGCCCACGGCCCTGCGGAACAATGAGGTGTTTTCGTGGGCCGGACTGCTGATCAGCAGACGGCTGAGCAGCCACGCCATCAGGGCGTAGCAGGTCAATACCACCGGCATGCCGAGCACGTCGTCAGCCAGCGCTGCCGGTTGCAATTCGGCCACCGCCACCACGGTCACCAGCGCCATCACCACCAGCCCGAGGCGACGGATCCAGCCCTGAAGGAATTCGACCTGCGGTTTGTCCCAGCGGAAGTGCAACTCCGCCACACCGCCCGGCGAGAGAATCCGGTAAGCGGTGTAGAACACCAGCCACGCCTGGCCCATTTGCAGCAACGCCGCGCCCATGTTGGCGTTTTGCCCGCGGGCGTCGATCTGCAAGGCCAGACCGCACAGGCCCAGGCCCAGCGCTACCGGCATCGCCAGCAAAATGTTGATCAGAATCGCCTGGGGCGTATGCCACTGGCTGTCACGCTTGAAGTGCCCGATGTCCTGGTGAACCTTGTTCAGGCGCGCATAAAGCGCCTTGCGCCGCCACAGCAGAGCGCCGATCAGCAAGGCCAGCGGCAGGAACAACAGCGGGCGCTGGGTCAGGCCGTCGGTCAGCTCGCTCAGGCTTGAGGCCAGCGGCAGGGTGTCGATCTGGCGCTTGAGCCGCTCTGGCACGTCGCGAATCCATTCCGCGTCCAGCGGCTTGTTGCTGGGGATCCAGAACATCTGCTCGTCAAGGGTCGCGCGCAGGCTCTGCGCGGTGCTCAGCAATTGTTTCTGGTTGAGTTGCAGGGTGATCGATTCGTTGAGCACTGCGCTCAGTTCGCGGTTCAGGCGCTCCAGCAGGTCGGCGCGGGTGTTGGCCAGTTCCATCAGGCTCTTGCGCAGTTGCGGGGTGACTTGTTCCGGCGGCTGGGTGGAGAGCAGGTTGTCGACGTAGGTCGCCGGATTGCTCAGGAGTTCGCGCTGCTGGCTGACTTCGAACTGATACAGGCGAATATCGGCGATCTGGTCCGCCAGATCGCGGTCGACCTTGAGTCGCGGCAGCGCCTGTTTCTGCTTATAGAGAATCTTCGACAGCAGCAGACTGCCCTTGAGCACGTTGATCTGCTCGTCGAGGGCCGA
Organism: Pseudomonas sp. URIL14HWK12:I6; assembly: GCF_000514195.1. Lineage (NCBI taxonomy): Bacteria > Pseudomonadati > Pseudomonadota > Gammaproteobacteria > Pseudomonadales > Pseudomonadaceae > Pseudomonas > Pseudomonas sp. URIL14HWK12:I6. The sequence goes on from NZ_AZVL01000003.1 coordinate 354,119, forward strand.
GTCGCTTTGGGTCAGGCTGTCGAGTTGCTGTTTGGTCTGCAGGTTCTGTTGAGTGACTTCGTTGAGGCGGTCGGTGCTTTTGAGCAGGTAATCGGAGAGCTTGAGGTTGGCCGCACTTTCGGTGGCGAGCAGGCTGCTGCCGCCGGCCTTCTGTGCTTCGATCGACTGCTGGGTCACGGTTTCCTGAGATTGCGCCAGACGCTTCTGGTTGATCAAGGTCTGCAGTTCCTGGATCTCGCGATCGAGACGGTCGGATTTCTCCGAGAGCAGGTCGTGCTGACTGTTGCCCAGATCCTGCAGCTGGCTGTTGCCCGCCAGTTCCTGGCGGCGCAGCGGAATCAGTGAGTTCAACGCGGCGAGCTCGGCGTTCAACTGGTCGCGCTGCTCGGCGCTGACGGTCTTGCCCGCGTCCTTGCCGGACTTGAGGATGTTGTTGATCTGCTGGATGCGCGTCTGGCTGGCAGAGATTTCCGCCTGCGCCCGCTCGGGACGGGTCTGGGCAGTGATGATCAGGCTGTTGGCATCGGCCAGGGCTTTTTGCAGGTCGCTCTGCTGGGTCGAGCGATCGGTGAGGATCTGCTCCAGTTGCTGGATCGACTCTTTGGTGAAGCGCTGCGCCACCGGCACCACTGGCGTGGCCTTGAGGCGCGTCAGTTCGCGGGTGTTCTCGATGGTCTGCCGAGGGGCGGAGGCCAGTTGCTGCTTGAGGTCGATCAGCTTCTGGTCGTAATCACGCCGGCTGTTGAGTTGATTGAGCGTGGTTTGCAGGACCGTCTGCAGGCTCTTTTTGTCGGCATCCGGCAGTTTGCTGTCGGCCAGTTTGTCGAGGCTGGCCTGCACGGCTTCGCTGGACGGCGGTTCGGCGGCGTAGAGCGGGCCGACGGAAAGACTCAGGCCCAGCAGGGCCGCGAAAAAGAAAGAGCGCAGGGTAGGCATAGAGACCGGTCAAGCAAGTGAGAGTGGACGCAGTTTAGAGGAAGAGACCGGGGCCCGGGCGACTTCCTTCGGGGAATCTGACGCCCACTTTGCCGATCTTGTTCCCGTCCATGACCGCGACCGTCCAGTGAGTGTTGTTCCACTCCACCTGGTCGCCAACGATCGGTGCCCCCCCGACCTTGTGGGCAATGAACGCACCCAGGGTCATGTCCGGATCGATGCCCTCGGCCGGTAGGCCATACAGCGCGGCAACCGCTTTAAGCTGGGCGTCTCCTTCGAGCACGAAGTCGCCGAAGAAGCGCAGATCGAGGCCGCGTTGCGGCGCCTGGCTGAACAGTTTTCCGAGCGCTGGCAAGTTGTGTTCATGGCCGATAACACACAGCAAATCATCGACTTCCAGCACCGTACTACCCGACGGATGGAGCAGTTGCTGGCCACGAAACAGGGCGGCGATACGTGTGCCTTCGGGCATTTTCAGCTCGCGCAGGGGCGAACCGATGCACCATTTCTCGGCGCCGAGCTTGTAAACGAACAGCTCCCACTCGCTGGTGATGTGCACTTCCAGTGCCGAACGGGAAATCGGCGCCGGCTCCGGCGGGACCGTCACCTTCAACAGTTTGGCCACCCACGGCAGGCTCGTGCCCTGCACCAGCAGCGACACCAGCACAATGAAGAACGCGAGGTTGAAGTACAGCTGCGCATTCGGCAACCCGGCCATCAGCGGGAACACCGCGAGAATGATCGGTACCGCGCCGCGCAACCCGACCCAGGAAATAAACGCTTTCTCGCGGCCGTGGAACGCCTTGAACGGCAGCAGGCCGACCAGTACCGACAGCGGCCGGGCGAACAGAATCATCCATAGCGCCAGACCCAGCGCCGGCAGGGCGATCGGCAGCAGATCGTGCGGAGTGACCAGCAGCCCCAGCACCAGGAACATGCCGATCTGCGCCAGCCACGCCATGCCATCGAGCATGTGCAGAATGCCGTGACGGCTGCGCACCGGGCGGTTGCCGATCACCAGACCGCACAGGTACACCGCGAGGAAACCGCTGCCGTGCAGGGCGTTGGTCAGGGCGAACACCACCAGGCCGCCGGCGATCACTAGAATCGGGTACAGGCCGGTGGCGAGGTTGATCCGGTTGACCAGTTGCAGCATCAGCCAGCCACCGCCGAGGCCGATCACGCCGCCGATGCCGAACTCGCGGATCAGGTGGGTCAACAGGCTCCAGTGCAGGCCGGTCTGGCCGCTGGCGAGCATGTCGATCAGGGTCACGGTGAGAAACACCGCCATCGGGTCGTTGCTGCCGGATTCGATTTCCAGGCTGGCGGTCACCCGTTCGTTGAGGCCCTTGCCGCCGAGCAGCGAGAACACTGCGGCGGCGTCCGTGGAGCCGACGATGGCGCCGATCAGCAGGCCCTGGATCAGGTTCAGGTCGAACAGCCATGCCGCGGCCATGCCGGTCAGCCCGGTGGTGATCAGCACCCCGACCGTCGCCAGCGATAGCGCCGGCCACAGGGCCACGCGGAAACTCGAAACGCGAGTGCGCAAGCCACCGTCGAGGAGGATCACCGCCAGTGCGAGGTTGCCGACCAGATAGGCCGTCGGGTAGTTATCGAAAATGATCCCGCCGCCATCGACCCCGGCCGTCATGCCGACCGCGAGGATGATGACCAGAATGGGGATGCCGAGACGGGAGGAAAGTGAGCTGACAAGAATGCTCGCACCTACCAGCAACGCGCCGATCAAGAACAGGCTGTTGATGGTCGTCGCATTCAAAGGCAGTACTCCAGAAGCGTAAAGACGGGCACAAACTGACCATGCAGTCTGCGTGCCAGCGATTCTAACCTGTTGAAATGTGATGCTGTCAAAAAGCTTTTTACGTGGGCATCACATTGAATGGGCACCGAATGAAAACTGTGGTGAGGGGATTTATCCCCGATGGGTGGCGAAGCCGCCCTAAACGCTGAATGCGAGGTGCATCAGATACACCATCGCACGATGGTTTTACGACTGCTTCGCAGCCGATCGGGGATAAATCCCCTCGCCACAAAGGAGCTTCTCCAGCCGCTGCATGGGTGGATTACAGGCTGAACCGCCCGACCATGTTGTTCAGATCCAGCGCCAGGCGCGACAGCTCGTTGCTCGCCGCACTGGTCTGATTCGCGCCGGTAGCCGATTGCACCGACAGGTCGCGGATGTTCACCAGGTTGCGATCCACTTCGCGGGCCACTTGTGCCTGTTCTTCAGCGGCGCTGGCGATCACCAGATTGCGCTCGTTGATCTCGACGATCGCGGTATTGATGGTGTCCAGCGACATCCCGGCACCCCGCGCGATGTTCAGCGTCGATTCGGCGCGCTCGGTGCTGTTGCGCATCGAATCCACGGCGTGTTCGGTGCCGCTCTGGATGCTGCCGATCATGCGTTCGATTTCGCTGGTCGACTGCTGGGTGCGATGCGCCAAGGCACGCACTTCATCGGCGACCACGGCAAAACCGCGACCGGCTTCACCGGCACGTGCCGCTTCAATTGCCGCGTTCAGGGCCAACAGGTTGGTCTGATCCGCCAGGCCACGAATCACGTCCAGCACCTTGCCGATGTCACGGGATTCATTCGCCAGATCGCCGATCAGGGTCGCAGTGCTCTGCACATCGGCGCTCATGCGTTCGATGGCGCTGACCGTTTCTTGTACCAGATCACGGCCGTCGCCGGCCGAGGTGGTGGCGTTCTTCGAGGCTTCCGAAGTGCTCACCGCATTGCGCGCGACTTCTTCCACGGCGCTGGTCATCTCGTTGACAGCGGTGGCGGCCTGCTCGATTTCGTTGTTCTGCTGGGTCAGGCCACGGGCGCTTTCGTCGGTGACGCTGTTCAGCTCTTCCGCTGCAGATGCAAGCTGGGTGGCCGAGCCGGAGATGCGCTGCAGGGTGTCGCGCAGCTTCGATTGCATTTTGGCCATGGCCGCCAGCAGACGCCCGGCTTCGTCGGTGCCGTCGACGTGGATCGGCTGGGTCAGGTTGCCTTCGGCGATGGTTTCCGCCGCGTCCAGCGCTTTGGAAATCGGCTTGGTGATGCTGATGGTCAGCAGCCAGGCGAACAGGAAGGTCAGGCCGGTCGCCACGACCAGCAGGGTGACCACCAGATTGAACGCCGAGGAATACTGGTCGACCGCCTCTTGATTGGTCTGGCTGATCTGCTCGCCGTTGATCTGCATCAGGCGGTTGAGCACGGTGTTCATCGCTTCGGAGTTGTTCAGCAACTCGGTGTTGAGCAGGTTGCGCAACTCGTCCACCTGATTGTTGCGCGACAGGCTCTTCATCCGGTCTTCGATCTGGCGGTACTGGCCGAGCAACTGCACATATTGATCGTAGGCCGCGCGTTCCTGCGGGCCGCTGATCAACGGCTCATAGGCCGTTTGGGCGGCGCGGATCTGCTGGTTGCGGGTGTCCAGCAGTTCCATGGTCTTCTGCTGCACGTCCGGCTCGCGATTGACCAGCAAGCGGTAGGACAGCACCCGCAGGCGCAAGGTCAGTTGGGTGAACTCGTCGAGGTTCTTGATGCTCGGCACGCTGCTGTTGGTGATGTCCTCGGCAGCGCCGCGGATTTTGCTCATCTGGTTCAGGGCGAACACGCCGAGAATCAGCATCAGGCCGCCGATCAGGGCGAAGCCGGTGAACGCCCGGGGGGCGATATTCATATTGCGAAGGGACATGGCGCGGATACCAAAAAGGGCCGCATCCATGCGGGCTGAGACTGCTGTATGGATGACTTATCGGTCATACGACTAAAGTCTTGAGGGACTGTGCGTATTTGTCGCATATGGGCCTGAGCGACGAAGTGCAGGAACCAGATCGGCAGATCACAGTCTTTTAAACTCGCGAGAACGGTCGGCCGCCAGGAAAATCAAGGCCTTGCGCCGGTATAACCCTGGCATCCGCAGTGACTTTTCTTTATCGTACGCGCCCTTTGAAAAACGCCTGGAAGATCAAAATGTTGGAAGCATCCCTCAGCCAATTGGAACAGCTCGTCAGCGACCTGGTGCAACAGAACCAGACCCTCACGCAAACCAACCAGACCCTGTCCACGGAACTGGCCCAGGCCAAGGATGAAAACGAAAGCCTGCAACTGAGCCTGATGGAACAGGAAGAGAAGCACGGCGCCACCGCAGCGCGCATCCAGGCTCTGGTTGATCGCGTCAACGCAGGCCCTGTCAGCGCATGAACCACGGCACCGCAGGGGTAAAAGTCATCTCCATTCTCGGGGAGGACTATTCGATCAAGGCACCGGCCGGGGAAGAACAGACCCTGCTGGATGCCGCACTGATGCTTAAAGCCGCACTGGCCGACACCAAACGCAAATACCCGACACTGATCGGTGACCGCTTGCTGGTGCTGGCAGCGATGAACCTGTGCTCGCAGCAGATCGAAATGAAGAAGCAGCATCAGGCAGAACTCGACCGTTACCAAGAGCAAGTCAGCGCCACGGTCGACACCATCGCCAAGACCATCAATCAGGGCTGATTGGGTTGCGCACAACCAAAGAATAAATTGTCGATCAGGTTGTATACAATCGGCACGGCTGTTGCATTGTTTCGGCCACTTATTCTTTGGGGGTGCTCCATGCAGTTGTGGCGACGCAGTATTCAATGGCAGCTGATTCTCAGCATGGGCACCGCCCTGCTGGTCAGCATCCTTATCGTGGTTGGCATTTATACCCTGGTGGTCAACCGCCTCGCCCAGAGCTATCTGGTCGAACAAGCGCTGCCGTCGAGCATCGAAGCGACGCGCAACGACATCGAACGCATCCTCGTCCAGCCGCTGACCGCCGCCAAAGACATCGCCAGCAATTCCATGGTGCGCGACTGGTTGGCGTCGGGTGAAGACAGCAGCAAAACAGCGGCCTTCGCGCAGTATCTGGAGGGCATCCGCGCCGAACATAAAGCCTTCACAGCACTGATCATCGGCACCGATTCCAATCACTACATCACCGAAAAAGGCCTCGACCGCACCCTCAGTCGGGCCAAACCGGCCGATGCCTGGTTTTATTCCTTCCTCGACAGCCATCAGCCGCGCACCCTGAACATCGACAACGATGGCGCCACCGGAGAATTGGCACTGTTCATCGACTTGAAGGTCGAGCAGGCCGGCAAAGTGGTCGGCGTCGCGGGACTGGGCCTGAGCATGAAAGAGCTGTCTGAGCTGATCCACAACTTCAGCTTTGGCGAGCGCGGTAAGGTCTATCTCGTGCGTTCCGACGGTTTGATCCAGGTTCACCCCGAGGCGCAGTTCAGTGGCAAGCGCACCCTCACGGAGCAGATCGGTGCGTCGGCGGCGCAAGCGGTCATGGGTCAAAAAGTTGCCACCAGCAGTTCCTTCCAGCGCGATGGCGAAGACTTCCTCGCCTTCAGCCTGCCGCTGCGCGATCTGGGCTGGACGCTGGTGGCCGAAGTGCCGCAATCGCAGATCTACGCCGAAGCCCGCAAGGCGATGTGGATGAGCGGCGGCATCGGTCTGGCGGTGGCACTGGTGTGCCTGGCGCTGGTGGTGTGGCTGGCCCAAGGGCTGGTGCGACCGATTCGTCAAGTAACAGCCGCGCTGGTAGCGATCGGTAGCGGCGGTGGAGATTTGACCCATCGGTTAGATTCCAGCCGCGCCGATGAACTGGGCGACCTGGCCCGAGGCTTCAACCGTTTCCTCGACAGCCAGCGCGGGCTGATCGGCGAAGTCCTGACCACCAGCGAACGTCTGCGCACAGCCGTTGGGCAGGTGGCGAAGGTGGTGGAAAACACCGCTGAACGCTCCGGGCGTCAGCAGGAAATGACCGACATGGTCGCCACGGCGGTGCACGAGATGGGCCTGACTGTGCAGGAAATCGCGCAGAACGCCGGCAACGCCGCGCTTGCCTCACAAACTGCTCGCGATGAAGCGCTGCAGGCACGAGAAGTGGTCGGCGGCTCGATCCGTCACATCGAAAGCATGTCCGATGAGATTGGCGTGGCGGCGGGCGCGGTGGGTGAGCTGGCGCATCAGGTGGCGTCGATCGATTCGGTGCTGGCGGTGATTCGCGGGGTATCCGAGCAGACCAACTTGCTGGCGCTCAACGCGGCGATTGAAGCGGCGCGGGCCGGAGATATGGGGCGCGGGTTTGCCGTGGTGGCGGATGAAGTGCGCACCTTGGCGCGCAGAACCCAGGCCTCCACCGACGAGATTCAGCAAATGATCGGCAGCCTCAAGCAAGGCGCCGAGAATGCCGTGTCATCGATGCGTACGGGTCAGGCTGCGACCGGCACCGGGGTTGAGTCGAGCCAGCGTACCGGCGCGTCGTTGACTGCGATTACCGGGCAGGTCGAGCGCATCAGCGACATGAACCATCAAGTGGCAACCGCGACAGAAGAACAGTCGGCGGTGACTGAAGAGATCAACCGCAACGTGCAGGGAATTTCCGATCTGGCCCGCGCCACGGCGGGCGAGGTGCGGGCGTGTCGCGAGGATTGTCAGATGTTGCAGCGGTTGGCGGATGATCTGGCAAGGCAGATGGGTGGGTTCAAGTTGAGCTGATTGATGCGTAGCCTGGGCTGATGCCTTCGCGAGCAGGCTCGCTCGCACATTGGCTCCGGTGTGTTCACATAAGCCGTGATCACCTCAATACCTGTGGGAGCGAGCCTGCTCGCGAATGGTTTCAGCCGCTAAAAAGCTCCTGGATCAAAACCACGCATCCTGCATCGCCAGACACGTATCATCCCGCGCCTCCAGCAACGCCAGCTCATGGTGACAGCCCGGCACTTCCCACGTCAGGAAATACCGCGCCGCCTGTAGCTTGCCCTTATAGAAGTCAGCATCCGCCGTATTGCCCTTGGCCAGCCCCTCCTCGGCGCGGATCGCCTGTTCCAGCCAGCGCCAGCCAATCACCGTGTGCCCGAACACTTTCAGGTACAGCGCCGAATTCGCCAGGCTGCTGTTGACCTTGCCCTGCGCTAGATCGGTGAGCAAACCGATGGTGACTGTTTGCAGGCGCGCCACCAGTTGCTCCAGTGGCTCACGCAGTGCGGTCAACGATTCATACGCGGTCGCGCGCTCGGCGGTGTTGGCGATCAGACGGATCAGTTGCTTCAATCCGGCGCCGCCGTACTGCGCCAGTTTGCGCCCGAGCAAGTCCAGCGACTGAATGCCGTGAGTGCCTTCGTGGATCGGGTTCAGGCGGTTATCGCGGTAGTACTGTTCCACCGGGTATTCGCGGGTGTAGCCGTGACCGCCGAGGATCTGGATCGCCAGTTCGTTGGCCTTCAGGCAGAACTCCGACGGCCAGGATTTGACGATCGGCGTCAGCAAGTCCAGCAGCTCGTGGGCCTGTTTGCGCTCGGCTTCGGTTTCCAGCGTGGTGGTGTCATCGAACAGCCGCGCCGCGTACAGGCCGAGGTCAAACGCCCCTTCGACGTAGGATTTTTGCGTCAGCAGCATGCGTCTGACGTCCGCGTGCTGAATGATCGCCACCGGCGCCGTGCTCGGATCCTTGCTGTCCGGCACTCGGCCTTGCGGGCGTTCGCGGGCGTATTCCAGCGAGTACAGGTAGCCGGCGTAACCGAGCATCACTGCGCCCATGCCGACGCCGATCCGCGCCTCGTTCATCATCTGGAACATGTAGCTCAAGCCATGATGCGGCTTGCCCACCAGATAGCCGACGCACTCGCCGTTATCGCCGAAGTTCAGCGCGGTGGAAGTGGTGCCGCGCCAGCCCATCTTGTGGAACAGCCCGGCCAGCAGCACATCATTGCGCTGGCCGAGGCTGCCGTCATCATTGACCAGAAACTTCGGCACGATGAACAGCGAAATACCTTTCACGCCTGGCGGCGCGTCGGGCAGTTTGGCCAGCACCATGTGCACGATGTTTTCCGACAGCGGATGATCGCCGCCGGAAATGAAGATCTTGTTGCCCTTCAGGCGATAGGTGCCGTCAGACGCCGGCTCGGCGCGGGTACGAATATCCGACAGCGAGGAACCGGCGTGCGGTTCGGTCAGGGCCATGGTGCCGAAGAAACGGCCGTCGATCATCGGTTGCAGGAATCGCTGTTTCTGCTCGTCGGTGCCAAAGCTTTCGATCAGATTGGCCGCGCCCATGGTCAGGAACGGGTAGGAAGTAGTCGCCGCGTTCGCCGCTTGAAAGTGCGCAAAGCAGGCTTGCGACAACAGTGTCGGCAGTTGCATGCCGCCGGCTTCGAAGCTTCGCGCGGCATTGAGGAAGCCGGCCTCGAGGAACGCGTCCACCGCCGGTTTCACTTCGGGAATCAGCATCGCCTGACCGCTCTCGTAGCGCGGCTCGTTCTCGTCGCCCTTGCGGTTGTGCGGTGCGAAGTATTTCTCGGCGATGCTGCGCGCGGTGCCGATGGCCGCGTCGAAGGTCTCGCGGTTGTGTTCGACGAAGCGCTCACGCCGGGTCAGGCCCTCTGCATCGAGGACTTCGTACAGCTCGAAAGCCAGATTGCGGGAACTGAGCAGCGTCTCGGACATGGCGGCCTACCTGAAAATTGGGGTTGGGCCGAGTCTAGGCTTGCTGATAAAGGCTGAACAGGATGATTGATGACGGTGATGTTGGAGCCGAGCACCGACTTAACAAACACCCCAAAACAACTGTGGGAGCGGGCTTGCTCGCGAATGCGGTGGATCAGTCACTGGAGATGTCGACTGACACAACGCCTTCGCGAGCAAGCCCGCTCCCACATTGGGATTTGATTGTCAGGCAACCATCGCGGTTGCCTGACTTCTCGGGTTTAACCGATAGTCATCAGGCTGGCATTACCCCCCGCCGCCGCGGTGTTGACGCTCAATGCACGCTCGATCACCAGACGCTCCAGCGCAATGTTGGTCTCGCCCTGGGACAGGCCCTGAACGCCAACGATCGCACCGGCGCGCTTGGCAATCTGCTGGCAGACACCACGCAACTGGTCGGAATGGCCGTGATGCAGCACGGCATCAAACACCACTTCATCCTTGTGCCAGTCGGCAACCCGTTTGATCCGCGCCTGAACTTCCTTCGGCAGGCGTGTGAACAATGCCTTGCTGATGTCGGACTCCGGCCATACCGCCGAACCGCCGACCGCCAATACCGCCGCCAGTTGGGTCAGCAGATCGCCTTCGACGTCGGCCAGGCACAGCACGTGTTCACGCGGCAGGATCGCGTAGCTGTTCTTCTCGCCGGTCGGGCCGGTCAGCACGCGGGTGATGCCGCTTTGCGATTGCGCGGCGTACTGCACGCACAGTGTGCTCAGTTCGGCGTACTGGTTGCTTTCGGCCCAAGCCTTGAAGGCGTTCAGCGGTTTGCTCATGGCATCACGCAGACGCACGTCCGGGGCGACGACTGCATCACCGCGAGCGAAGGATTGTTCGATCGCGTCAGTAGGGCGGGTCGACAGCAGACGGTACAGGTACAGCGGACCGCCGGCTTTCGGGCCAGTACCCGACAGGCCTTCGCCGCCGAATGGCTGCACGCCGACCACAGCACCGACGATGTTGCGGTTGACGTAGACGTTACCGGCGTTGACGTTGTCGATCACCTTGGCGATGGTCTCGTCGATGCGGGTGTGTACGCCGAGGGTCAGGCCATAACCGGAGGCATTGATCTGGCCGATCAACTGGTCGATGTCCTTGCGCTTGTAGCGCACCACGTGCAGCACCGGGCCGAAGATCTCGCGTTGCAGCTCGTCGAAGCTTTCCAGCTCGATCAGGGTCGGCATGACGAAGGTGCCGCGTTTGACTTCTTCGCTGTCGGCGATAGCCACCTGATAGACGCTGCGACCTTTATCGCGCATGGCCTGGATGTGCTTGTCGATACCGGCCTTGGCTTCAACGTCGATCACCGGGCCAATGTCCACGGACAGGCGCTCAGGGTTGCCGAGGCGGCTTTCAGCCATCGCGCCTTTGAGCATTTCGATGACACGGTCGGCGGAATCTTCCTGCAGGCACAGCACGCGCAGGGCCGAGCAACGCTGGCCGGCACTGTCGAAGGCCGAGGACACCACGTCGATCACCACTTGTTCGGTCAGCGCCGAAGAGTCGACGATCATCGCGTTCTGCCCGCCGGTTTCGGCGATCAGCGGAATCGGACGGCCCTGGCTGTCGAGACGGCCAGCAATGTTGCGTTGCAGCAGGCGCGCGACTTCGGTGGAACCGGTGAACATCACGCCTTTGACGCGCTCATCACCGACCAGACCGGCACCGACGGTTTCACCGCGACCCGGCAGCAGTTGCAGCACGCCTTCGGGAATCCCGGCTTCCAGCAGCAAACGTACGGCTTGCGCGGCAACCAGCGGCGTCTGTTCCGCAGGTTTGGCCAGTACCGGGTTACCGGCGGCCAGTGCGGCAGCGACCTGACCACTGAAGATGGCCAGCGGGAAGTTCCACGGGCTGATGCACACCACCGGGCCCAGTGGGCGGTGGGCGTCGTTGCTGAAATCGTTGCGCGCCTGCACCGCGTAGTAACGCAGGAAGTCGACCGCTTCACGCACCTCAGCAATGGCGTTGGCGAAGGTCTTGCCGGCTTCACGGGCCAGCAGGCCCATCAACGGTTGGATCTCGCCTTCCATCAGGTCGGCGGCACGCTCCAAAATCGCCGCGCGCTCGGCTGGCGGGGTAGCCTGCCAGATTGGCGCAGCATTCAGCGCGCACTGGATCGCGTTGTCGACGTCTTCGACGGTGGCTTCCTGCACGTGACCGACCACATCGCGGTGATCCGCCGGGTTCAGCACCGGTGCCGGGGCTTCGTTGCTGGAAGCGCAACCGAGCATCGGCACGGCTTTCCAGTTGTTGTGCGCAGTGGCGAGCAGGGCGCAGGACAGCGAGGCCAGACGATGTTCGTTGGCCATGTCGATGCCGGCGGAGTTGGCGCGATCGGCGCCGTAGAGGTCACGCGGCAGCGGAATGCGTGGGTGCGGCAGGCCGAAACCACCTTCCACGGTCGCCATCTGCTCGATCTGCGCCACCGGATCGGCCACCAGTTCCTGAATCGAAATCGACTGGTCGGCGATGCGGTTGACGAACGAAGTGTTGGCGCCGTTTTCCAGCAGACGACGCACGAGGTACGCCAGCAGGGTTTCGTGGGTACCGACCGGTGCGTACACGCGGCACGGACGGTTCAGCTTGCCTTCGGAAACTTTGCCTACAACTTGCTCGTAGAGCGGTTCGCCCATGCCGTGCAGGCACTGGAATTCGTACTGGCCCGGATAATAGTTCTGACCGGCAATGTGGTAAATCGCCGACAGGGTGTGGGCGTTGTGCGTGGCGAACTGCGGGTAGATGACTTCCGGCACCGAAAGCAGTTTGCGTGCGCAGGCAATGTAGGACACGTCGGTGTACACCTTGCGGGTGTAGACCGGATAGCCTTCCAGGCCTTCGACCTGGGCGCGCTTGATTTCGCTGTCCCAGTACGCGCCTTTCACCAGACGGATCATCAGGCGATGACGGCTGCGACGGGCCAGATCGATCACGTAGTCGATCACGTATGGGCAACGCTTCTGGTAAGCCTGAATCACGAAGCCGATGCCGTTCCAGCCGGTCAGTTGCGGTTCGAAGCACAGGCGCTCGAGCAGATCCAGCGACAGCTCCAGGCGGTCGGCTTCTTCGGCGTCGATGTTCAGGCCGATGTCATATTGCTTGGCCAACAGGGTCAGCGACAGCAGGCGCGGGTACAGCTCGTCCATCACGCGCTCGTATTGCGCACGGCTGTAGCGCGGGTGCAGGGCCGAAAGCTTGATGGAAATGCCCGGGCCTTCATAAATCCCGCGGCCGTGGGAGGCTTTGCCGATCGAGTGGATGGCTTGTTCGTACGACGCCAGGTACTTCTGCGCGTCGTGTTCGGTGAGTGCCGCTTCACCGAGCATGTCGTAGGAATAACGGAAGCCCTTGGCTTCGAACTTGCTCGCGTTGGCCAGCGCTTCGGCGATGGTTTCGCCGGTGACGAACTGCTCGCCCATCAGACGCATGGCCATGTCGACGCCCTTGCGGATCATCGGCTCGCCGCTCTTGCCGATGATCCGGCTCAGCGACGAAGTCAGGCCGGCTTCGTTGTGCGTGGAAACAAGCTTGCCTGTCAGCAGCAGACCCCAGGTGGCGGCGTTGACGAACAGCGACGGGCTGTTGCCCAGGTGCGGCTGCCAGTTGCCGGTGCTGATCTTGTCGCGGATCAGCGCATCGCGAGTGCCTTTGTCCGGGATACGCAGCAGCGCTTCGGCCAGGCACATCAGGGCCACGCCTTCCTGAGACGACAGGGAAAATTCCTGCAGCAGACCCTGAACAATGCCTGCACGACCGCCGGCACTTTTCTGGTTACGCAGTTTTTCCGCGATGGTCGCAGCGAGTTTGTTGGTGGCTTCGGCCATCGGTGCCGGCAGGCGTGCCTGCTCGATCAGCATCGGCACCACTTCCGGCTCAGGGCGGCGGTAAGCAGCAGTGATCGAAGCGCGCAGCACCGATTGCGGCAGGATGCTTTCAGCGAATTCGAGGAAGCACTGGTGGGCGTGATCGGTATGGACTTCACCGGCATCGTCGGTGTCTTTGGCGGTCAAACCGTTCAGCTCGGTCAGGGTTGCACCACCCTCGAGTTTTTCCAGGTAATTGAAAATTGCCTGCTTGATCAGCCAGTGCGGTGTGCGATCAATCGAGGTCGCGGCAGCCTTCAGGCGCTCGCGGGTCGGGTCATCGAGTTTGACCCCAAGGGTGGTGGTAGCCATATTTTTATCCTCATGGTTGCCACAGTTGCGTGGCATCAGCTGGCGGCAAGATTAGCCGTGCGTCGGAAGAGGTGCAACCGGGTGCAACCCTTTTTTTGTCGGAAAAATAAACGCTTCGTCAGGAATTATTTTCTGGTACTGAAGTGCCGCTCCTGCTTGGTGCTTTTACTTCTAGCGGAGCGCCGTGACTGCGCTAAAAAGGAGCAAAAACGGCATATTTATCGGTATATCCGACTGGGTGCAACTTAATCGCCAGAAACTGGTTGCACCTTTTTTACTTTGTTGCATAGCATTCGCGCCCAAGGTGCAACCGGGAATACCCGGTGCATCGGCTGGTGGCTTTCCTGGGGAAACATCAGTCCTAAATGCGCGGGATCCCGTTTCGTCTGCCAAACGTCGTCGTTTGTGGGCGATCAATCACCGCTGCAACATAAAAACAAAGCCAGGGCGTAACTTAATGAGCGTAAGCAATCCAACACTGATCACGTTCGTGATCTACATCGCAGCAATGGTGCTGATCGGCTTCATGGCCTATCGCTCCACCAACAACCTTTCAGACTACATTCTTGGCGGCCGCAGCCTGGGCAGCGTCGTGACGGCTCTGTCCGCCGGTGCTTCCGACATGAGCGGCTGGTTGCTGATGGGCCTGCCGGGTGCCATCTACATGTCCGGTCTGTCCGAAAGCTGGATCGCCATCGGCCTGATCGTCGGCGCCTACCTGAACTGGCTGTTCGTCGCCGGCCGTCTGCGCGTGCAGACCGAGCACAACGGCGATGCCCTGACTCTGCCGGACTACTTCTCCAGCCGTTTCGAAGACAAAAGCGGCCTGCTGCGTATCATCTCGGCGGTGGTGATTCTGGTGTTCTTCACCATTTACTGCGCTTCCGGCATCGTGGCTGGCGCCCGTCTGTTCGAAAGCACCTTCGGCATGTCCTACGAGACGGCGCTGTGGGCCGGTGCTGCGGCGACGATTGCCTACACCTTCGTCGGCGGTTTCCTCGCGGTGAGCTGGACTGACACCGTACAAGCCACGCTGATGATCTTCGCCCTGCTGCTGACGCCGATCATCGTGCTGCTGGCCACCGGTGGTGTCGATACCACGTTCCTCGCCATCGAAGCCCAGGACCCAAGCAACTTCGACATGCTTAAGGGCACTACCTTCATCGGCATCATCTCGCTGATGGGCTGGGGTCTGGGTTACTTCGGTCAACCGCACATCCTCGCGCGTTTCATGGCCGCTGATTCGGTGAAGTCGATTGCCAACGCCCGTCGTATCTCCATGACCTGGATGATCCTGTGCCTGGGCGGCACCGTCGCCGTGGGTTTCTTCGGTATCGCCTACTTCTCGGCGCACCCGGAAGTCGCCGGCCCAGTCACCGAGAACCACGAGCGGGTGTTCATCGAACTGGCGAAAATCCTCTTCAACCCGTGGGTGGCCGGTGTCCTGCTGTCGGCGATTCTCGCCGCTGTGATGAGCACCCTGAGCTGCCAGCTGCTGGTTTGCTCGAGCGCTCTGACTGAGGACTTCTACAAAACCTTCCTGCGCAAATCCGCTTCCCAGGTGGAACTGGTGTGGGTCGGTCGCGCGATGGTGTTGCTGGTAGCGCTGATCGCTATCGCCATGGCCGCCAACCCGGAAAACCGCGTACTGGGCCTGGTGTCCTACGCCTGGGCCGGTTTCGGTGCCGCGTTCGGTCCGGTGGTGCTGATCTCGGTGATCTGGAAGGACATGACCCGCAACGGCGCACTGGCCGGCATCCTGGTCGGCGCGATCACCGTAGTGGTCTGGAAGCATTTCGAACTGCTGGGTCTGTACGAAATCATCCCGGGCTTCATCTTCGCCAGCCTGGCGATCTACATCGTCAGCAAGCTCGGCGCGCCGACTGCTGGCATGGTGCAGCGCTTCCAGGCAGCGGAAAAAGATTTCCATCTGAACAAGTGATGCACTGAGCTGCGGCTCACAGAAAAACGGCCCGTTTCCTACAAGGAGGCGGGCCGTTTTTTTGTGCCTGTGATTTCTCGAGTCCTGTGGAGATCCAATGTGGGAGCGAGCCTGCTCGCGAATGCGATTGATCATTGAATGAATGTGTCGACTGACATGCCGCTTTCGCGAGCAGGCTCGCTCCCACGGGGGATCGGTGGTGAGTTTGAGAGGGTTGTCTGTAGTCGGATACACCGATTTGCGAAGGCTTTTTCGCCAGAAAAAGTAGGGCAATTCTGATTTTCCCGTCACCCACCCAACACCTCTTGCCCCTCATGCAGAATCGCCCGCCCTCAATCTGCAGAGAGACATCGGATGTTCGCGCCTGCCAATCAACCGCGTTTCACGTTGACCCTCGAAGGCGCCCAAGTTGATCTCAAAGTCCTTGAGTTCACGGGCAAGGAAGCCATCAGCCAACCCTTTCGTTTCGAGCTGGAACTGGTCAGTGAGCGTCCGGATCTGGACCTCGAAAGCCTGCTGCACCGTCAGGCGTTTCTGAGCTTCGATGCGGAAGGTTCCGGTGTCCATGGTCAGATTTATCAGGTCGGGCAGGGCGATTCCGGGAAACGTCTGACGCGCTACCACCTGAGCCTGGTGTCGCGTCTGACCTACCTCGGTCACCGCATCAACCAGCGGATTTTTCAGCATCAGACGGTTCCACAGATCGTCGCGCAGATCCTCAAGGATCACGCAATCCTGCGCGATGCCTTCGAGTTCCGCCTCGGCAGCGATTACCCTGTGCGGGAATATTGCGTGCAATACGCCGAGAGCGATCTGGCGTTCATCCAGCGCCTGTGTGCCGAGGTCGGCATTCATTACCACTTTCAGCACAGTCCCGAAGGCCATCTGTTGGTGTTCGGCGACGATCAAACGGTGTTTCCGCGCCTGGCCGAGCCGACGCTGTATCTGCCGGGCAGCGGCATGGCGTCAACGGCGCCGGCCATCAAGCGCTTCAACGTCCGGGTGGAGACTCGCACCAGCGTGGTCACCCGGCGCGACTACAACTTCGAAAAGCCGCGACTGCAACTGCAAAGCCGCAGCGACAGTGAGCAGCGCCCGGTGCTCGAGGACTATCACTTTCCCGGCCAATTCAACGATCGAGAAACCGGCAGGCAACTGGCGCAACGTACGCTGGAAAGGCATGTCGCCGACTACCGTCAGGCTGAGGGCATCAGCGACGTATCCGCACTGGTTTGCGGACATTTCCTGCAACTGAGCGAGCATCCGCGCCAGGACTGGAATGACCTGTGGCTGCTCACCGTCATCGAGCATCATGGCCGACAGCCGCAAGTGCTGGAGGAATCGGTGACCAGCGATGGGGAAACATTCCAGGGTTACCGTAATACCTTTCTTGCCACGCCGTGGGAGGTGTTCTTTCGCCCGGCGTTGGGGCCGGAAAAACCGCGCATGCCCGGTTATCAACCGGCCGTGGTCACCGGGCCGCAAGACACGGAAATCCATTGCGACGAGTACGGCCGGGTCAAGGTGCAACTGGCCTGGGATCGTGACGGCGAGCTCAACGAGCATTCCAGTTGCTGGCTGCGCGTTGCCACGGGTTGGGCGCATGATCATTACGGCAGCGTGCTGATCCCGCGGGTCGGCATGGAAGTGCTGGTCGGTTTCATCGATGCCGATGCCGACAAACCGTTGGTGATGGGTTGCCTGCCAAACGCCGCAACTCCGCTGCCGCTGGACCTGCCCACCGACCAGACCCGCAGCATCTTCCGCAGCCAGAGCAGCCCCGGTGGTGGCGGTTACAACGAGCTGCGCATCGAGGACAAAAAGGGCGCCGAAGAAATCTACCTGCGCGCCCAGCGCAACTGGACGCAGCATGTCCTGCACGACCAGCAGGTGCAGGTCGACAACCAGCGCAGCATTGTCGTCACTGGCCTTGCCAGCCATGAACTCAAGGCTGACGAGCAGCGCATCACCCACGGCCAGCGCCAGACCGAAGTGAAACAGGACGATCACCTCACGGTTATTGGTGATCGGCATATTCGGGTGAGTAGTCAGGCAACCAGTGCGAGCGCACAAATTCACGTCAGTGCCGGGCAACAAGTGGTGATCGACGGTGGCGCGAGCGCGACGATTCAGGCCGGCGGGCAGTGGATCAACATCGGTCCCGGCGGGATTTTCAGTAGCGTGCCGATTGTCGTGGGTGGGGCGCCAATGGCGGCGATGAGCGCGGCGCCGAGTGTGCCGGGGTTGCCGGCAAAACTCGCAGCAGCACCAGCGGCCCTGCTCACTGCTGCGCAAATCATGAGCTTTAAAGGTGATGCACCATTCTGCGAAGAATGCGAGCGCTGCAAGGACGGTGTCTGTGCTGCCTGAGTGCCTCACACCTGCAGAGTGGTTGGCGCGTGAACCGCTGAAACCTGCGGAGCAACTGTTCGCGATCTTCAGTAGCGCCAGCGACGCCAGGCCTCCGCTGGTTGCACCGAGCCCGATCTGGGCAGAGACGATCTACGCCGAGTGGGATGCGGTGATGCCCTTCGTGGGAATTGTCGCTGCGGACAGTGAGTTTCTCGATTGGGTGGCGAGTACCGAGTCTCGCGACTGGGGGTGGTTGGCGGTGTCTTCCGCGAGCCTTGAGGTGGTAGTTGAGCATTTTCGCAGTTTGACTCAAGTGCTGATGCCGGGCACAGCGGTGTTTTTCCGCTTCTGGGATGGGCGGTTTTTGTTGCCGATCCTGCAGTCCGATGAAGTGCAATCGGCGCAGTTGATGCCGGTGATTTCGCGCGGTTTGATCAACGGACAGGCCGTGGATATCGGGGGCAGGGCGCAGGTTTCAGGGCGGGTGTTTCCCTGGTGGAAAGTGCCTGAGTCAGTGCTGGCTTCAGCAGGGAATTCAGTCCGGATCGGGAATGCGCTGCAGTGGCTGAGCGAGGAGCATCCGGCGCTGTACGAGGCGTTTCCGCAGGCTGTGTTGCGCTGCAAGGTTCAGCAGTTTTTTCAGGTTTCGGCGTCGGAAGAATCGTCGCAATCGGCGTTATTGGCATATTTGCAGGACGAAGCGGAGTGAAATTTCCGGGCGAAGGCTTCGGAAATTTCCCGCGAGTTGCGGCGGATTTCATGAACTGGTGGGCGGTGGGTTGCGGGGATAGTCTTTTCGTTGTCACCGCGAGAGTGGTGACAGGGTGTAGGAACCCGTTACCTATGGTGCATCAGCGCTGTTGATTTAATTGCGACATGTAACTTGTGCCAGCAATATCTTTAGCGGCGGCTGTGTGCGGGGCACGCTTTGGCGTGGCCGAATTCCATGGGTCGGTTCCTACTCCCGTGCACAGCTGCCACCCGATCCCGTAGGAAGGAGCGAGGCAGTTCATTTTCACATCCATGGTAGAAAATATGGCGATGCTTAAACCCGACCCACCCTACGAAAAAATCATCCCCCATCCCGACAACCGCTTCATGGCCCTGACCGGCAACTGCAGCGACATGCCCACTCTGTTCATCGACACCCAAGTCCCCCTCGACATCCTCATGGACGCCGCCAACCACCGCATCCGCGCCGTGATTCAAGTGCTGGAAAACATGTGCATGCGCGGCTCGGTCGAATGCGACTCCATCATCCTCAGCGACTTCGCCATGCTCTGCGCCATTCCGCTGCGTGACGGCTGCGATGTGCTGGATGTCATCGGCAAACGCCTCGGCAACCTATCCCTGTAAGTTTGAGAGCGTTTTTGTGGCGAGGGAGCTTGCTCCCGCTCGGCTGCATAGCGGCCGCAACCAGGTTGTCGCGGCGTCAGACGGAATGAGGGATTGAGGTCTTGGGGCCGCTGCGCAGCCCATCGGGGATGAATCCCCTCGCCACAAAGGCAAGGGCAAAAGATCGCAGCCTTCGGCAGCTCCTACAGGGGGGAACGCCAATCCCGTGTAGGAGCTGCCGAAGGCTGCGATCTTTGCTGTTGAGGCCCGCTCGGCCGCCAACCCCTGACTTGCCGCCCGGTAAAAGGTAAACTTCACGGCCCTCGCAGGAGCAGCCATGAATTATCGTCACGCCTTCCATGCCGGCAATCACGCCGATGTGTTCAAACACCTGACCTTGACCCGCCTCATCGCGCTGATGTCGCGCAAGGAGCAGCCGTTTGCCTATCTCGATACGCACGCCGGTATCGGTTTGTATGACTTGCAGGGTGATCAGGCCAACCGTACCGGCGAGTACCTGGAAGGCATTGCGCGTTTGTGGGATCAGCCGGATCTTCCGGCGCTGACCGCCGACTACATGAAGGTGCTGCACGAGATGAACCCGGATGGCCAGTTGCGCTACTACCCGGGTTCGCCGGAGTTGGCGCGGCGTCTGACCCGGCCTCAGGACCGGGTGATGCTCAACGAGAAACACCCGGAAGACGGCGTGCAGCTCAAAGAGAACATGGCCGGTGACCGTCGGGTGAAAGTGCATCTGGGCGAGGGCTGGCATGTGGCGCGGGCGATGCTGCCGGTGCAGGAGAAGCGTGCGGTGATGTTGATCGATCCGCCGTTCGAGCAGCTCGACGAGATGCAAAAGTGTGCGGCGTCGCTGAAAGAAGCGATTGGCCGGATGCGCCAAACCGTGGCGGCGATCTGGTACCCGGTAAAGGACCAGCGTGCGCTGCGACGTTTCTATCAGGATCTGGCGGGTACCGGTGCGCCGAAGTTGCTGCGCGTGGAACTGCTGGTGCATCCGCTGGATACGCCGAACAGCCTCAACGGCTCGGGGATGGCGATTGCCAATCCGCCGTGGGGGCTGGAGGAAGAATTGCGTGAGCTGCTGCCGTGGTTGTCGAAGAAGCTTGGGCAGACTCAGGGTGGATGGCAGATGGATTGGTTGATTGCTGAAAGCTGATCAACTGTTTTAGCGGTGTCTGAACGGACGCCTTCGCGGGTAAGCCCGCTCCCACAGGGTTCGCGCAGATTCTGGAATCGCGCTCGACCTTATGAGAGCGGGCTTGCCCGCGATGCTTTGGGGTTTAGTTACCCGCCAGGCTCGGTGGCATGCACACGCCGGTGCCGCCAATCCCGCAATAGCCCTCAGGGTTCTTCGCCAGATATTGCTGGTGATACGCCTCGGCGAAGTACACGGTCGGCGCCTGCTCGATCTCGGTGCTGATTTCGCCCAGACCCGCCTTCGACAGTTCAGCCTGATACACCGCTTTGCTCTTCAGCGCAGCGTCCAGTTGCTCTGGCGAGGTGGCGTAGATCACCGAACGGTACTGGGTGCCGATGTCGTTGCCCTGACGCATGCCCTGCGTCGGGTTGTGCAGCTCCCAGAACATCGCCAGCAGCTCTTCGTAGCTGACTTTGTCCTTGTCATACACCACCAGCACTACTTCGGCGTGGCCGGTCAGGCCCGAGCAGACTTCTTCGTAGGTCGGGTTCGGCGTGTAGCCGCCGGCGTAGCCGACCACGGTGCTGACCACGCCTTCGCGCTGCCAGAAGCGGCGCTCCGCCCCCCAGAAGCAACCCAGACCGAAGATCGCAAAGTCGACGTCCTGGAAAAACGGGCCGAGCAGCGGAGTTTCTTCGAAGACGAAATGCTTTTCAGGCAGGGTCATCGCGGTTTCGCGGCCGGGCAGCGCTTGTTCTTTGGTCGGTAGCACGTTTTTGTTCACCAGAATTTCCGAGCGCAGAACCATGATCGTTCCTCTCAGTCAGGATGGGATGTAAAAAGTCAGACCATCAGTGTGCCGAATGATGCCGGATTTCGCACTATTCAAATGTGGGAGCGAGCCTGCTCGCGAAAGCGGTGTGTCAGGCGACGATGATGTCGACGGCTATAACGCCTTCGCGAGCAGGCTCGCTCCCACAGGGGGGGCTTCGACAGATGGGATTTAGAGGCAGAGCGGGCCGCGCGGGTAGCGCTTGAGCGCCTGGATCAGCTCGGCGCCGGGGATCGGCCGGTCGAACAGGTAGCCCTGGCCGACGTCGCAGCGGTGGCGACGCAGGAACGCCAGTTGTTCGGCGGTCTCGATGCCTTCGGCCACGACTTTGAGTTTCAGGTTGTGCGCCATGGCGATTACCGCGGAGGTGATTTCCATGTCGTCCTGGTTGTCGGGGATTTCGTGGATGAAGCTGCGATCGATCTTGATGATGTCGATCGGGAATTTCTTCAGGTAGCTGAGCGACGAATAGCCGGTACCGAAGTCGTCCATGGCCAGGGTCAGACCCAGGCGCTTGAGCTGATCGAGCTGCAAGTGGGTGTCTTCGGTGGCTTCCAGCAGCAGGCCTTCGGTCAGCTCCAGTTCGAGCAGATTGGCCGGCAGCGCTTCTTCCTTGAGGATGTTGGCGATGGACGCGACCAGATCCGGGTCGGAGAACTGCTTCGGCGAAAGATTGATCGCCACTTGCAGATTGCCCAGACCGGCGGCGGTCAGCGCCTTGCTCATGCGGCAGGCCTGACGCGCAATCCACTTGCCGATCGGGATGATCAGGCCGGTCTCTTCGGCAACGCTGATGAACTGGTCCGGGCGGATCATCCCGCGTTCCGGGTGATTCCAGCGCAGCAGCGCTTCCATGCCCAGCAGGCGCCCGCTGCGCAGGCACAGCTTGGGCTGGTAGAACACGTCCAGCTCGTTCTGGGTCAGGGCGCGGCGCAGGTTGTTCTCGACGAACAGCTTGTAACTGGCCTCGGCGTTCAGCGCTTCGGTGAACACCTGCACCTGGTGTTTGCCATTGGCCTTGGCCTTGTGCAGAGCGAGGCCGGCGTTGCGCATCAGGGTTTGCGGATCGCGGCCATGCAGCGGCGCGCAGGCCAGGCCCACGGAACCGGTGACGCTGATCAACTGGTTGTCGACGAACATCGGTTTGTCGAGGGTCGCCAGTAATTGGTTGGCGATCTGTTGGCCGGTGGCGAGGTCGGTGTCGTCGAGCAGCACTGCAAATTCGTTACTGGCGAAACGCGCGAGGCTGCCGCTCGGGCTGAGGCTGTTGCGCAGGCGCCGGGCGAGGCTGATCAACAACTTGTCACCGGTCTGGTGCCCGAGGCTGTCGTTGATCCGTTTGAAGTTGTCGATGTCCACCAGCAGCAGGCTGATCGGCGTATCGCTGTCGCGGGCGAAGCGTTCGTCCAGATTGCGGATAAACGCCGGGCGGTTGCCGAGGTTGGTCAGGTTGTCGGTGTAGGCCAGACGTTCGATGCGCTGCTGCGCCAGTTTGGTCTGGGTGATGTCTTCGTAGATGCCGATGTAGTGCGTCAGCTCACGGTTGTCGCCATACACCTTGGAGATCGACAACTGGCCCCAGTACGGTTCGAGGTTTTTGCGCCGGCTCTTGAATTCGCCCTGCCAGCTGTTGCTCTTGGCCAGCGCCGAGGGTGCGTCGAACAGCAGCTCGCTGAGGTTTTCCAGCGCCGGCAGCTCCGACAGGCGCTGGCCGTGGACTTCCTCGGTGGAGTACTGGGTGATCGCGGTGAAGCTCGGGTTGACGTACTCGACCACGCCGTCGCAATTGACCAGCAGAAAGGCGTTGGCACTTTGCTCAACCGCACGCTGGAACAGGTGCAGGGCGCTGGTGGCGGTGCGGCGGTTGTGGTTGTTGATGACCTGGGCGAACTGGTCGGCCAGCTCACCGGCAAAGGCGATTTCGTCGGACTGCCAGGCGCGGGTGACGCCGGTCTGCTCCAGACAGAGCACGCCGACCACCTGGCCGTCGACGCGGATGCTGGCGTCGAGCATGGCGTTGACGTCACGCGGGCGCAGAGCTTCGGCCATCTCGCGGGTTCGTGGGTCGCGCATCGCATTATGCGCGTCGATGGCGCGGCTGCCGTGCAGCGCTTCCATGTAGTCGGGGAAACCGCTGATGTCGATCACCTCCGGCAGGATGTATTCCTGCGTCGCGCGGTGATACGCGGAAATCGGCACCAGCAGATTGCCTTCGAGGTTCCACAGGCTGGCGCAGTCGATTTCATAGATGTCGCAGGCGCAGCGGGTGATCAGTTCGGCGGCTTCCTGCAGCGAGTTGTGGCTGCTGTAGCGCTGGCGGGCGAGCAGCAGAATCAGATCCTGCTGGGCGCGCACGCGATCGAGGTGCTGCAGCTGTTCCTGCTGGGCACGTTGGTTGAGTTCGAGGGCGATCTGCAGGCGCGAGTTCTGGGTTTCGAGGTCAACGGACGGCAGCGTCGGCGCTTCGTCGAACACGTTATCGACTGCCAGCAGATAACCGCGCAGCAAGTGTCGATTGTGCTGTTTATAGGCTTCGCCGAGTTCGAGGATGCTAAGCACGCCCGCAGCGGTGTGCAGGGTGTAGCGCACCAGATAATGCGGGCTGTCGCGCAGTTGCTGCTGGATCGCGTCGTGCAACTGATAGCGCGCTTCAGGCTCCATCAGGCTGGCATACGGTGAACCGACCAGTGCACAGAGCTCAACGGCCGGCTGGCCGAACTGGCGTTCGCAGTTGGGATCGAGAAACAGCATCGCCCAACTGGCTTCATTCAAGCGCTCGAAACGCAGCATGCCGAGCCGCGAGGGCACAGGCAACTGCGTCACTACCTCGGCCGCCATACGGCTGGCGGCATCGGGTTGGCTCTTCATGAAGGAACTCGCTTGGAAATATGCTGAACGCGCCGGGCTCTCGCCCTCTTTACTGTTGCCTGCGGCAAGGTTGCATCATTGCGGCACCGACTGACAAGAGAGATGAAGGCCAAGTGCTATAAGAATGTGTCGGCCGCTCGGGGCATTTCTCCAGTGGGTGGTTGAAAAGAGCAAAAGATCGCAGCCTGCGGCAGCGCCTGCAGGGATATACGATGTCCTTCAGGAGCTGCCGAAGGCTGCGATCTTTTAGATTCAACGTAATTTCAGGCTGAGCGATTGCAGCTTCTTGCCATCTCGATCATGGTAATTGATCAAAATCTGATCAGCCTCGACCACTACATGGGCGAAGTTGTCTTCGCTGACCACAGTGCTGGTCAACTCATGTTGATAGTCACCCGCCGCAGTGCGTACCAGTGGCTGATCAAGGATGAACGTCGACGCCGTGGCATAGGGCAAAAGTTTGCTGTTACACAACGGCGAGGAGACGATGGTGTGGACTTCGAAGTCCGGGTCTTCGCTATGGGTCAGGCGCGAGGTCAGCGAGCCGTGCACGTCGCCCGAGACGAATACGACATTCCTGATCTGTCGGGTGCGGATGGTTTCCAGCACACGCAGGCGCTGCTCCGGGAAGGCTTTCCAGGCATCGTCGCCGTGCAGTTTGCGATCCGGATAGAACATCACGCTGGTGACCACGAATTTGACCCGTGCCTTGCTGTTGCTCAGCCAGGCGACCAAGGCCTGTTCCTGCTCGCTGTCCAGGATGCGTCGATCATCAGCAGCCAGGTTGCGCCGAGTCCGGCTATCAGTGACAAACCATTCAATATCGCCATCGCTGAACTGATACCAGTAATGCGCCAGTTTTGAATGATCAATCTCGCCATCAACTGTTAGTTCATGCGCCGGACTATGACTGGCTTGATACAACTCATACGCCGCCATTGCATTGCGATATAACTCATGATCGGACTTGCTGGCGTTCGCCGGCCAGTTGTCTTCAATTTCGTGATCGTCGAGGATCATGTAAGTCGAAGTGCCGGACATCAGCCGCTGAATATTCGGTTGCGAGAAGGCCGTGCGGTATTTATCGAGGATGTCCTTGTACTCGCGATCCGGGGCAATCAGGTTGAGGTCGTCGACATAGATCTGGTCTCCGGTCATCAGGGTGGCGCTGATCGGCGGCTCGGCGCCTTCGATCAACTGATTGATCGAGGCGAATATACGGTCGCCAATTTGGGGCATGGAAGCAATGCCGGCGGTCATGCGCAAGTAGCGACAGGAGCCGATGATATAAGCGCGTGGCTGCGCGGCGTCGCTGGCACGGGTGCGAAAGCGGTAGATCTCGCGCGGCCATTGCAAAGGCAATTCGGCGATGCTCTCGACGGTATGCACCGGGCTCATGGGGCTGAACCAGCCCACTTGGTATTCATACTCGCAATGGCTCTCCAGGTCATTCAATGAAAAGACCTGGCAAAAATCGCGCAAAGCACTTAAACGGGAAAAAAGGCTATTTGACCATTGATTGCTGTCGCGCTTTCGATAACGCAGGCCGGCAAATGTGGTGGCGTTGTTTTGCGAGTCGCCGCGCATGAAGATGCGTGCGTGATTAGTTGTTGTATGGCCAATAATCGGGCCGACAGTTGGTTTTAACATGTTCGAATCCGTTCGAATTGATACTTGAATAGCGGTCAGTGTGTAGCAAGTTATTCGTTTAACTTGTGCCGCCAAGGTTAGTTGTCGGCGGATAAAAAATATCGGCGCGAAGTGGACTGGACTCGTGGCTTAAGTAGACCGAAGTTGTAGGAATAAAAGCGTTGTAACTTTTCTTCGGGCAAAAAAAGCCCCGTCAAACTGACGGGGTTGAGGTACGAGCGTGTGGCGCCCGAAAACGTGGAACGCAATCGGCCCTCCGTTGCCGGAGGGCCGAACGCTTTACAGCAGGATGGTGCGGATGTCGCCCAACAGGCTGCCCAGACGCTGGGTGAAGCGTGCAGCAGCAGCGCCGTTGATCACACGGTGATCGTAGGACAGCGACAGTGGCAGCATCAGTTTCGGCTGGAAGGCTTTGCCGTCCCAGACTGGCTGGATGGTTGCCTTGGAAACACCGAGGATCGCCACTTCCGGCGCGTTGACGATCGGCGTGAAGCCGGTGCCGCCAATGTGGCCGAGGCTGGAAATGGTGAAGCAGGCGCCTTGCATCTCGTCCGAAGAGAGCTTCTTGGTGCGGGCTTTTTCAGCTAGCGAAGCAGCTTCTGCGGCCAGTTGCAGCAGGCTCTTCTGGTCGACGTTCTTGATGACCGGTACCAGCAGGCCATCCGGGGTGTCGACCGCGAAACCGATGTTGACGTACTTCTTGCGAATGATCGCCTTGCCGCTTGGCGCCAGCGAACTGTTGAAGTCCGGCAGCTCTTTGAGCAGGTGCGCACAGGTCTTGAGCAGCAGCGGCAGGATGGTCAGCTTGACGCCGGCCTTCTCGGCGACGGCTTTCTGCGCAACGCGGAACGCTTCCAGCTCGGTGATATCCGCCGAGTCGAATTGCGTCACGTGCGGCACGTTCAGCCAGCTGCGGTGCAGGTTGGCGGCGCCGACCTGCATCAGGCGGGTCATCGGTACTTCTTCGATTTCACCGAAGCGGCTGAAGTCCACGACCGGGATCGGCGGGATGCCCGCGCCACCGGTTGCACCGCCAGCGGCTGGCGCTTCTTTGGCCTTCTGCATCATCGCCTTGACGTAAACCTGCACGTCTTCCTTGAGGATGCGACCGTGCGGACCGCTGGCGCCAACGGCGCTCAGCTCGACGCCGAACTCGCGGGCCAGTTGACGCACGGCAGGGCCGGCGTGAACTTTCGCGCCAGGCTTGGCCGGAGCAGCAACCGGAGCGGCAGCAGCAGGTGCAGCGGCAGCCGGAGCAGCAGCGGCTGGCGCCGGAGCGCTAGGAGCAGCGGCGGCAGCTGGAGCCGGGGCAGCAGGGGCAGCAGGGGCCGCGCCTTTGACTTTCAGCTTGAGGATCAGGTCGCCGGTACCGACTTCGTCGTCCAGCTTGATGGAAATGCTTTCCACCACGCCAGCGGCAGGCGATGGGATTTCCATGCTTGCCTTGTCGGATTCCAGAGTGATCAGCGACTGGTCGGCTTCAACGCTGTCGCCAGCCTTGACCAGGACTTCGATGATCTTGGCCTTGCCGGCCGAACCGATGTCCGGAACGTGGATGTCCTGAACGCTGTCAGCCACTGGAGCAGCCGGGGCTGCCGCAGAAGCAGGCGCAGCGGCAGCGGCCGGCGCAGCAGCCTGAGCCGGAGCGGCCGCAGCAGGCGCCGCAGCCCCCGCCACTTCCAGATCCAGAATCAGGTCGCCAGTGCCGACTTCGTCGTTGAGCTTGACGCTGATGGCCTTGACCACGCCCGCGGCAGGCGACGGGATTTCCATGCTCGCCTTGTCGGATTCCAGGGTGATCAACGATTGATCAGCCTCGACGGTGTCGCCGACCTTGACCTGGATCTCGATGATCTGCGCCTTGCCCGACGAGCCGATGTCCGGCACGTGCACTTGCTGTACCGAAGCGGCAGCAGGGGCAGCAGGGGCAGCGGCTGGCGCGGCAGCAGCAGGAGCGGCAGCCGGTTTGGCTTCAGCTTTTGCAGCCGGTGCAGCAGCAGGTGCAGGGGCCGCTTGCGCGGCGCCCTCGACTTCCAGCTCAAGCAGTTCGTCGCCTTCTTTCAGGCGGTCGCCCAGCTTCACTTTCAGGCTCTTGATGACGCCGGCTTTCGGGGCCGGCACTTCCATGCTGGCCTTGTCCGATTCCAGGGTCAGGATGCTCTGGTCGGCTTCGATACGGTCGCCGACCTTCACAAACAGTTCAATTACTTCACCTTCACCGCTGCCGATGTCAGGTACGCGAATGAGTTCGCTCACAAAATGTCTCCTCAGCAGTCCAGTGGGTTGCGTTTTTCCGGGTCGATGCCGAACTTGACGATGGCCTCGGCCACCACTTTAGGTTCGATATCACCACGGTCAGCCAGTGCTTCCAGGGCTGCCAACACCACGAAATGACGGTCGACTTCGAAGAAATGACGCAGTTTCTTGCGGCTGTCGCTGCGGCCGAAACCGTCGGTGCCCAGGACTTTGAATTCCTTGGACGGTACCCACTGACGGATCTGCTCGGCGAACAGCTTCATGTAGTCGGTAGAGGCAATCACCGGACCTTTACGGCCGCTCAGGCACTCTTCAACGTAGCTCTGCTTAGGCTTCTGGCCAGGCTTCAGACGGTTGCTGCGCTCTACGGCCAGGCCGTCGCGACGCAGTTCGTTGAAGCTGGTGACGCTCCATACGTCGGCGCCGATGTTGAACTCTTCACGCAGGATCTTCGCCGCTTCACGCACTTCACGCAGGATGGTGCCGGAGCCCATCAGCTGTACGTGATGCGCTGCATCGCGGGTGTCTTCTTCGAGCAGGTACATGCCTTTCTTGATGCCTTCTTCGGCACCGGCCGGCATGGCTGGCTGCTGGTACGACTCGTTCATCACGGTGATGTAGTAGAAGATGTCCTGTTGCTCTTCGGTCATCTTCTTCATGCCGTCCTGAATGATCACCGCCAGCTCGTAGCCGTAGGTCGGATCGTAGGTGCGGCAGTTCGGGATGGTCGCGGCCAGCAGGTGGCTGTGACCGTCTTCGTGCTGCAGGCCTTCACCGTTCAGGGTGGTACGGCCGGCGGTGCCGCCGATCAGGAAACCACGGGTACGGCTGTCGCCAGCGGCCCAGGCCAGGTCACCGATACGCTGGAAGCCGAACATCGAGTAGAAGATGTAGAACGGCAGCATCGGCTGGTTGTGGCTGGAGTACGAAGTACCGGCAGCGATGAAGGAGCTCATGGCGCCCGCTTCGTTGATGCCTTCTTCAAGGATCTGACCTTTCTGGTCTTCCTTGTAGAACATCACCTGGTCTTTATCGACTGGCTCGTAGAGCTGGCCGACGGAGGAGTAGATGCCCAGCTGACGGAACATGCCTTCCATACCGAAGGTACGGGCTTCGTCCGGGATGATTGGCACGATGCGCGGGCCGATTTCCTTGTCCTTGACCAGTTGCGCGAGGATCCGCACGAAGGCCATGGTGGTGGAAATTTCACGGTCGCCCGAACCATCGAGGATGGCTTTCAGGGTGTCCAGGTCCGGCGTCGGTACGCTGAAGCTCTGCGCGCGGCGCTGCGGTACGAAACCGCCCAGTGCGGCACGGCGCTCGCTCAGGTAGCGGGCTTCGGCGCTGTTTGGCTCTGGCTTGAAGAACGGCAGGTTCTCCAGCTCTTCGTCCTTGACCGGGATGTCGAAGCGATCGCGGAACAACTTCAGGCTGTCGACGTCGACTTTCTTGGTGTTGTGCGCAGTGTTTTTCGCTTCGCCGGCACCGGTGCCATAACCCTTGATGGTCTTGGCGAGGATGACGGTTGGTTGTTCTTTGTGGTTGACCGCTTCGTGGTACGCCGCATAGACCTTGTACGGGTCGTGGCCGCCACGGTTGAGTTTCCAGATCTCGTCGTCGGACAGGTCGGCAACCATCGCCTTGAGTTCAGGCGTGTTGAAGAAGTGCTCGCGAACGAACGCACCGTCTTTGGCTTTGTAGTTCTGGTACTCGCCGTCGATGACTTCGTCCATGCGACGTTGCAGGATGCCGTCGACGTCTTTGGCCAGCAGTGGGTCCCAGAAACGGCCCCAGATGACTTTGGTCACGTTCCACTGTGCACCGCGGAACACGCCTTCGAGTTCCTGGATGATCTTGCCGTTGCCGCGAACCGGGCCGTCGAGGCGCTGCAGGTTGCAGTTGATGACGAAGATCAGGTTGTCCAGCTTCTCGCGGCCGGCCAGGGAGATCGCGCCCAGGGATTCCGGCTCGTCGCACTCGCCGTCGCCCAGGAAGCACCAGACTTTCTGTTTGCCCGGCTGGATGAAACCGCGGTGTTCCAGGTACTTCATGAAGCGTGCCTGGTAGATCGCCTGGATCGGACCCAGACCCATGGATACGGTCGGGAACTGCCAGAAGTCAGGCATCAGCCAAGGGTGCGGGTAGGACGACAGGCCCTGACCGTCGACTTCCTGGCGGAAGTTGTTCATCTGGTCTTCGGTGATGCGGCCTTCCATGAATGCACGGGCGTAAACGCCTGGCGAGGTGTGGCCCTGGAAGTAGATCAGGTCGCCGCCGTGTTCGTCGGTCGGGGCCTGGAAGAAGTAGTTGAAGCCGATGTCATACAGGGTCGCGCTGGAAGCGAAGCTGGAGATGTGACCACCCAGGTCAGAATCTTTCAGGTTCGTACGCATTACCATGGCCATCGCGTTCCAGCGTACCAGCGAGCGAATGCGGCGTTCCATGAACAGGTCGCCAGGCATGCGTGCTTCGTGGGTTACCGGGATGGTGTTGCGGTAAGGCGTGGTGATGGCGTAAGGGAGCTGCGAACCGCTGCGGGTCGCCAGTTCACCCATACGGGTCATCAGATAGTGAGCACGGTCTTCGCCTTCTTTGTCGAGAACCGATTCCAGGGCGTCCAGCCATTCCTGGGTTTCGACGGGATCGAGGTCTTGCATGGCTTGCTCCAGGGCGGAAAGGCTTCCAGAATCGGTTGCCTGAGTTTGCGACTGGCCTTGTGGGCAGACGATTTAAAATTCTTGGATTGCCGACAGGTTGTTCCGGCGGCGTGTAGTTTTACTACAAATCTTTGAGCATTTCAGCCTTTCGCCTGTATAGACGAGTAGTAAAACTACAGAGGAAAGGCTTGTGGCCTCCGACTGCGTTGTGAGAATAATCGTTAAGGTTGGTCGATTACCATCCGAAAAAGGTGAAAGTTTGATGCTGGATGCCAAAGAAGAAGAAATTTCAGCTATTTCTAACTTTTGTTCGACAGTCCTTCGCGTAGCGGGTTTTCATCAAACACTACAAGCGGCCATTTACACGCCGATCAAGGATAGACCATGACCCTGCCCGTGCTCGCTGAACTCCCCGCCATTCTCCTGCCGTTGGTCACTCGATCCGAGCAGTCGTTCCGTACGGCCGTCGCCGCGCTGGAAGACGATCACGGCTTCTCCAACTGGACCCCGGAACGCTGGGCGCAATTCGCCCGCGTCAGTGCCGCCAGCGATTTCGTTATTGAACAGAGCGTTCGTGACCCTTTGATGTTGTTGTCACTGGTGCAGTCCGGCGAACTCGACCGGCCGTTCGCACCGGGTGAATTGTGCGCGCAGATTGCCGCCGCCGTGAACACCGCGCAAAGCGAAGACGAACTCGGGCGCGTCCTGCGCCGCCAGCGCGCACGCCATCAAGTGCGGATCATCTGGCGTGACCTCAACCGCCAGGCCGATCTGGTGCAGACCTGCCGCGACCTGTCGGACATGGCCGACGCCACCATCGACCAGGCCTACCAATGGCTGTACAGCCGCCATTGCCAGCAGTTCGGTACGCCGACCGGCCGGCGCAGCGGGCTGCCGCAGCAGATGGTCATTCTCGGTATGGGCAAGCTTGGCGCGGTGGAGTTGAATCTGTCGTCGGACATCGACCTGATCTTTGCCTATCCCGAGGGCGGCGAAACCGTCGGCGTGAAACGCGCGCTGGATAATCAGGAATTCTTCATTCGTCTGGGTCAGCGCCTGATCAAGGCCCTCGACCCGATGACGGTCGACGGCTTCGTGTTCCGCGTCGACATGCGCCTGCGTCCGTACGGTTCATCCGGCGCGCTAGTGCTGAGCTTCAATGCGCTGGAACAGTATTACCAGGATCAGGGCCGCGACTGGGAACGCTACGCGATGATCAAGGCGCGGGTGGTGGCCGGTGATCAAGCGGCGGGCGCACAGTTGCTCTACATGCTGCGCCCGTTCGTTTACCGCCGTTACCTGGACTTCTCGGCGATCGAAGCGCTGCGCACCATGAAGCAGCTGATCCAGCAGGAAGTGCGGCGCAAGGGCATGGCCGACAACATCAAGCTCGGCTCCGGCGGGATCCGCGAAGTCGAGTTCATCGCCCAGGCCTTCCAGTTGATCCACGGCGGGCGCGACCTCAGCCTGCAACAGCGTCCTTTATTAAAGGTGCTGAGCACGCTGGAAGGACAGGGCTACCTGCCGCCGGCGGTGATCAGCGAGCTGCGCGAAGGTTACGAATTCCTGCGTTACACCGAACACGCGATCCAGGCGATTGCCGACCGCCAGACCCAGATGTTGCCGGACGGCGCTCAGGATCAGGCACGCATTGCGTTCATGCTCGGTTTCGCCGATTGGGACGCCTTCCACGAAAAACTGATGTTCTGGCGCGGCCGGGTGGCCTGGCACTTTGCGCAGGTGATCGCCGATCCCGATGAAGAAGAGGGCGCCGACTGCGAAGTGGTGGTGGGCGGTGAGTGGTTGCCGCTGTGGGAAGAGGCGCAGGATGAAGAGGCCGCTTGCCGGCAGCTCGAAGAGGGCGGCTTCGCCGATGCGACCAAGGCCCTGAAAGCGCTGGCGAGCCTGCGTGGCAGTCCGCAATTGCGCGCGATGCAGCGGCTGGGTCGCGAGCGTCTTGATGCGTTTATCCCGCGCCTGCTGGCCCAGGCGGTGGAGCATGACAACCCGGATCTGGTGCTGGAGCGGGTGCTACCGCTGGTCGAAGCGGTCGCCCGACGTTCGGCCTATCTGGTGTTGCTCACGGAAAACCCCGGTGCCCTGCGACGCTTGCTCACCCTGTGCGCGGCCAGTCCGTGGATCGCCGAGCAGATCACCCGTTTCCCGCTGCTACTCGATGAATTGCTCAACGAAGGCCGGCTGTTCAAGCCGCCCCTGGCGCCGGAACTGGCTGCCGAATTGCGCGAACGCCTGACGCGGATTCCCGAAGACGACCTCGAACAGCAGATGGAAGCCCTGCGTCACTTCAAACTGGCGCACCGCTTGCGCGTCGCTGCCTCGGAAATCGCCGGCAGCCTGCCGTTGATGAAAGTCAGCGATTACCTGACCTGGCTCGCCGAAGCGATTCTCGAGCAAGTGCTGGCGCTGGCCTGGCGCCAGACGGTGGCCAAGTACGGCACGCCGCTGCGCACCGATGGCAGTTTGTGCGATCCCGGCTTCATCATTGTCGGTTATGGCAAAGTCGGCGGGCTGGAACTGGGGCATGGTTCGGACCTGGACCTGGTGTTCATCCATGACGGCGATCCGCAGGCGGAAACCGACGGGCCGAAGCCGATCGATGGCGCGCAGTTCTTCACCCGGCTGGGGCAGCGGATCATTCACTTGCTGACGGCGCAGACCAACTCCGGCCAGCTGTATGAAGTGGACATGCGTTTGCGCCCGTCCGGCGCGTCGGGGCTGTTGGTCAGTTCGCTCGGGGCGTTTGAGCGCTATCAGGAAAATGAAGCCTGGACCTGGGAACATCAGGCCCTGGTGCGGGCGCGGGTGCTGGTCGGCAGTCAGGATGTCGGCCAGGCCTTCGAGAAAGTCCGCGCGCAGGTTTTGGGCAAGCCGCGGGATCTGGCCAAGCTGCAGCAGGAAGTCAGCGAGATGCGTGCCAAGATGCGCGATAACCTCGGCAGCAAGAGCACGGCGGCCGGTACCGCGGCAAATGCCTTCGAAGCCACGGCGCCGTTCGACCTCAAGCAGGACGCCGGAGGTATCGTCGATATTGAATTTATGGTGCAATACGCGGCCCTGGCGTGGTCGCACAGCCACCCGCCATTGCTGCGCTGGACCGATAACATTCGCATTCTGGAAGAGCTGGAACACGAAGGGCTGATGCCTGCCGAAGATGCCAGCCTGTTGCGCGAGGCCTATAAAGCCTACCGCTCCGCCGCCCACCGGCAAGCCTTGCAGAAGGACGCCGGGGTGATTGCAGGCGACCAGTTTGTCGAGGAGCGCCGGCAGGTATTGCGGATCTGGAAAGAGATGGGGCTAAGCTGAAGCGCGCCAGTGAAGGCAATGAGATTCAAAAGGTGGGAGCGAGCCTGCTCGCGAAGGCGGTCGGTCGGCCAGCATGGATGTTGAATGTGCTGGCCCCTTCGCGAGCAGGCTCGCTCCCACAGTGATCTGCGGTGAGTCGCAGATGTGTGAACAGAGGCAAAACCATGTGGGAGCGAGCCTGCTCGCGATAGCGGAGTGACAGTCGACAGTCATGTTGAAGGTAATGACCCATCGCAAGCAGCGCCGCTCCCTCAGTGATTCTCGAGGCGGGGAGGCATTGGCCTCCCCGGTTCGTTTATGGAAACCACATGAATATTCTGATCGTTGGGCCCAGTTGGGTCGGTGACATGGTGATGGCGCAGACACTGTTTCAGTGTCTCAAGCAGCGCCACCCGCAATGCGAAATCGACGTGCTGGCCCCCGAGTGGAGCCGGCCGATCCTTGAGCGCATGCCCGAGGTACGCAAGGCCTTGAGCTTTCCGCTCGGCCATGGCGCTCTGGAACTGGCGACGCGTCGACGAATCGGCAAGTCCCTGGCCGGCCAGTACGATCAGGCGATCCTGCTGCCGAACTCGCTGAAATCGGCGCTGGTGCCGTTTTTCGCCGGCATCAAGCAGCGTACCGGCTGGCGTGGCGAATTCCGCTACGGCCTGCTCAATGACGTGCGCACGCTGGATAAAGAACGTTATCCGCTGATGATCGAGCGCTTCATGGCGCTGGCTTACGAGCCGAACGCCGAGCTGCCGAAGCCTTATCCGCGTCCGAGCCTGCAAATCGATCCCGTGACCCGTGAAGCGGCGCTGGCGAAATTTGGCCTGACCCTCGACCGCCCGGTGTTGGCCCTGTGCCCCGGGGCCGAGTTCGGCGAATCCAAGCGCTGGCCGTCCGAGCATTACGCCAAGGTTGCCGAAGCGCGGATTCGCGAAGGCTGGCAGGTGTGGCTGTTCGGCTCGAAAAACGACCACGCGGTAGGCGAAGACATTCGCGCGCGGCTGATTCCCGGCCTGCGTGAAGAGTCGGTCAACCTCAGCGGCGGCACCTCGCTGGCCGAGGCCATTGACCTTATGTCCTGTGCCGACTCGGTGGTGTCCAACGACTCCGGCCTGATGCACGTTGCGGCGGCGCTGAACCGTCCGCTGGTGGCGGTCTATGGCTCGACTTCGCCGGGCTTCACTCCGCCGCTGGCCGAGCACGTCGAAATCGTTCGTTTGGGACTCGATTGCAGCCCGTGCTTCGACCGTACCTGCCGGTTCGGCCATTACAACTGCCTGCGCCAGCTGATGCCGGACGCGGTCAACGATGCCTTGCAGAAACTGCAGGGCTCCGTGGTCGAGGTTCATTAAGTTGCGGGTATTGCTGATCAAGACTTCATCGCTGGGCGACGTGATTCACGCGTTGCCGGCGCTGACCGACGCGGCCCGGGCCATCCCCGGGATCAAGTTCGACTGGGTGGTGGAAGAAGGCTTCGCCGAGATCCCGACCTGGCACCCGGCCGTCGGCAAGGTGATTCCGGTGGCGATCCGCCGCTGGCGCAAGAACCTCTGGCAGACGATCAAGAGCGGCGAGTGGAAGCGCTTCAAGCAAAGCGTGCGCGCCAGCCAATACGATCTGGTGATCGACGCTCAGGGCCTGCTGAAAAGCGCCTGGCTGACGCGCTACGTCAAAGCCCCGGTAGCCGGTCTCGACAAAGGCTCGGCGCGCGAGCCGATCGCTGCACGTTTCTATGACCGCAAACTGGCGGTGGCCCGTGGGCAGCATGCGGTCGAACGGGTGCGTCAGCTGTTCGCCATCGCCCTCGGTTATGACCTGCCCAAAGGGTTGGGCGACTACGGCCTCAACGTCGAGCGTCTGGTGGAATTGCCGCGCAAGAGCGCGTTCGTGGTGTTCCTGCACGGCACCACATGGGACACCAAGCACTGGCCGGAAGCCTACTGGCGCGAGCTGACAGAGCGCGTCGGCTATCTGGGCGTCGGGGTCAAACTGCCGTGGGGCAACCCGCTGGAGAAGGCCCGAGCCGAACGGATTGCCGCCGGTTTCAAACACGCCGAAGTGTTGCCGAAGCTGAATCTGGCCGGGGTCGGCAAAGTGCTGGCCGGCGCCCAGGCTTGCGTCGCGGTGGACACCGGCCTCGGCCATCTGGCGGCCGCGCTGGACGTGCCGACGATTTCCCTGTTCGGCCCGACCAACCCGGGCCTGACTGGCGCCTACGGCAAGGTGCAGATTCACATGGCCAGTGATTTCCCCTGCGCCCCTTGCCTGCAAAAGAAATGCACTTACCAACCGACCGCGCAGGATGCCCGTCAGTTTGACCTGAAACGCGAGCAGCCGCTGTGCTTCACGCGTGTGAATCCCGAGCGTGTCGCCAGCCGACTGAGCACGTTGTTAATGGCTGAGGAGCTGCGCTGATGCAATTGGCTTTTGTTCTGTACAAATATTTCCCGTTCGGTGGCTTGCAGCGCGACTTCATGCGCATCGCCCTCGAATGCCAGAAGCGCGGCCATCAGATCCGTGTCTATACGCTGATCTGGGAAGGCGACGTGCCGCCCGGTTTCGAAGTGCTGGTGGCGCCGGTCAAGGCGTTCTTCAATCATCGGCGCAACGAGAAACTCACGGCGTGGATGGAAGCGGATCTGGCCAAGCGTCCGGTGGACCGCTTGATCGGCTTCAACAAGATGCCGGGGCTGGACGTCTACTACGCCGCCGACGGCTGCTTCGAAGACAAGGCGCAGAACCTGCGCCATTCGCTGTACCGCCGCTGGGGCCGCTACCGCCACTTCGCCGAGTACGAGCGCGCGGTGTTCGCCAAAGACGCGAAAACCGAAGTGCTGATGATTTCCGAAGTGCAGCAGCCGCTGTTCATCAAGCACTACGACACGCCGCTGGAGCGCTTCCACCTGCTGCCGCCGGGTATCGCCCAGGATCGTCGCCGGCCGGCGGATGCCGACCAGATTCGCGCCGGTTTCCGCGCCGAATTCAGCCTCAAGGACGATGAATTGCTGCTGGTACAGATCGGCTCCGGGTTCAAGACCAAGGGCGTCGATCGCAGCCTCAAGGCACTGGCTGCACTGCCCGCCGAGCTGAAGAAACGCACCCGGCTGTTTGTAATCGGCCAGGATGACCCCAAATTGTTCCAGATGCAGAGTGCGACTTTGGGCCTGGGCGACAACGTGACCTTCCTCAAGGGTCGCAGCGATATCCCGCGCTTCCTGCTTGGCGCCGACCTGTTGATCCACCCGGCGTACAACGAAAACACCGGCACCGTATTGCTCGAAGCGCTGGTCGCCGGGTTGCCGGTGCTGGTCAGCGCGGTCTGCGGTTACGCCCATTACATCGCCGAGGCGGACGCCGGGCGAGTGCTGGACGAACCGTTCGATCAGGCGCAACTGGCGCAATACCTGACTGACATGTTGAATGACGACGCTGCACGCGCGGCCTGGAGCCGCAATGGTCTGGCTTTCGCCGAGACGGCCGACCTCTACAGCATGCCGCAGCACGCGGCCGATGTGATTCTGGCGGAGCACGCTTAAATGAAGTTGATGCTGGCTGAACCGTTCAAGAGCCTTTGGGCCGGGCGCGACCCGTTCGCCGAAGTCGAAGGCTTGCAGGGCGAAGTCTACCGCGAGCTGGAAGCTAGACGGACTCTGCGCACGGAAGTCGACGGCAACGGATTTTTCGTCAAGATCCACCGGGGCATCGGCTGGGGCGAGATCTTCAAGAACCTGCTGACCGCCAAGCTGCCGGTGCTTGGCGCAGGTCAGGAGTGGAAGGCAATCCAGCGTTTGCAGGAAGTCGGCGTGCCGACCATGACCGCCGTGGCTTACGGCGAGAAGGGCAGCAACCCGGCCGAGCAGCATTCGTTCATCGTCACCGAAG
This sequence comes from Pseudomonas sp. URIL14HWK12:I6, assembly GCF_000514195.1. Classification (NCBI taxonomy): domain Bacteria; kingdom Pseudomonadati; phylum Pseudomonadota; class Gammaproteobacteria; order Pseudomonadales; family Pseudomonadaceae; genus Pseudomonas; species Pseudomonas sp. URIL14HWK12:I6. The sequence goes on from NZ_AZVL01000003.1 coordinate 392,016, forward strand.
AGCTGGCGCCGACCATCAGCCTCGAAGATTTCAGCATCGATTGGGTCAAGAATCCGCCGCAGCCAAAACTCAAGCGCGCGCTGATCGCTGAAGTGGCACGCATGACCGGCATGATGCACCGCGCCGGGGTCAACCACCGCGACTGCTACATCTGCCACTTTCTGTTGCACACCGACAAACCGATCACCCCGGAAGATTTCAAGCTCTCGGTGATCGACCTGCACCGCGCCCAGACCCGCCCCCGTATTACTCAGCGCTGGCGCAACAAGGACCTGGCCGCGCTGTATTTCTCGGCGCTGGACATCGGCCTGACCCGACGCGACAAGCTGCGTTTCCTCAAAGGCTACTTCCAGCAGCCGCTACGGCAGATCCTCGCCGAAGAAGCGCCGTTGCTGAGCTGGCTCGAAGGCAAGGCCAACAAGCTTTATGCGCGCAAACAGCGTTACGGGGATGCGCTCTGATGGCGGGTTGGACGCTTGAATCGCAATACAGCGAGCTGGCCGAAGATTTCGGCAGCCTCGAAGCGGTGTTTGCCCTGCAGGGCGAACGTCTGACCCGTGATCCGCTGTCCGAAGTCATTCGCGTGCAGCGCAACGGCGTGAATTACTACGTCAAACGCTACGTCGGCGCCGGTAAAGGCTTGCGTCGTTACTTGGGCAAGCCCCGGGTGAAGATGGAGTGGCAGAACCTCAAACGCTTCGCCAAATGGGGCATTCCCACCGCCGAAGTGGTGGCCTGGGGCCTGGAGCGACGTGGCGCGGCCTATGCCCGTGGCGCCATGATCACCCGCGAGCTGCCGCGCACCGAAGACCTCTCGGCGCTGGCTGAACGCAACGATCCGAAACTCAAGGATCGTCTGTGGGTCGATGGCATCAGCCGCCAACTGGCCGGCTACACCAGAACCATGCACGACCACCGCTTTACCCATAACGATCTGAAGTGGCGCAATTTGCTGATCGACGATCAGGCGCAGCTGTTTCTGATCGACTGCCCGAATGGCGACTTCTGGCGCGGCTTTTGGCTCAAGTACCGGATCACCAAGGATCTGGCCTGTCTCGACAAGGTGGCCAAGTATCACCTGTCGAACACCCAGCGCCTGCGCTTCTACCTGCAATACCGCGGACGTGATCGGCTGAATGCCGCCGACAAGAAACGGATTCGCCACGTGGTGAGATTTTTCGAGGGACGCGAATGACTGATTTCCTGGCCGCTGAAGACCGGGCGCTGCTTGAGCGTCATGGCCTCGGCACTTTCGACGCGCTCTGGGCCAAACAGCTCGAAGCCGTGGACGAACCGAACACCGATGGCGGTGGCTGGAGCAGCGTGTTTCGCCTGGAGCTGGAAGGGCAGGCCTACTACCTCAAGCGCCAGAGCAACTACCTGACCCGCACCCTGCATGCGCCGTTCGGCGAGCCGAGTTTCGCTCGCGAGTTTCGCAACATCAGCCGCTACAACAAGTTGGGGATCCCGGCGCTGCAAGCGGCGTTCTTCGGTGAGCGCAAGGTCAAGGGCGAAGTCCAGGCGATCCTGCTGACCCGTGCCCTCGACGGCTGGGACGACCTTGATTCGCTGTTGCAACGCTGGTCCGACCTGACCGCCGCGCAGCAATCGGCCATTCTCCAGGCCTGTGGACAACTGGCGCGCCAGCTGCACGGCGTGCGTCAGGTACACGGCTGCTTTTATCCGAAACACATCTTTTTGCAGGCTGATGGCGACGCGTATAAGGCGCAGTTGATCGACCTGGAAAAGACCCGACCCCTGCTGTTCGGCATGCGCGACCGGGTCAAGGATCTGGAGCCGCTGCTGCGTCGTGCCCCGGAATGGAGCGAGGCGCAATTACGCGAATTGCTCGCGGCCTATCTCGATCAGCCAGTCGACAGTTCGCTGGTCGACAGCTGGGTGACGCGCCTGACTGCGCGGCGCAGTCGCAAGGAGACCCGTTGATGCGCTTGTCCGAACTGAAAAACGCCGGACGTGCGCCGAGTCTGCCGCTGACGATCAGCCTCGCTGATGCGGCCGGTCCTGCGGATCTGCAACTGCTGAGTCTGCTGCGGGTGCTGCCGGGGCAGCGCTATGTCGGTGCCGGGGTCTGGCGCGGGCGGCCGGTGCTGGCCAAATTACTGGTGGGCAGCAAAGCTGCGCGGCATTTTCAGCGCGAACTGGCGGGCGTCAAGTTGCTCGCCGAACAAGGTCTGACCACGCCGCTGTTGTTGGCCGATGGCCTGAAGGATGGCGAGGGCGGCTGGCTGCTGTTCGAGTTCCTCGAAGGTGCTGAAAGCCTTGGTGAGGCCTGGCAGAAAGTCGAATCGCTGCCAGTGCTGGCGGACGAACAATCGGCGGTACTCGCCGAGGCGCTGGGCGCTATCGGTCAACTGCATGGCAAAGGCCTGTGGCAGGAAGATCTGCACCTGGACAACCTGCTGCGTCAGGGCGGTCAGCTGTACCTGATCGATGGCGCCGGGATCTGCGCCGAGACAGCTGGCCAGCCGCTGTCGCGGCAGAAAGTGCTGGAAAACCTCGGGGTGTTTTTCGCCCAGTTGCCCAAGTCGCTGGAGCCGTTCACCGAAGAATTGCTGGTGTATTACCTGCTGAGCAACAGCGAGCACGCGTTGCCGCTGGAAGCCTTGCAGAAGCAGATCGCCAAGGTGCGCGCCTGGCGCCTGAAGGATTACCTGATCAAGGTGGGCCGCGAGTGCACGTTGTTCAGTGTGCAGCGCGGTGCGTTCGCCTTGCGGGCGATCCGTCGCGAGGAAGAAGCGGCGATGCTCCCGGTGCTGGATCAGGCCGATGCGCTGCTCAATCAGGGCCATCTGTACAAGACCGGCGGCGCGGCGAGCGTCGGCAAGGTCGAAGTGGCCGGGCGTACGCTGGTGATCAAGCGCTACAACATCAAAGGCTTTGCGCACTGGCTCAAGCGCTTCTGGCGCCCGAGCCGCGCGTGGCATTCGTGGCGTGAAGGCAATCGACTGGCGTTCCTCGGCATCGCCACGCCGAAACCGCTGGCGGTGCTGGAAAAGCGCTTTTTGTGGCTGCGCAGCCGTGCTTATCTGGTGACCGAGTTCCTGCCGGGGCCGGACATCATCGAGCGCTTTGCGCCGTATGTGGAAAGCGGTGCGGCGCCGGAATCCGAGTTGCAGGCGCTGGATCAACTGTTCGCACGATTGATTGCCGAGCGCATCAGCCATGGCGACTTCAAGGGGCATAACCTGTTCTGGCAGGAAGATCGCTGGGCACTGATCGATCTGGATTCGATGTGTCAGCACAGCTCTGTCGGAAGTTTCGCAGCGGCCTATGCGCGGGATCGGGCACGGTTCATGCGCAACTGGCCCGAGAGCAGCGCGCTGTATCAGGTGATCGATCAGCGGTTGCCCAAGGACATCTCCAGCGCGGCCTGAGCCGCCTTCGCCAGTAGGCTGGCTCCCACATGGGATAGCATTCCCCTGTAGGAGTGAGCCTGCTCGCAACAGGGCTTTAAAGCCCCAAAAAACTCCCGTTGAGCAATAGCGGACAAACTGCACTGACTTGTCCTACAGCTTCTCCAGAAGCCATGAACTTTGCCCGCTCCAGCCCCGATGCTAGCTTGCCCTGACCACTTCGGAGGGCAAGACTTGACCATCAAAAACGCTTTAACACTCAGCACCTGCGCATGGCTTTTATCCGGCTGCGGCACCGCCGCCTCGGTCCTGCAAATGGACGCTGACGTCGCCCGCGACATGCGCAAACAGAAAACCTACTGCCAATCGATTCCACGGATCTACAGCGGTCTGGCGTTCGACTTCTGTGTGCTCCACGCGCCCCCTGACCCCTCCGGCGTCCTGGTGCCATTCGTGTTGCTGGACCTGCCATTGTCCGGGGTGCTGGATACGGTGGTGTTGCCGTATACGATTTATCAACAGGTCGTGGATGGCAATATCGGCATCTATTGGCGCGCGGGCGGTTATTGAGTGTGAAAGCAAGGTTTCACCGGGCCGATTCACCTGGGGCAATTCGCACAGGGTCATTCCCGCCAGGTTTACGCTATAATCCCGCCCTTTAGCTGTCTCTCGCCCGGTGCGAGGGCACATCAATTTTCGAGGCGCATCGCGCCTGAATGCAGACTAAAGAGGCTAGACCCTGTGGCATTGACGATTCTTGGCCTGTCCGGCGCCCTTAGCCATGACCCTTCAGCCGCCTTGTACATCGACGGCAAGCTGGTGGCGGCGGCTGAAGAAGAGCGCTTCGTCCGCGATAAGCATGCAAAGAACCGCATGCCCTACGAATCGGCGAAGTTCTGCCTGGAACAGGCCGGTATCAAGCCGTCCGACGTTGACGTGGTGGCGATTCCGTTCGCCCCGATCAGCCTGTTCGGCAAGGCCCGCTGGCACTATGCCAAGCGTTACTGGTACGCACCGGATCGCGCCCTCGATGCGATCCTGATGGGCAACCGTCGCTACAAGCGCTATCGCAACAAGATCGTCTGGTGCCTGGAGCAACTGGGTTTTGATCCGAAGAAGATCAAGATCGAGCCGGTCGAGCACCACCTCGCTCACGCCTCCAGCGCCTACCACTGCTCGGGTTTCAAAGAGAAAACCGCGATCCTCGGCATCGACGGCAAGGGCGAGTACGCCACGACCTTCTTCGGTTATGGCGAAAACGGCAAGATCCACAAGATCAAGGAATTCTTCGATCCGGACTCCCTCGGCGGCCTGTACGGCGCGATCACCGAGTTCCTCGGTTTCGAGATGCTCGACGGCGAGTTCAAGGTCATGGGCATGGCGCCGTACGGCGACGCCAGCAAATATGACTTCTCGCGTCTGGCCTCGTTCGAGAACGGCGAACTGGTGATCAACACCGACTACGCCAACGTGATCGGCCTGCGTCGCTATAAAGAGAAGGGCAAAGGCTTCTACTTCTCGCCGAAGCTGATCGAGTGGCTGGGTCCGAAGCGTGAAGGCGATATCGCCGACGAACCGTACATCCACTACGCCGCCAGCATGCAAGCGCTGTTCGAGAAACTGGCGTTGCAGATGATCGATTACTACCTGGGCGATGTGCTCAAGGAAACCGGCAAGCTGGCCTTCGCCGGTGGCTGCGCGCTGAACGTCAAGCTGAACCAGAAAATCATCGCCCGCGATGACATCAAGGAACTGTTCGTCCAGCCTGCGTCCGGCGATGCCGGCACCGCGGTCGGCGCAGCAGCCTATGTGTCCCACGCCCGTGGCGTGCCGGTCGAGAAGATGGAACACGTCTACCTCGGCCCGTCGTACAGCAACGAAGACGTGATCGCCGCGTGCGCCCGTCACGAGAACAAGCCGACCTGGCGCAAGCTCGACAACATGCCGGAGCAGATCGCCAAAATCATGGTCGATGGCAACCCGGTGGCCTGGTTCCAGGGCCGTATGGAGTTCGGTCCGCGTGCACTGGGCGGTCGTTCGATCATCGGTTGCCCGAGCGTGGCCGGTGTGGCTGACCGGATCAACCACCAGATCAAGTTCCGCGAGCGCTGGAGGCCTTTCTGCCCGTCGATGCTCGACACCGTTGCACCGCAGATGATCAAGATCGATCACCCGGCGCCGTTCATGACCTTCACGTTCGAAGTGGCGGAAGAGTGGAAGACCCGCGTGCCGGAAGTTGTCCACGAAGACGGTACATCCCGTGCCCAGGTGCTGAAGCGCGAATACAACCCGCGCTACTACGACATGATGAAGGCGCTGGAAAACCTCACCGGCAACGGCGTGTCGCTGAACACCTCGCTGAACCGTCGTGGTGAACCGATGATCTGCTCGCCGACCGACGCCCTGAACATGTTCTTCGGCTCCGATCTGCAGTACCTGATCATGGAAGACATTCTGGTGGTCAAAGAGGGCGCAAACGCTTATGACTCGCTCGGCTGAACGCCATGTGCTGCAGTTCTGTCACGGCTATGACGGGCCGTTCCTCGACTGCGCACGGCAGTACGCCAGCCTGTTCGCGGGCACCGGTTATCGGGTGACCACGGTCTTTCTGACCGGGGCCGCCGATAGCGAGGTGGCCGCAGCGTGTGCTTCCGATGAAGTGTTGTTCATGGAATACAGCTCCAAGGCCATTCGTGGCCTGAAGCTGGGCGCTATCGGCGATCTGCGCAAGATCGCCGCTTCACGCAATTTCAGTTTCTGCATCGCCCATCGCTTCAAGCCGATCTACATCGCCTTGCTCGGCACGTCGCTGCCGGTGATTGGCGTGCACCACGCGTTTGACGATTACAAACGTGGCACGCGCAAGCTGTTCGCGCACATTTTCCGCAAGCGTTTGAGTCTGCTCGGCGTCTCCGATGCCGTGCGCGACGACATGCGGCGCTGCCTGCCGAAATGGCCGTCCACTCGCATCCAGACCTTGTACAACCGCATCGATGTGCCGGCCTTGCAGGCCAGTCAGGTGTCGGCCCGCGAGGCCCGCGAGACCCTGGGTCTGGCGGCGGATGCGTTCATTGTCGGCAACGTCGGACGGCTGCACCCGGACAAGGATCAGGCCACCTTGCTGCACGGTTTTGCCGCGGCGTTACCCGGTCTGCCGGGCAACAGTCAGCTGGTGATTCTCGGCAAGGGCCGTCTGGAACAGGATCTCAAGGAGCTGGCGCGCGAACTGGGCATCGGTGACCGGGTGCTGTTTCTCGGCCAGGTGCCGGACGCGCGCAATTACTTCCGCGCCTTCGATGTGTTTGCCCTGAGCTCCGATCACGAACCGTTCGGCATGGTGCTGCTCGAAGCCATGGCCGCTGGCGTGCCGTTGCTCGCCACGGCCTGTGGCGGGGCCAAGGAAGTGGTCGAAGGTGTGGGGATTCTGTTCCCGCTGGGCGATGCCGAACACCTTGCACAAGGCCTGCAACATTTGGCCGGTATGGATGATCAGCAACGCCGGCAGTGCGCCGAGCTGATGCTCGATCGCCTGCGTGAGCGTTTCTCCGACCGTGCGGTGCGCGACACCTTCTGGCGTCTGCCGCAAGTTACCGATCTGGCACCGAGGGGCTGATGCTCAACCGATTTCAAGGCTGGCGCGAACGTGGCTGGTCGCCCGTTGACGCCTCCACCTATGCCAGCGCCTGGCAGCGTTTTGGCGGCAGCGTCGCGACGCATCCTTTGGTAGTCGAACGTCTGGCTGATCTGGCCGGCATCCCGGTGCGCTATCTGGCCTGGGAGCAGGACGGTGAAGTCAAAGCGGCAATCCCGACCTGGGGCCGCGACTTGGCCCTGTCCAAGGACGTGCTTAAGCGCAACGGCAAGAAAGGCCTGTTCGACCTCGGCAATGCCGAGCTGATCCTGCCGGCCGCGGTCGATGCCCAGGCACCCCTGCGCCATCGCGCACGCTATCTGTCGGCGCTCAACGAAAACCGCTTCAGCGGCCTCAAGTTGCAGACCGAACAATTGGCCATGGCCCGCACCCCCGAAGAACTGTCGAAGAAGTTCCGCTACAACCAGCGCCGCGAACTGCGCCTGCTGGAGGAGGCGGGTGGCGTGGTGCGTCCGGTTGCCGAGTTCTCCAGTGCCGAACTGGCGGCGATCTACTGTGATCTGTTCCAGCGCCGCTGGGGCTTCCCGGCCACCGGCGCGGCGCGCATGGCCGAAGTCATCGAGCTGCTGCGCGAACTGCTGATTGGCTCGGTGATCTACCTCAATGATGCGCCGATCGCCATTCAACTGGTGTACCGCGTCGAAGCGCCGGAGTGGATCAGCGTCGAGTACATCAACGGCGGCGTCGATCCCGAAACTCGCGAGTTCAGCCCCGGCAGCGTGTTGAGCTTCCTCAATACGCAAAGCGCCTGGGAACACGCGCGCGCCCTGAACAAGCCGCTGCGGTTTTCCTTCGGTCGCGCCGACCGTGAATACAAGGATCGCTGGTGCAATCCTGTGCCGGTGTTCACCGTATGAGTCAGCCCATGAGCCGCAAACAGCAACTGCTCAAGCGTCATCGTCGCAATAAACGCATTACCTTGCTGATCGCCCTGAGCGTGTTGATCGCGCTCGGTGTGCTGGTCGCGTGGTGGTTGCCGCTGGTGCTCGCGGTGATTGGCTGGATCGCCCATGAAGCGTGGTTTGCCGATCATCTGTTCTATTCGCCGAAAGACGATTACCAATACAGCTTTCCGCCGTTCACGCCGCAGCCGAAGGTGCATTTGAGCGGCGAGCAATTGCGCCTGGATGAAGGCGTGATGCTGGTCGACGAAGCGACGTTGATCCTCGCGGTAAAGGTTAAAAGCACCTGGCTGGGACGGTTCTTTGATCCGCGCGTCGAACTGTTCGGCGGGACGCATCCTGATGCACAAACCTTCGAGCGCGGGGTCAATGGCCTGCGTTACCTGAACCTCAGCGGTCAGGCGCAAGCTCTGGCGCAAGGCCAGTTGCGCTTGCGCGGGCGCTTCTGCCGGGTCTCCGGCGAGCCGGTGCTGTGGGCACTGGAGCAACCGGACTATCGCCGTCAGCGGGTGATGGTGATCGCCCCGCACGCCGACGATGCCGAGCTGGCCGCCTATGGCTTGTACAGCCAGGCCGACGAAGCCTGGATCGTCACCCTGACCGCGGGTGAGATCGAAGCCGAACATTATCAGCAGATGGGCATGAGCAAGGTCGAGGCCGCGCGGCTCAAGGGCCGTCTGCGTGCCTGGGACAGCCTCGCCGTGCCGCGTTGGGCCGGTGTGCCGCAGGAACACTGCGTGCAACTCGGTTACTTTTGCCTGCAACTGGCGGCGATGCAGGCTGCGCCGAATCAGGCGGTGGGCTCGCGCGAAGCCGACCTGAACGACACGCGCCTGTTTCGTCAGTTGAATCCGTTCACTCTGCCGGGCGATGCCGACGGCGCGCCGACCTGGAACAACCTGCTGGCCGACTTGCGTGAAGTGCTGTTGCGCGCGCGTCCTGACGTGATCGTGCTGCCGCATCCGACCCTCGATCCGCACCCTGACCATATCTGCGCCCAGCAAGCGGTTTTGCAGGCGCTCCAAGGCCTCGACTGGCAGCCGACGCTGCTCGGTTACGCCAACCACTTGCACGACAACGACCGCTGGCCGATGGGCAACACCGGGCAGGGCATTGCCTTGCCACCGGCCTTCGATGCGGCGGTGCCGATGCAGCCGTTGTGCCTGCCACTGTCCATCGAGCTGCAACGGGACAAGGCCATGGCGCTGGGCATGATGCATGACCTGCAGCCGCCGGCTCCTTTCAAGCGTCGCCTGCGCCGGGTTATCCAGCGTGTGCTCGCCGGGCGGGCTGGGTCGGTGTACGGCGAAAACGAATTTTTTCGAAAAGCAGTCAGGCGCCAGGAGTTGTTCTGGCTACTGAAGCACGGTGAGACAGGCGTCCAGCGGGGAGAGTCATGAGTCAACGGTTCAAGGTGTTGCAGCTGCAACCCGACTACAACGTCAAAGCCCATGACTTTGCCGACCTCGCCGAGCAGATCGTCAAGGCGCTGCCGAGCGATCGCTATGAGATCACCGCGGCTTTCCTGCGCGGCAAACCGGGGCCGGGCGAGCCGGTAAGCCGGGCCGACCATTCGGTGTACTTCGAGTTTTCCGACAAGTCGCTCAAGGGCATGCGCCTGCGGGCGATGTGGCAGTTGTACAAGTTCTGCCGCCGGGAAAAGTTCGACGTGGTGATCTGCAACCGCTTCAAACCGGTGAACATGATGCTGGCGCTCAACCGCTGGTTGAAGGTGCCGCTCTGCATTGGCATCTCCCACGGTTTCGGCGAGTATGATCGCTTTTACCGGCGTCGTCAGACCCAGCGTCTGATCGATCGGCACTGGCGCTTCGTTGGCGTGTCGCCAGCGGTCAAACAGTACCTGCTCGATTGCGATTGCGGCTTTACCGACCAGAACACCTACGCCATCACCAATGCCATCGACATCGTGCAGGCCGAGGGCCTGCAGCACAGCCGCGAAACAGCTCGCGAGCTGTTGGGCCTCGACCCGAATGTGCGCTTGATTGGCGCACTGGGGCGGCTGGTGTCGGTCAAGGGCCACACCTATCTGCTGCAAGCCTTTGCCGCGCTGAAGGACAAATACCCGAACACCCAGTTGGCGATCATCGGTGCCGGACGCCTGCAAGCGCCGTTGGCTGCCGAAATCGAGCAGTTGGGCCTGAGCGGCCGTGCGCACTTGCTCGGCTTCAAGGAAAACGCTCTGCAATACGTGCGTGCGTTCGACATCTGGACCATGCCGTCGCTGGCCGAAGGCCTGGGCCTGGCCTTGCTCGAAGGCATGAGCGGACACCTTCCGGTGATTGCCTCGAACGTGCCGGCGATGTTGCCGCTGATCGAAGGTGCCGGTGGTTTGGCGATCACGCCCAAGGACGTGCCGAGTCTGGTCGCCGCGCTGGATCACTATCTGGCGCTGTCGGACGACGAGCTCAAGGCCAAGGGCGAACAGGCCTACCGTTATCTGCAGGAACAACACGACATCGAGGTGTTCCGTCAGGAATACCTGGACCTGATCGATTCCGGCCTGGAGCAGGCCCGCAAGGAGCAGCCGTGAGCGAAGAAAGAGTCATGAGCGAAGCCAACGCCCTCGTCACCGTGATCATCGCCTCGTACAACCACGGCCCGTACATTGAGGAAAGCATCCTCAGTGTCCTCAACCAGAGCTACAAGAACATCGAGCTATTGGTGGTCGACGACGGTTCGAAGGACGACAGCGTCGAGCGCATCAGCGCGTTGCAGGCGCAGTACGGCTTCGATTTCCGTGTGCAGCAGAATCAGGGCCTGACCAATACCCTCAACGGCGCTATCGCCCGTTCGAAGGGCAGCCTGATTGTGCCGTTCGGCTCCGACGACATCATGTACCCCGAACGTATTGCCACCCAGGTGGCGTACATGGACGGCAAGCCTGAAGTCGGAATCTGTGCCGGCAATATCGAGCTGATGCACGCCGACGGCAGCCTGTATCCAGAGAAGCGTCAGCGCCGCGACGTGCCGTTTCGCCGCCTCGATTTCGACGACATGTTTCTTGAACGCAAGCCGTATCCGCCAGCGCCGACGCTGATGATCCGTCGCGAGGCGCTGGAAAAGGTGGGAGGGTTCGATCCGACGATTCGTCTTGAAGACCTGTACATCGAGCTCAAGGTGACCCGTGCTGGCTACTTCATCGACGGTTTGAACGTGGTGATGGCGCGCTACCGCAAGCACGCCACCAACTCGTACAAGAATCATCGCTTCATGATCGAGAACATCCTGCGCACCTATGCGCTATTCAGCGATCATCCGCTGTACGACGAAGTGCGCTTCAAGGCGCTAAACTCGATGTTCCTCAAGACCGCCAACCGCAATCGCAAACTGGCACGCGAGCTGCTGGCGCAGATCCCGTTCAAGGCCTGGAACAAGAAGACCTGGCGCGGCTTGGGGCGCCTGCTCTTTTCCCCGCTGGAAAAGGACTGAGGCAGCGGTCGCTCGCGCTCAGCGGGCGACCTTCTCCGGCAAGCGCTTTTCGCCCTTCTGACGCTGGCGCAGCCAATGCACAACCTTCTTGCCGGCAGCCATGCCCGGCTGCTCGATATAGAGGAACGTCGCGCTGCTGATCAGAATCAGCAAGCACGTGCAGACGGCCACCAAGGGCAGGTACACCGCCGTTTCCCGCGCATCGATATTCAGCAGCAGCGGCAGCCGTTGCACCATCAGCCACAGCACGAACCCGTGCAGCAGATAGGTGCTGTAGCTGATTTCGCCTAGCCAGCGAATGCTGCGTGGTTTCAGCGCGCCGAACAGATTATTGCCGGACGCGACGATCACGAAAAACAGTCCCAGCAGAAACAGCGGTGCAGTCTTGAACGCCCGACTGAACGCGGTGAACGCAATCACCAGCGCGAGCACGGCGATGATGCTCGCCAGGCGTGACTGGCTCCACGCCACGAGCGCCGGCCGGCGAATCCAGTAGGCGGCGGCGATGCCACCGAGGAAGCTCGCCAGAAAGTGTTTCTTCAGCGAATGTTCCCAGCCGATGACCTGGTACAGCGTGTAGATGCCGATCAGGCACAGCACCACCTGCAACCAGCTGCCGCGGTAGATGAACACCAGCCCGGCCAATGGCAGCGCCATGTAGAAAAACACCTCATAGGCCAGCGTCCAGGTGACGTTGGATATCAGCATGCCGGAGTGGCGGTACTGGTTGATGTCCGGGCGGTCGAACGTCAGCCAGGCGAGGATCTGTTTGAACAGCTCCAGGCCAGGCTCCTTCATTTGCCAGCCCTGCAAGTGGAAGATCGAGACGAACACCAGCAGCATCAGTGGCAGATAAAGCGGATACAAGCGAAATACCCGTGACACGCCGAAGGCCAGCCAGTCATGGTTGCGTCCCTGCGCGAGCAGGCGGCTCCAGAACAGAAAACCGGTGATCATGAAGAACAGCGCGACGCTGCCCTGACCGAGCATCGAATAGAAGTTGCTCGGCGGAAAGTCGATCACCCCGGTGCGCAAGAAGATCCAGGTAATGACCGAGTGGTGCACGAACACACCAAACGCCAGATAGCCACGCAGGCCGTCGATGCTGGCATATCGACTTTCGCCGGAATGCTGCAGGTGCCGAGCGATTTTCGGCACCGCACGCAACAGCAGGGCGGAAGTGACGATGGCCAGCAGATAGGCTGCCAGCGCGATAAGCGGATTGGTTTCGATCATCAATGAACCCGAGCCGGGGTGTTGCCGGCCAGCACTTGCCTGTGCAGATTTTCAACCGCGGATTTAGACGCCGTCATGGCGTACCCCTGGAGCAACGCATCGAGGTGATCCTCGAACAACCAGCGTTTGTCGACAGTGTAACGTTGCATATGACGCAAATTGCGTTGGCGCAGGGAAAGACTGAGCGGAGTAGGGTAGATGCGCAGGTCGGCCAGATCGATCAGGCCGAACTCGCCGTCTTCCAGTACCAGTACGTTGCCCAGGTGCAGCGAGCGGAAATAAACGCCTTTCTCGTGCAGTTGCGCCATGAATTTGCCAAAGCGCTCCACCAGCGCCTGGCGCACCGCTGGAGCGGTAATGCTCTGCAGCACCTGACGCAGCGTGTGCCCCGGCAACGGCGCGTAATGCACAGCGCTGCTGCCATCGTCGAGACGGTACAGATTCAATATTTGCGGGGTCGGGATGCCCATCTGACGAAGTTGTTCGCTGTTGACCGCGAAACGTTCGGAGTAGGGATTGAAGCTGCCGGAGGTGTACCAGCGGCGACGGCGGAACAGCTTGAGGAAACTGCCGTCGGTCAGGCGCAGGACTTTCGGGCCGAGGCCATCTTCTTCAATGATCTGGGCCGTGCTGCTCATGTGCTCCAGGTCAGCGGTCGCAAGCTTTTGCACCGGCTGGGTCAACAGGCGCCGCGCGCGTTGATTGATGCTCAACGCTGCGATCAGTGCCAGCGGGATCCACAACAGGAACCAGTGTTCCTTGGGCCGCGAAATGATCCCGCCGCCTTCGGTCAGCCCGGCGCCGATACCGAATACCAGCCAGGTCGAGGCTATGATCAGCAGTGGCTGCACGCGCTGGCGCCAACTGCTCAGCAGGCCCCACAGCAGGAAGAACAGCCAGGGCAGCAAGCCGATGATGCCGACGTAATACAGCACACCCAGGATAAAGCTGTGCGGCTCCTGAAAGCTGATGCCGTTACCGGGGTCTACGGCAAGGCTGGCGCTGTAGCCATGACCGATCCATGGATGATCGGCAATCATGTGCAGTACCTTCTGCCAGATTTCCAGACGATAGGAGTCGCCACGTTCGGTGATCATCTGCGAAAACTGCGTAATGACTGCTACGCCGCTCAGGACCAGCGCGATCAGTAACCCCACCGAGCGTCTGTTCCAGCAGATGAAGCACAGCCACAGCGCCGCCATGGTCAGTGCCACCAACGGCGTCCGGGAACCGGTGCCGATCACCGCCATGAACATGATTGCCATCGCCGGCAAGCTGAGCCACATCATCTGGCGACGTTTGCAGGTCATGGTCACGCTCAGCCAGTAGGCACTGAAGAAGCCGAACAGGTGCGAGCTGAGCAACGGGTTATCGAAGGCACCTCCGCCGATCAGGCGCATGCCCGGCTCATAAACCCGGGCGAACATGAACAGGAAAATGGTCGTGGCAATCAGCGCGACCAACGCGGCGCCGAACAGCAAGGGTTGCAGGATGTCGCTGCGGTAGCGCACCAGCAGGTAGCAGCCGGCAAACAGCAGCAAGGTATGCAGTGGCGGCTTGAACATTCCGCCGAGCGGCTCCCCGCCCGGCCCCCAGGCGAGGCTGAGCAACGCCCAGGCGGCGAACAGCAGAGCCGCGATGAAAATCGGCTCGCGCAGCAGCTCCTTGAGTTCGCGCGGGCGCAGGCACAGCGCGATCAGTGTCGGAATGCTGAACAGGCCATAGAACAACTTGTGATGCAGACTTCGACCCGGCAAGAAGAACAGCGCGCACAGGAGCAGGAAATAACCGGTGGGAAGAATCCACAGGCTAATGAAATCGAAAATCCGATTGGACGTACTGCTGAAGCCGCGAAGTTGCATGCTGTGAGATTCATTCCTGAGGTTGATCGACCATTCGAGTGATGGCTATTTGATGCAGAAGAGGTGCATAACAATAACAGCCTTTCGCCGATTGCCAGAACCCTGAAGAAGCTGTGCTAAAGTCAGCGTCCTTTTTATCGACTTTCGCGTGATATGACCGATTCCAGTCCCGCCGCAAGCCCATCGAGCTTGAAAATCTACTTCCGCCTGCTCGGCTATGTCCGGCCGTACATCAGTCTGTTCCTGATCAGCATCGTCGGCTTTCTGATTTTCGCCTCGACGCAACCGATGCTTGGCTACATCCTCAAGTACTTTGTCGATGGCCTGTCCAACCCTGAAGCGGTGCTGTTTCCCTCCGTGCCCTACCTGCGTGACCTGCAACTGTTGCAGGCCGTACCGCTGCTGATCATCCTGATCGCCGCGTGGCAGGGGCTGGGCTCCTATCTGGGCAACTATTTCCTGGCCAAGGTTTCCCTGGGGCTGGTGCATGACTTGCGTGTGCAGTTGTTCAACAACCTGTTGGTGCTGCCTAACCGCTATTTCGACAAGCATAACTCCGGTCATCTGATTTCGCGTATCACCTTCAACGTGACGATGGTCACGGGGGCGGCAACAGATGCGATCAAGGTCGTAATCCGTGAAGGCATGACGGTGATCTTCCTGTTTGCCTCGCTGTTGTTCATGAACTGGAAGCTGACGCTGGTGATGGTGGCGATCCTGCCGCTGATCGCCGTAATGGTGCGCACCGCCAGCAAAAAATTCCGCAAGCAGAGCAAGAAGATCCAGCTGGCGATGGGCGATGTCACGCATGTGGCCTCGGAAACCATCCAGGGTTATCGCGTGGTTCGCAGCTTCGGCGGCGAGGCCTATGAAGAAAAGCGCTTCCTCGATGCCAGCCAGGGCAACACCGACAAGCAACTGCGCATGACCCGTACCGGCGCGATCTACACGCCGATGCTGCAACTGGTGATCTACACCGCCATGGCCGTGCTGATGTTCCTGGTGCTGTACCTGCGCGGTGACGCCTCGGCCGGTGACATGGTCGCCTACATCACGCTGGCGGGCCTGTTGCCCAAGCCGATCCGTCAATTGTCCGAAGTCAGCTCGACCATTCAGAAAGGCGTGGCCGGTGCCGAGAGCATTTTCGAGCAACTGGACGTCGAGCCGGAAGTCGATACCGGCACCGTCGAGCGCGATGCGGTGAGTGGCCGTCTGGACGTGCGCAACCTCAGCTTCACCTACCCTGGCACCGAACGCCAGGTGCTGGACGACATCAGTTTCTCGGTCCAGCCAGGGCAGATGGTCGCACTGGTCGGGCGTTCGGGCAGCGGCAAGTCGACGCTGGCCAACCTGATTCCGCGTTTCTATCACCACGACAAGGGCGAAATCCTCATCGACGATGTGGAAGTCGAACAGTACAAACTGCTCAACCTGCGTCGTCACATCGCTCAGGTGACTCAGCACGTCACTCTGTTCAGCGACACCGTTGCCAACAACATCGCTTATGGCGATCTGGCCGGTGCGCCGCGTGAAGACATTGAAAAAGCCGCGCGTGATGCCTACGCGATGGACTTCATTTCGCAGTTGCCGCAAGGCCTGGACACTCAGGTCGGCGAGAACGGCGTCTTGCTTTCCGGTGGCCAGCGCCAGCGTCTGGCGATTGCCCGTGCGTTGCTGAAGAACGCGCCGCTGCTGATTCTCGACGAGGCCACCTCGGCACTCGACACCGAGTCCGAACGGCACATTCAGGCGGCACTGGATCAGGTGATGAAGGGGCGTACCACGCTGGTAATCGCTCACCGTCTGTCGACCATCGAGAAGGCCGACCTGATTCTGGTCATGGATCAGGGGCGCATCGTCGAGCGCGGCACCCACGACCAGTTGCTGGCGCAAAATGGTTACTACGCGCGCCTCAACGCCATGGGCCTCGATGCCCCGGCCGAAGATATCGCCTGACTCCAGGCCCTGCCCTGTGGGAGCGAGCCTGCTCGCTCCCACAGTCGTTTGTATCCAGACCTTTACCCTTCTTGACCAAACCGGAATAAAACCGGGCACCGCGCTTGTTAAGGTTCCTCAACGAACTCTGACTTCCATCGAGGGGGCCATCCCCGTCGCGCGGGTGCTTTCATGCTGCAACGCTATCTCTGGAAACTGCTGCCCAAGCCACAGCGGGCTTTTCTGCTCGGGCGCCTGTCGGTGGTCGATCGGCAGGTGGTGAACAAGTCGATGTCGGCCAACCTGACGTTTCCTCAGGCCTTCCAGCAGCGCTCCTGCCTGTTTATCCATGTTCCGAAATGCGCCGGCAGCAGCGTTTGCACGGCGCTGTTCGACGGCTGGCGACCCGGGCACTTGCCGCTGTATTGGTATGAAGAGCAGTTTCCCGAGCAGTTCGCCAACGCCTTCAAGTTCGCTTTTGTTCGCGACCCGCTGGAACGTGCCTATTCGGCCTACGCCTTTTTGCGTGGCAACGAGTTGAGCGCGCGTGACCATATGGCGCAACGGCTGGTGCGGCAGTACCGGGATTTCGACGCTTTTGTCGCGCGCTGGCTGCATCCGGAAACGATTGCCCGGCAATTGCACTTTGCCGCCCAGACCGACTTTCTGACGGACTCGCTGGGGCATCTGGCGCTGGACTTCATCGGTTATCAGGAACACCTGACGCGGGATTTTCGTCTGGTTTGCGAACAGTTGGGGCTGACTGGCGAGTTGCCTCACGTCAACGGCTCGCGGGAACGGCAATCGATGCCGGCGCGCGAGTTCTGTTCGGTGCGCACCCGGCGTCTGGTACGTCGGGTTTATCAGCGTGATTACGAGTTGCTCGGGTATGAATGAGTCCCTGTCACTGCCGCTACAGACGCTCGCCATTCGGCCTTACGGTCTGGCGCTCTCGCACCTGGCCCGGGCAGCGCTCAAGGCACAACACCCACGCTGCCTGTGGTTGACCGGATTTTCCGGCGCCGGCAAGTCAACCCTGGCCAATGCCCTCGAACTGCACCTGCATGCGTCGGGTCTGCACACCTTTTTGCTCGATGGCGACAATGTGCGCAATGGCCTGTGCCGCGACCTGGGCATGAGCGATCTCTGCCGCCGGGAAAACATCCGGCGTATGGCCGAGGTGGCGCGGTTGATGGTCGACGCCGGGCTGATTGTGATCGTTGCGGCCGTTTCGCCGTTCCGCGCCGAACGCGACGCCGCGCGCAGGCTGTTTGCCCAGGATGAATTCATTGAAGTGCACGTCAGCACTTCGTTGGAAGTCTGCGCCCGTCGCGATCCGAAAGGTCTGTATCAGGCCGTACGGGAAGGCCGGATCAAGCACTTTACGGGCGTGGACAGTCCTTACGAAGCGCCATTGGCAGCCGAGTGGCAAATCGACACCGAGGCGCTGGAATTGTCCGAAGCCTGTGGACAACTGGCGGCACTGGTGCTCAAAAAATGAGCAAAGTAACGGACTGTTTCATCCTGTTGCAGGCTGCACGCAAGCCTGCGCCAACCCTGTGTTAATATCGCGCCCCTGTTCATTTTGTATGTGGGTTGCTCCATGAAGTTGTCCATGCCGCGATTCGATCAAGCCCCAGTCTTGGTGGTCGGCGATGTCATGCTCGACCGTTACTGGCATGGTGGAACCTCACGGATTTCCCCTGAGGCACCGGTACCGGTCGTAAAAGTCGAGCAAATCGAAGACCGCCCGGGCGGTGCTGCCAACGTTGCCTTGAACATTGCCGCGCTGGGCGCGCCGGCGTCACTGGTCGGTGTGACCGGCGACGACGAAGCCGCCGACAGCCTGAGCAACAGTCTCAAGGGCGCGGGCGTGCGCGCGCTGTTCCAGCGCATCGCGCACCAGCCGACCATCGTCAAACTGCGGGTCATGAGCCGGCACCAGCAGTTGCTGCGTATCGACTTTGAAGAACCGTTTGCCACCGATGCGCTGGCCCTGGCCTCGCAGGTCGATGATCTGCTCGAAGGCATCAAGGTGCTGGTGCTGTCGGACTACGGCAAAGGCGCGCTGAAAAACCATCAGGCCTTGATTCAGGCGGCCCGTGCCAAAGGCATTCCGGTGCTGGCCGATCCCAAAGGCAAGGATTTTTCGATCTACCGTGGTGCGAGCCTGATCACGCCGAACCTCAGTGAATTCGAAGCCATCGTCGGCGGGTGCGCCGATGAGCACGAGCTGGTGAACAAGGGCGCGGCCCTGATGCACGATCTCGAACTCGGCGCGCTGCTGGTCACCCGTGGTGAACACGGCATGACCCTGCTGCGTCCGGAGCATCCGGCGCTGCATTTGCCGGCCCGTGCCCGTGAAGTGTTCGACGTGACCGGTGCTGGCGACACGGTGATTTCCACCCTGGCGGCGGCGATCGCTGCCGGTGAAGAACTGCCGCACGCGGTGGCGCTGGCCAATCTGGCGGCGGGCATCGTGGTCGGCAAGCTAGGTACTGCGGCGATCAGCGCCCCGGAACTGCGCCGCGCAATCCAGCGTGAAGAAGGTTCGGAGCGTGGGGTGCTAGGTCTGGAACAGCTGGTGCTGGCAGTGGCCGATGCCCGTGCGCATAACGAGCGCATCGTCTTCACCAACGGCTGCTTCGACATTCTGCATGCCGGGCACGTGACCTACCTCGAGCAGGCGCGCGCCCAGGGCGACCGTCTGATCGTGGCGATCAATGATGACGCCTCCGTCAGCCGCCTGAAGGGGCCGGGACGTCCGATCAACAGTGTCGACCGACGCATGGCGGTACTCGCCGGCCTCGGTGCGGTGGACTGGGTGATCAGTTTCCCGGAAGGCACCCCGGAAAACCTGCTGCGCGAGGTCAAGCCGGATGTGCTGGTCAAGGGCGGTGATTACGGTATCGACCAGGTTGTTGGTGCCGATATCGTCAAGGCTTACGGCGGCACGGTGAAAGTGCTGGGTCTGGTGGAAAACAGCTCGACCACTGCGATCGTGGAGAAAATCCGCGGTAACTGATTCAAGCTAAAAAGATCGCCGCCTGCGACAGCTCCTACATTGGAATGCGTTTCCCTGTAGGAGCTGCCGCAGGCGGCGATCTTTTGCTTTTCAGGAACTGACTTTCTTGCGCGGTACGATCTTCTTCAGCAATTGCCTGGCCTTGCCGCGCAACCGCGCCAGTCCCGTGGGTTTCTCCGGCGGGGTCAGGCCTTGTTGGCGTAACCAGTCCTTCCAGCGAATCCGCTCGTCACGCACCAGCCAGCCATCCTGTCTGGCAAAGCTTTCGGCCAGATACAGACCGCGCGTGCCCGCCGGAGACAGCTGACCTTTCTTCAAGGTATACAGTTCGGCCAGCGGTTCGCCGTCCTGCAACGGCATCAGGTACAAATCCGGGCGCTTGCGGTCCAGTCGCGCCACCAGTTGATCACCTTCCAGGCGTTCATCGACGTGAAACAGACTCAGGGATTTGGCTTCCTTGGGCACGTCCAGGCGCAAGTCGTAGATCAGTTGCAGCGATGCGGTCGGCAGATGCACGTAGGCCCGTGGTCGTTCGAGCAATTGCAGATTGGCGCAGCGCACCGGCCGCGCCGAGCCGGACTGCGGCGTCAGGCGAAACGGCAGGGCCTCGCGATAATGCAGGGCGGAGGCGTAGGGGGCGGGTAGCCAGGTGTCGTTGAAGCGTCCGCCGAGCCAGCCTTCCGGGGTTTCCAGCAGGCACTCTTCGGCAATTTCCTGAATCGCCGTGTGCAGCGGGATGTTCAGTTCTTGAGCAGGCACGTAACCGGAAATCAGCTTGAGCACGACGTCCCCGCGATCCTGCCGACGCTGGCGCACCAGCACCCAGTAATCGCGATTCTGCCAGTGCAGCGTCAGGCGCACCGAGACCCCAAGGTTGGCCAGTTCCACCGCAAAACGCTCGGCATCCGCCACGCTCACCGGTTTGCGCCGCTGCAGGGTCTGGGCGAAATTCAGCGGCATGCCGACGCTCTGATACGTCAGGCCTTCGGGCGTGGCCTCGACGAACAGCGGCAGCGTCTTGAAGTTGCTCGGGTTCTTTCTGATGAGCGTGCGCGGCATGTCGGCTCCTGCTTAAGGCCGCGGGGCGGCGTCAGTGACCACGGAGGACCTGGGCAACGGTCGCAACGTTATGGGCGAGGTGCAGCGGATTGATCGTCCCGACAATAGCACTGGCCACGCCGGGCTGCTGGAACAACAACTCGAAGCTGGCGCGCACCGGATCCACGCCCGGACTCAGGCATACATGGCCGCTGGCCAGGGCTTTTTTCACCAGAATGGCTTTGCCGTGGGCAGCAGCATAGTCAATGACTGCCTTCTCGTTCTGTTCGTTCAGATTGTAGGTGACCATCGCGCAGTCCCCTTGCTCCAGCGCCTTGAGTCCGCCCTCGACCGTTTTGCCGGAGAAGCCGAAACCGCGAATCTTGCCCTCGGCCTTGAGTGCGGCGAGGGTGGCGTAGACCTCTTCGTGTTCGAGGATGGCCAGATCGTTGCCGTCGGAGTGCACCAGCACCAGGTCGATAAAATCGGTTTCAAGACGTTGCAGGCTACGCTCGACCGACATCCGCGTATGCGCCGCACTGAAGTCATGGCGCGACAGGCCGTCGGCAAACTCTTCACCGACCTTGCTGACGATTACCCAGTCCTGCCGCTGGCCGCGCAACAACGGGCCTAGGCGTTCTTCGCTGCGACCGTAGGCCGGGGCGGTGTCGATCAGGTTAATGCCCAATTCGCGTGCCTGCCTGAGCAGCATGCGCGCGGCATCGTCATCGGGAATCTGAAAACCGTTGGGGTATTTCACCCCTTGGTCGCGGCCCAGTTTGACCGTGCCCAGGCCCAGCGGCGAGACCGTCAGGCCGGTGCTGCCCAGTGGGCGATGCAGTTCGTGCAGGTTCGCGATAGTCATGGCAGCAGTTGCTCCCAGGCTGGAACGCCCATCGGTGGTTTTGGCAACGCCGGCAAAGGTTCGGCGGCTTGTGGCTGAATGCCGTCGCGCTCCAGCGAGGCGATGACCCGGTCGGCGAAGTCCGGCGCCAGGGCGAGTTTGGTCGGCCAGCCCACCAGCAAGCGCCCCTCTTCGGCGAGGAAGGCGTTGTCCGGGCGGGTCAGGCCGGTTTGCAGAGGTTCGGCGCGGTCGACGCGCAAGGTCGCCCATTGCGTGGTACTGAGGTCGATCCACGGCAACAGCTGTGCGATCTCCTTTTGCGCCGTGGCGATCTGTTCGGCAGGTTCGCGGGCCACGCCTTCGCTTTCGGCGATGTCACCGCCCATGTACCAGACCCACTGACCGTCGGCGGCCGGGTGCGTGGTCACGGTGATGCGCGGTTTGGTGCCGCCGCCCAGGCAATGGGCGTACAACGGTTTGAGGCCCGGGCCTTTGGCGATGATCATGTGCAACGGCCGGCGTTGCATCTGCGGATGGGTCAGGCCCAGGTCTTCCAGCAATCGGGCAGTGCCGGCGCCGGCACTGAGGACGATGCGCTGAGCACGGATCTCGCGACCGTCGACTTTCAGGCCGACCAACACACCGGCTTCCAGCAGCGGCTCGATGGTTTGCCCGGCGAGCAGACCGTCGCCGGCCAGATCGGCCAGGCGCTGGATCAAGCTCGGTACGTCGACCACCAGTTCGGCGAGGCGATAGACCTTGCCCTTGAAGCGCTTGTCTTGCAGGGCCGGCGGCAGTTGATCGCCCTTGACCTGATCGACCCGGCCACGCACGGCTTTGCTGGCGAAGAAACTGGTGAGGTTGCCGGCGAGGGTGCCGGGCGACCACAGGTAATGCGCTTCGGACAACAGGCGCACGCCGGACAGGTCCAGCTCGCCGTTGCCGGCCAGCGCTTCACGCCAGCGGCGCGGCATGTCGGCGATGGCTTCCGAGGCGCCGGTCAGCGCACCGTGCAGCGCATACTTGGCGCCGCCGTGGATGATGCCCTGGGACTTCACGCTCTGCCCGCCGCCGAGACTGGCGCTTTCCACCAGCACGGTCGAAAAACCCTGACGGCGCAGACGCGCGTTCAGCCAGAGGCCGGCGACACCAGCGCCGACAATCAGAACGTCGGTGGAAATAACGGATGGCATGCAACGACCTCAGTGTTCAAGACGAGGGCGCAGTATACAGACTCGGGAAAGAGCGGGATTTGTCGATGATCAACAGGGCAGATGCAAAACCAAATGTGGGAGCGGGCTTGCTCGCGAATGCGGTGTGTCAGTTAACAGAAATGTTGTTGCCACACCGCCTTCGCGAGCAAGCCCGCTCCCACAGGGGATTTGCGTTACTGCAAATCAGTGCCCGGCAGTCTTGGAGAACAGCTGGATGACCACCACGCCGAGCACGATCAGCGCCATTCCGAGCATCGCCGGCACGTCCAGCTTCTGCCCATAAATGAACAGCGCTGCGACGCTGACCATGACGATGCCCATGCCCGCCCACACGGCGTAGGCGACTCCCACCGGCACAGTGCGCACCACCAGCGTCAGCATCCAGAAAGCAATCCCGTAGCCGACGATCACCAGAATCAGCGGCAGCGGGGTGCTCAGGCCTTTGACCGCTTTCATCGAAACGGTGGCGATCACTTCGGCGCAGATGGCGATGGCCAGAAAGGCGTAGGCGTTCATGTGTAAATCCTCATGTAAAACGTTGCTTGCTGAGGCGGCATTCTAGTCGCTCGCCAGATGGGGTAAAGTCATTACCTATCTGTTTTGAAGATGGGTTGCAGCATGAATACCCTGTGGAATCTGGAACAACTGCGCGCCTTCGTCAGCGTCGCCGAACAGCGCTCGTTTTCTGCCGTGGCGCGCCAGCAGCGCAAGGCGCAATCGGCGATCAGCAGTGCGATTGCCATGCTGGAAGACGATTTGGGTGTCAGCCTGTTCGAGCGTAGCAGTGGTCGCTCACCCAGGCTCACCGAAGCGGGCGAAGCCTTGCTCGAAGAAGCCCGGGAAGTGCTGCGCCAATGCGAGCGCCTCAATGGTCGGGCGATGGCGATGATGCGCGGTCAGGAAGCGCAGCTTCGGGTGGCTCAGGATGAAGCCATGCCGTATCAGGCACTGGTGGAAAGCTTCGATGCGCTGGCCGAGCAATTTCCCAGTCTCGAAGTGCAACTGACCAGCGCCGCCCAGGGTGAAGTCGCACGCAAACTGGTCGAGCGTCGCGCCGATCTGGGCCTGCTGTTCTATCACGATGAAATCCCCGAAGCGTTGGAACGACGGGTACTGGGCCGGGTAGAAATGGTCACCGTCTGCGGCATCAATCATCCGCTGGCGACGCAGTCCTACGTCACCTGCCAGCAACTGGCACAGCATCGGCAATTGCTGATGTCGACGCAAACCAGCGTCTACCCCGGCAACGAACCGGCCAGTCCGCAGGTGTGGCGCGCTGACAGTTTCTATGTGATGGCCGAATGGCTGGTGCGGGATCTGGGCTGGGCCTGGCTGCCCCGGCATGTGGTGCAGTATTCGGCCTATCACGGCCTGATGGTCGAACTGGACAGCGAATGGACCCCGCCGGCGTTGGTGGTGGAGCTGGTCTGGCGCCGGGATGAACCCCTCGGCCCGGCTGCGCGCTGGCTGGCTGAACGTTTTGCCGTGCACTTGCGGGCGATTGGCGACAAAAGTCGATAAACTCCGCCGCCATGAATAGAACTCTCTACACCGCGCTGTTTTACCTGGGGCTGCCATTGGTGGCGATTCGGCTGTGGCTGCGCTCGCGCAAAGCCCCGGCGTATGCCAAACGGATTGGCGAGCGCTTCTCCTACGGGATGCCGCGACTGCAACCCGGCGGGATCTGGGTGCACGCGGTGTCTGTGGGCGAAAGCATTGCCGCCGCGCCGATGATTCGCGCCTTGCTGCAGCGTTATCCACAGCTGCCGATCACCGTGACCTGCATGACGCCGACCGGATCGGAACGGATTCAGGCGTTGTTCGCCGGCGAACCGCGCATCCAGCATTGTTATCTGCCCTACGACTTGCCGTGCGCAGCGGCGCGTTTTCTTGATCACGCCAAACCGAAACTGGCGGTGATCATGGAAACCGAACTGTGGCCCAACCACATCCATCAGTGCGCCAAGCGCGGGATTCCGGTGGCGCTGGCCAACGGCCGGTTGTCCGAACGATCGGCCCGGGGATATGGCCGTTTCACTAAGCTGACCGCGCCGATGCTCGCTGAAATGAGTTTTTTCGCGGTGCAGACCGAGGCTGAAGCCCAGCGCTTCCGCGATCTCGGCGCGCGTCCGCAGACGGTCGAGGTCACTGGCTCGATCAAGTTCGACCTGACCATCGACCCGCAACTGCTGCAGCGCGCCCATGAGTTGCGCGGCCAATGGCAGGCGCTGGAGCGCCCGGTGTGGATCGCTGCGAGTACCCACGAAGGCGAAGACGAAGTGGTGCTCGACGCCCATCGCCGACTGTTGGCGAACTACCCGAATGCATTGCTGATCCTGGTGCCGCGCCATCCCGAGCGCTTCAACTCGGTGTTCGAGTTGTGCCAGCGTGAAGGCTTTGCCACGGTGCGCCGTTCCACCGGTGCCAACGTCGAAGCGGACACTTCAGTGCTGCTCGGCGACACCATGGGCGAGCTGCTGTTTCTCTATGCGTTGGCTGACAGTGCTTTCGTCGGCGGCAGCCTGGTGCCCAACGGCGGGCACAATCTGCTGGAGCCGGCGGCCTTGGCCAAACCGGTGCTCAGCGGCCCGCACCTGTTCAACTTCCTCGACATCGCCGCGCAATTGCGTGAAGCCGGCGCGCTGGCCGAAGTGGATGATGCCGAAGGGCTGGCGGTGGAAGTGCAGCGCTTGTTCGAATTGCCGCGCGATGCCCAGCGCATGGCCGAGGCGGGACTGGCGGTGATGCGGCGTAATCAGGGTGCGTTGCAGCGGTTGCTGGATGGGCTGGGCCGGTTGATCAAATAGTCGCCCGGAACATTTATTGTGGTGAGGGGATTCATCCCCGATCGGCTGCGCAGCAGTCGTTAACCCTGCTTGCCATATCTGACTGAATCACCGCGGTGAATGGTTTTGGGGCTGCTACGCACCCCATCGGGGATAAATCCCCTCGCCACAGGGGATTTTCCAGATTGTTTAGGGCCGGGCCTTGAGCTGTGCTTCGGCTGCCTTGGCCAGATCCGGTGGCAAGAAGTCCTTGTCCGGGTTGTAGTCGGCCTTCAGATAGCGCGCCAGGTCTTGCAAGTCACCCGGATTCAACGTTCCTGCCGCCTGCTTCAAGCGCAGGTTGTCGAGGATGTAGTCGTAGCGGGTGTTGTTGTAGTTGCGCACCGAGGTGTACAGCTGACGCTGGGCGTCGAGCACATCGACGATGTTGCGCGTACCCACCTGATAACCGATTTCCGTGGCTTCCACTGCGCTCTGGTTGGAGATGATCGACTGGCGACGCGCCTGCACCTGCTCGACATCGGTGTTCACCGCGCGGTGCAGGTTGCGGGTGTTTTCCACCACTTGCCGGCGCAGGGATTCGCGCTGTTGCTCGCTCTGATCCAGTTGCGCATAGGACTGGCGCACTTGCGAACTGGTCAGCCCGCCACTGTAGATCGGAATGTTCAGTTGCAGGCCCAGGGTGCTTTGCTCGACGTTGCCACTGTACGGCGTACCGAAGGCGTTCGGGTTGGCGAAACCGAGGGCGTCGTTGTCACCCTTTTCGTATTTGGCCACGGCATCGAGGGTCGGCAGGTGACCGGCCTTGCGCTGTTTGAGGGTCTGTTCGGCGGAGCTGACCGCAAAGTTGCTCGCCAGCAGATTGAGGTTCTGTTTGCCCGCCGTGTCGACCCAGGCCTTGGCGTCATTTGGCGCCGGCGGCAGGATCGGCAGCGTGTGGACGATGCCCTGAATCGAGTTGTACTGACGGTTGGTCAGGGTGATCAGCGCTTCGAACGCATCGTCAACCTGACGCTGCGCAACGATGCGGTTGGCGCGCGCGGTGTCGTAGCTGGCTTGCGATTGCAGGACGTCAGTCTTGTCCGACAGGCCGACATCGAAGCGCTCGTTGGACTGGTCGAGCTGACGCTTGAACGCGGCTTCTTCAGCCTTGGTCGAGGCCAGGTTGTCCTGACTGCGCAGCACGTTGAAGTAGCTTTCAGCCGATTGCAGAATCAGGTTCTGTTCGGTGGCCGAGAGTTGCAGGGCGGCTTGTTCGTTGACGTCCTTGGCGGCCTGGTACTGGAACCAGCGGTCGGCGCGGAACAACGGCTGGGCGAGGGTCGCCTGATAGGAATGCGCGCTGCGATTGGCAATGGCTGAAGGCTGGTCGATCGAGGTGCGCACGTCCGCCACTTCGGCGCCGCCGGACAGGTTAGGCAGCAACCCCGCGCGGGCCTGCGGCACCACTTCTTTCTGGGCGCCGTACTGGGCGCGGGCGGCGGCCAGATCGGCGTTGTTGTCGACGGCTTCCTGATAGACGCTGACCAGATCGGTCTTGGTCGACAAGGGCGCTTCTGCTGCCCAGGCCATTGCGTTGGACGCACAAGACATGGCAAGAGCCAGTGAAAGTTTGCGCAGCATGAGGCGATCCCTAGCAAAAATATTACGGAAATAATGTGCGCGCCAAGGCTACGGCGCGGCCCCGGCAGCGTCAAGGCGCGCAGGGCACAGCGAGTGTAGTTGCGCAATCGTGCGGCAACAATCCTGCAAGTCCCGGTAATTGCGCCATTCATCATGGTGTTTGCCGCGGTGTTGGCGTTCTTTGCCGGTTGTGTCTAGACTGGCCGGGTTCTTGTCGGGGTGCCTTGCTATGAGGCTGAGATCGAATAATTTCGGATCCCGTTGAACCTGATCAGGTTAGCGCCTGCGTAGGGAACAAGATTTCTCGTCACCCGGCGAGTCCTCTTGTGCTTCGTCCGGGATATTGTTCGACAATCGAACGCTCGACGACGATGCACAGCACCAGTCCTGGTGCGTCCGTGCCTTTCAGGTTCTGCTCCGACAATCCATTTGCCTGGATGCTGTCTGGAGAGCCCGTGATGACTACAAAAGCAAAAAACGCGATCAACCTGAGTGACTCGGCCAAGGTCGATGAGCAGTCGGTTCAGCCGTTCACCCGTTCGCAAAAAGTCTACGTTCAGGGCTCGCGCCCGGACATCCGCGTGCCGATGCGCGAAATCACCCTCGATGTGACGCCGACTGACTTCGGCGGCGAAATCAACGCGCCGGTCACCGTCTACGACACCTCCGGCCCGTACACCGATCCGAACGTGGTGATCGACGTGCGCAAAGGTCTGGGCGACGTGCGTTCGGCGTGGATCGACGACCGTGGCGACACCGAGCGTTTGCCAGGCCTGAGTTCCAACTTTGGTCAGGAGCGCCTCGCCGACCCTGAACTGACCAAACTGCGTTTCGCTCACGTCAACAACCCGCGCCGGGCCAAGGCCGGGGCCAACGTCAGCCAGATGCACTACGCGCGCAAAGGCATCATCACCGCCGAGATGGAATACGTCGCCATCCGCGAAAACATGAAGCTGCAAGAGGCCCGCGCCGCTGGCCTGTTGACTCAGCAACACGCCGGCCACAGCTTCGGCGCGAGCATTCCGAAAGAAATCACCGCTGAATTCGTCCGCGAAGAAATCGCCCGTGGTCGCGCGATCATTCCGGCCAACATCAACCACGTCGAACTGGAACCGATGATCATCGGACGTAACTTCCTGGTGAAGATCAACGGCAACATCGGCAACAGCGCCCTGGGTTCGTCCATCGAAGAAGAAGTGGCGAAACTGACCTGGGGCATTCGCTGGGGTTCGGACACGGTGATGGACCTGTCCACCGGCAAACACATTCACGAAACCCGCGAATGGATCATCCGCAACTCGCCGGTGCCGATCGGTACCGTGCCGATCTATCAGGCGCTGGAGAAGGTCAACGGCGTTGCTGAAGACCTGACCTGGGAGCTGTTCCGCGACACGCTGATCGAACAGGCCGAGCAGGGCGTCGACTACTTCACCATCCACGCCGGCGTGCTGCTGCGCTACGTGCCGCTGACCGCCAAGCGCGTGACCGGCATCGTTTCCCGTGGCGGTTCGATCATGGCCAAGTGGTGCCTGGCGCACCACAAAGAGAACTTCCTCTACACCCACTTCGACGAAATCTGCGAAATCATGAAGGCCTACGACGTCAGCTTCTCGCTGGGCGATGGCCTGCGTCCGGGCTCGATTGCCGACGCCAACGACGAAGCGCAATTCGGCGAGCTGGAAACCCTCGGCGAGCTGACCAAGATCGCCTGGAAACACGACGTGCAGTGCATGATCGAAGGCCCGGGCCACGTGCCGATGCAGTTGATCAAGGAAAACATGGACAAGCAGCTGGAGTGCTGCGACGAGGCGCCGTTCTACACCCTCGGCCCGCTGACCACCGACATCGCTCCGGGTTACGACCACATCACCTCGGGTATCGGTGCGGCGATGATCGGCTGGTTCGGTTGCGCCATGCTCTGCTACGTGACGCCGAAGGAACACCTCGGCTTGCCGAACAAGGATGACGTGAAGACCGGGATCATCACCTACAAGATTGCCGCTCACGCAGCGGACTTGGCCAAAGGGCATCCGGGCGCGCAGATTCGCGACAACGCCTTGAGCAAGGCGCGTTTCGAATTCCGTTGGGAAGACCAGTTCAACCTCGGTCTCGACCCAGACACTGCACGTTCGTATCACGATGAAACCCTGCCGAAGGACTCGGCCAAGGTCGCGCACTTCTGCTCGATGTGCGGGCCGAAATTCTGCTCGATGAAGATCACTCAGGACGTCCGCGAATACGCGGCCAACCAGCGGATCGACGCGGTCGACGTGGACGTCGCCCAGGGCCTTGCGGAGCAGGCCGAGCGGTTCAAGAAGGAAGGCAGTCAGCTGTACAAGAAGGTTTGATCTGACCTGAAGTCTGCGGTGTCTGTGCTGGCCTCTTCGCGAGCAAGCCCGCTCCCACATTTGAATCCAGCTGTTCACGAAACTTGTGTTCACAGGCGATCCAGTGTGGGAGCGGGCTTGCTCGCGAAGACGTCAGAACAGGCACCAAGGATCTCAATGACAAAAATACTCCTCCGAGATAACACCTTGAGCATTCAACCCGGCACTTATTCCCCCGACCTCGCCGTACCCGCCGACAAGCGGGTGTTCGGCGGTCGCGATCTGTTTTCCCTGTGGTTTTCCCTCGGCATCGGCCTGATGGTATTGCAAACCGGTGCCTTGCTCGCGCCGGGTCTGGGCCTTTCCGGTTCGCTGCTGGCGATTTTCCTCGGCACGCTGGTTGGCGTTCTGCTGTTGGCCGCTGTCGGCGTGATCGGCAGCGACACCGGTCTGTCGTCGATGGCCGCACTGAAACTGAGCCTCGGCAGCAAAGGCGCGAGCCTGCCGGCGCTGCTCAACCTGCTGCAACTGATCGGTTGGGGTTCGTTCGAAATCATCGTCATGCGCGACGCCGCCAGTCTGCTCGGCAGCCGTGCGTTCAGCGAAGGTTCGCTGTGGGCCAGCCCGATGCTCTGGACCTTGTGCTTCGGCGCACTGGCGACTTTGCTCGCGGTCAGCGGGCCGCTGACGTTCGTGCGCAAGATCCTGCGTAAATGGGGTATCTGGCTGATCCTCGCCGCGTGCATCTGGCTGACCTGGAATCTGTTCGCCAAGGCTGATCTGGCGGCACTCTGGGCGCGTACCGGAGACGGCTCAATGCCGTTTGCCGTGGGCTTCGACATTGCCATCGCGATGCCGTTGTCGTGGCTGCCGCTGATCGCTGATTACTCGCGCTTCGGTAAGCGTGCGAAGAACGTCTTCGGCGGCACCTCCATCGGTTTCTTCATCGGCAATTTCTGGCTGATGAGCCTAGGCGTGGCCTACACCCTGGCGTTTGCGCCGAGTGGTGAAGTCAATGCGTTACTGCTGGCACTGGCCGGGGCCGGTCTGGGCATTCCGCTGTTGCTGATTCTGCTGGATGAGTCGGAAAACGCTTTCGCCGACATTCATTCGGCAGCGGTGTCGAGCGGGATTCTGTTGCGCTTGAAAGTCGAGCATCTGGCCTTGGCCATCGGCGTGATCTGCACCCTGATTGCACTGCTGGCGCCATTGGCGCAGTACCAGAACTTCCTGCTGTTGATCGGTTCGGTGTTCGCGCCGCTGTTCGGCGTGGTGCTGGTCGATCACTTCATCCTGCGCAAGCGCAGTGCTCAGGTGGCGTCAGCCGCATTGCGCTGGCCGGCGCTGTTGGCGTGGCTGGGCGGGATCAGCACCTACCACTTGCTGGCGAATCTGTATCCGGATGTCGGCGCGACCCTGCCGGCACTGGTGCTGGCAGGGCTGTTGCAACTGGTGCTCGGTCGGGCGTTCAGTTACGGCCCGGAAACAGCTCGGGTTTGAGAATGCCGTTCAGACGCGGGTAAGGGATCTTCAGTTCGACGTGGCCCAGCGCGTAAGGCGCGATGGTGCTCACGTCGTACTTGAGGATCACGCCACCGTAGGTCAGCGCCACGTTCGGGGTTTTGACGAACGGCCAGCTCTTCACGAAATCCGCTTCCTGATCGAGCTTGGTGCTGATCAGCCAGCTGTTGTGCGCCACTTGCGCCGCTTTCCAGAACGCCTCTTCCTGACCCGGCAGCAACATGTCCGACAGGTTCAGCACTTTATGCTGCTGACGCGAATAGTTGATGAAACCGCGGCCCGGCGTGCCATGGGCGCCGCCGGTGTCGAGGTAGCTCGACAGTTCGATGATCACCAAGCCGTCATGCTGCTCGCGTACCTTGGCCTGCAAATAGCTGCTGTTGCGCGGGCCGGCGTTGCGCAGGAATTGATCACGATAGGCAGCCAGGGTTGGCGCCACCGCTGCGTTCTGCTCGGTGCGGGTCATTTGCAGCAGGCGTTTTTCGATAATGCCGTCCAGCGCAGGCTCGGCCGCGAAGTGGACGGTATCGATATTCACCAGCGGGCAGTCCGGGTTGGAACAGCCGGGTTTCAGGGTTTCCGACGCATCGCGGGTGGTTTCCAGCGGCGTGCGGTAGTTGGGCTGGAACAGGTTGGCGCAGGCGCCCAGGGTCAGGGCGATGGCGGCCACGGAGGCAATTTTGAAAAGCGACATGGGCGTCCTTTCTGAAACAGGGGAAGGCAAAAAGTTATCCGCTTCGACTCTCGCCGAAGCAGTCAGTTCGCCACTAAGCTAATTAGAGTGGGTTTCGCCTCCACCGTCCATCCCGCTGACGGTAAAGGGGCTGCATCAATCATCGCGGGCGCGTTAGGATGGCGCGAAGTCGAGGCCGCCAGTAACCAAAAGCAGCCTCGTATTGGATTTGCAGCAAGAGAGGATGCTCATGACAGATTTTGCCAACGCCACTCCGGCCACCGTCGATGTTGTAAAGCGCGAGCGCTGCTACGAGGGCTTCTACAAGCTCGACCGTTTGCACCTGCGCCATGAACTGTTCGCTGGGGGCATGAGCCGCGAGATCAACCGCGAAGTCTTCGTGCGTCACGATGCCGTGTGCCTGCTGCCTTACGATCCAAAGCGCGATGAAGTGGTGCTGCTCGAGCAGTTTCGCGTCGGTGCCATGGGCAAGACCGACAACCCGTGGCTGGTTGAGCTGGTCGCCGGTCTGATCGACAAGGCCGAAGTGCCGGAAGAAGTTGCTCACCGCGAGGCGCAGGAGGAAGCTGGGCTGGACATCAAGGCCCTGTGGCCGATGACCAAATATTTCCCGTCGCCGGGCGGCAGCAACGAATTCGTGCATTTGTACCTGGGGCACTGCAGCACCGAAGGCGTAGGCGGCCTGCATGGGCTGGAGGAAGAAGCAGAAGACATCCGTGTCACGGTCTGGGCCTTTGAAGATGCCTTGCAGGCCGTCCGTGACGGACGCATTGCCAACGCGGCGAGCATCATCGCCTTGCAATGGCTGGCGCTGAACCGCGCCGAAGTGAGGGGGTTATGGTCGTAAACAAGCTGCGCGATCGCTATCGAGTCGACCTCGCCGGGCTGCAAGCCGCCTGCGAGGCCAACTACGCGCGCCTGATGCGACTGGTGCCGGACATGCGCAACGACCCCGAGGCGCGGCGGATCGCCGTGACCCAGGGCGAGCAGATGCTCGGCGTGCTGGCCCTCGAAGTGCTGCAGACCTGCCCCTACACCACCACTTTGCAGGTGCGTCAGGAACACAGTTTGCCGTGGCTGCCGGTGCCGCAACTGGAAGTGCAGGTCTATCACGACGCGCGCATGGCCGAGGTGATCAGCGCCGAACATGCACGACGCTTTCGCGGCATCTATCCTTACCCGAACGCCGCGATGCATCAGCCGGATGAAAAGGCCCAGCTCAATCTGTTCCTGGGGGAATGGCTGAGCCATTGTCTGGCCTTGGGGCACGAGTACGAAGTCGTACGCTAGTTGTGAACTGCGTCCGGTTCGCCGGTTTCCCCTTTGCGTCATCCCCCAGCATAATTGCGGCACTCAACCGATTCCGTGCTTTTGCCCTGGGAGAACGCCTTGCCGAGCGTATCCACATTGACCACCGCCGATCCGGCGCTGCTGGTGCAGTTATCCGACAGTCATCTGTTCGCCGAGGCGGACGGCACACTGCTGGGCATGAACACCCGCGAGAGCCTGCAAAAGGTCATCGAGTTGGTGCTGGGGCAGCAACCTCGGATCGACTTGATTCTGGCCACGGGGGACCTTTCCCAGGATGGCACTCTGGAGTCGTATCAACAGTTTCGTGAGATGACGGCGCAGATCGATGCGCCGGCGCGCTGGATTCCCGGCAATCACGATGAGCCGCAAATCATGGCTCAGGCCGCGGTGCAAAGTGCGTTGCTGGAGTCAGTGGTCGATGTCGGCAACTGGCGCGTGACCTTGCTCGACTCGGCGGTGCCGGGCTCTGTGCCGGGGTATCTGCAGGATGATCAGTTGCAACTGCTGGCGCGCTCGCTGAGCGAAGCGCCGGAGCGCCATCATCTGGTGTGTTTCCACCATCATCCGGTGCCGGTGGGTTGTGCCTGGGCGGAGCCGATCGGTTTGCGCAATCCCGAAGCATTCTTCGACGTGCTCGATCGTTTTCCTCAGGCTCGCGCGGTGCTGTGGGGGCATGTGCATCAGGAGATCGACCGCGAACGCAACGGCGTACGGCTGATGGCCTCGCCTTCGACCTGCATTCAGTTCGAGCCGGGCAGTCACGACTTCAAGGTCGGTGAGCAGGCGCCGGGCTATCGCTGGTTGCGGCTGTTGCCGGACGGGCGGCTGGAAACCGGTGTCGAGCGCGTTACCGACTTCCAATTCACCGTCGATTACGGCTCCGAAGGTTACTGAAAATCGAGTTGCGCCCCTTCGCGAGCAAGCCCGCTGCCACAAAGGATCTGTGCCGTTCGCAAATTCCTTGTGGGAGCGGGCTTGCTCGCGAAGGCGTCCTTACAAACACCCACGACTTCCCTGACTCCCTGTAAACTCCGCTATCTTTCGCCGACACCCAGGGAGCTCAAATGTCCGGTTCGATCCTCTATATCCACGGTTTCAACAGCGCGCCGGCCTCGAAAAAGGCCTGTCAGCTGGTCGAGGTGATGGAACGGCTGGGTTTGAGCGACCAATTGCGTGTCCCGGCGCTGCATCACCACCCGCGTGAAGCCATCGGTCAGTTGCAGCAGGCGATTGCCGAGCTGGGCCGGCCGTTGCTGGTGGGAAGCTCACTCGGCGGCTACTATGCGACTCACCTGGCTGAGCGCCACGGCTTGAAAGCCCTGCTGGTCAACCCGGCGGTCAGCCCGCACCGGATGTTCGACGGCTACCTGGGCACACAGAAAAACCTGTATACCGATGAGACCTGGGAATTGACCCACGACCATGTGACGGCCCTGGCCGAGCTGGAAGTGCCGGCACCCATGGATGCACAGCGTTATCAGGTGTGGTTGCAGACCGGCGATGAAACACTGGATTATCGCCTCGCCCAGCAGTATTACCGGGCCTGCGCCTTGCGCATTCAGGCCGGCGGCGACCATGGTTACCAGGGTTTTGCCGAACAATTACCGGCGTTGTTGAGTTTTGCCGGCATTGGCGCCGATTTGTATCAGGCAATCGATTTCACCGCACTGTGAAGTCTTGCCCCTTTTTCATTGAATCACTGACGACGAGACCCTATGGCCACTCCCAGCGCTAGCTCTTATAACGCCGACGCCATCGAAGTCCTCTCGGGCCTCGACCCGGTGCGCAAACGCCCCGGCATGTACACCGACACCAGTCGGCCGAACCACCTCGCCCAGGAAGTCATCGACAACAGTGTCGACGAAGCCCTGGCCGGCCACGCCAAATCGGTGCAGGTCATTCTGCACGCCGATCACTCGCTTGAGGTCAGCGACGATGGTCGCGGCATGCCGGTCGACATTCACCCGGAAGAGGGTGTGTCGGGTGTCGAGCTGATCCTCACCAAGCTGCATGCGGGCGGCAAGTTTTCCAACAAGAACTACCAGTTCTCCGGCGGTCTGCACGGGGTGGGTATTTCCGTGGTCAACGCCTTGTCGACCGAAGTCCGGGTGCGCGTGAAGCGTGACGGCAACGAATACCAGATGACCTTCAAGGATGGCTTCAAGGCCACCGAGCTGGAAATCGTCGGCACCGTCGGCAAGCGCAACACCGGCACCAGCGTGTACTTCGCGCCGGATCCGAAATATTTCGATTCACCGAAATTCTCCATCAGCCGCCTCAAGCACGTGCTAAAGGCCAAGGCTGTG
Source organism: Pseudomonas sp. URIL14HWK12:I6 (assembly GCF_000514195.1). Lineage (NCBI taxonomy): Bacteria > Pseudomonadati > Pseudomonadota > Gammaproteobacteria > Pseudomonadales > Pseudomonadaceae > Pseudomonas > Pseudomonas sp. URIL14HWK12:I6. The sequence continues at coordinate 427,116 of NZ_AZVL01000003.1, forward strand.
CTTTGTCCGGGGCTGCTGGTCAGTTTCGAAGACAAAGGCACCGGCGAGAAAGTCGAATGGCATTACGAAGACGGCCTGCGCTCCTATCTGGTGGACGCGGTCAGCGAATTCGAACGCCTGCCGGACGAGCCATTCTGCGGCAGCCTCGCCGGTAATAAAGAAGCGGTGGATTGGGCGCTGTTGTGGCTGCCGGAAGGTGGCGACGCGGTGCAGGAAAGCTACGTCAACCTGATCCCGACGGCGCAGGGCGGGACCCACGTCAACGGTTTGCGTCAGGGCCTGCTCGACGCGATGCGCGAGTTCTGCGAATTCCGCAGCCTGCTGCCGCGCGGCGTGAAGCTGGCGCCGGAAGACGTCTGGGAGCGCATCGCTTTCGTGCTGTCGATGAAGATGCAGGAGCCGCAATTCTCTGGTCAGACCAAAGAGCGTCTGTCGTCCCGTGAAGCGGCGGCATTCGTCTCCGGTGTGGTCAAGGACGCCTTCAGCCTGTGGCTCAACGCCAACCCGGAAACCGGTTTGGCGCTGGCCGAACTGGCGATCAACAACGCCGGTCGCCGCCTCAAGGCAAGCAAAAAGGTCGAGCGCAAGCGCGTCACCCAAGGCCCTGCGTTGCCGGGCAAACTGGCTGACTGCGCCGGACAGGATCCGATGCGTTCCGAGCTGTTCCTGGTCGAAGGTGATTCCGCCGGTGGTTCCGCCAAGCAAGCGCGGGACAAGGAATTCCAGGCGATCCTGCCGTTGCGCGGCAAGATCCTCAATACTTGGGAAGTCGACGGCAGCGAAGTGCTTGCCAGCCAGGAAGTGCACAACATCGCCGTGGCCATCGGGGTCGATCCGGGCGCGGCAGACATGAGTCAACTGCGCTACGGCAAGATCTGCATCCTCGCCGACGCCGACTCCGACGGTCTGCACATCGCGACGTTGCTCTGCGCGTTGTTCGTCCAGCATTTCCGCCCGCTGGTGGACGCCGGTCACGTCTACGTGGCGATGCCGCCGCTGTACCGCATCGATCTCGGCAAAGAGATCTACTACGCCCTCGACGAAGCCGAGCGCGACGGGATTCTCGATCGTCTGGTTGCCGAGAAGAAACGCGGCAAACCGCAGGTCACCCGATTCAAAGGTCTGGGTGAAATGAACCCGCCGCAACTGCGTGAAACCACCATGGACCCGAACACCCGGCGCCTGGTGCAGTTGACGCTGGGCGATGATTTTGCCGAAACCTCGGAAATGATGGACATGTTGCTGGCGAAGAAACGCGCCGGTGACCGCAAGACCTGGCTCGAATCCAAGGGCAACCTGGCCGAGGTGCTGGCCTGATGCGGTTTGGCTGGGCCTTGGCGGGTGCGTTGCTGCTGAGTCCGATGAGCGTGTCGGCGGAGCCGCTGCAGGAGTTGCGCGTGCTCTCCGAACACCCGGTCGAAGGCATGCGTGGCGGCAACCTGTCGGGACTGGCCATGTGTGGCAGCGAGTTGTGGACGGTGTCGGACCGCGATGACGATCAGATCTATCGGCTCAATACCGCCGATCAGGTCTGGCAGGCCGAGGCCTTGCACATCGACGTGCCGCTGGTGCCGGAGACCGGTTTGCCGTGGGGATTGCGCTCGCGCAATTGGGCCGCGTCGTTCGTGCGCGGTGGCGACCTCGATTTCGAAGGCATCAGCTGCGACAGCGACGGCAATCGCTACATTGTCAGCGAGGGCCACGCGGCGGTCTTGCAGGTGCCCGTCAGCGGCCCGGTCAACTGGCTGAAGATTTCGCCGATGATGGTTCGCGAAGCGCGGGCCAGTGGCATGCTCCTGCATTTCAATGCGATCTTCGAAGGTCTGGCGATCAACCCGGCGGGCGATCAGATGTGGCTGGCCGGCGAACGGCAAAACCGCGGCCTGCTGCTGATCAAGCGTCAGCAGACGGTGTGGGATTGCGACGGTCGTTGCGTGCTGCTCAGCGAGGGCGGCAAGGAGATGCAGCCGCCGCAGTTCCCGCACGCCAAAGCGGTCGACCGCGACTTTTCCGACCTTTCGTTGTTCAACGGCAAATTGTTTACCCTTGAACGCAACGCCTTCCAGATTTGTCGGCGCGATGCGCAGACTGCCAAGGTCGAGCGCTGCTGGTCGTACGCCGCTGAACTGTTGCAGGCCAACCGCCGTTACGCGCAGAACTTCGGGTTGGAAGAAGCATTGATCGTTGACGCTGAGGGTGCGTGGGTCGGCGTCGACAATAATTTCGGCCCCCGCGCCGACGGTGAGGTTCGTCCGGTCGTTTGGCGCTTCGCCGCGCCTGAAGGTGGATGGAGCGCCAAACCGTGAGTCAGCAACCGCCGGGCAAGCGCGCCGGCCGGGTGTTGATGATTCTGGCCTGGTGCGCGGGACTGTTTCTGGCCACGCGGTTTTTCGGCCAGTGGGAAGAACGTCAGCAGAATCCGAACGTGGTGGTCACGTCCGAGCAGCATGGCGGCGTGATCGAAGTGAAGCTGGCCGGCAACGCCCAAGGGCATTTTGTCGCCAGCGGTCAGATCAACGGTGAGCCGGTGGAGTTCATGCTCGACACCGGCGCGACCGATGTGGCGATCCCGGCGGATCTGGCCAAACGGTTAAAGCTGGAAGAAGGTTTCGGCGTGACCCTGAGCACGGCCAACGGCCTGAGCCAGGGCTACCGGACAAAGATCGACCGCCTGCAACTGGGCGACATCGTGCTGCGGGACGTCCGCGCGCTGGTGGCGCCGGGGCTGCATGGCGATCAGGTGCTGCTCGGCATGAGCGCCCTGAACAAACTTGAATTTACCCAGCGCGGTGGCACCATGCTGCTGCGCCAGACAACGAACCGATGAGGCCCGCATGAGCGACTCCCTTGATCTCAGCCTGGACGGTGTAGAACGCCGCTCGCTGGCTGACTTCACCGAAAATGCCTACCTCAACTACTCCATGTACGTGATCATGGACCGTGCCCTGCCGCATATCGGCGACGGCCTGAAACCGGTACAGCGGCGCATCATTTATGCGATGAGCGAGTTGGGGCTGGACGCCGATTCCAAGCACAAGAAATCGGCGCGTACCGTCGGTGACGTGCTCGGCAAGTTCCATCCGCACGGCGATTCGGCGTGTTACGAAGCGATGGTGCTGATGGCCCAGCCGTTCAGCTATCGCTACACGCTGGTCGACGGCCAGGGCAACTGGGGTGCGCCGGACGATCCGAAGTCCTTCGCCGCCATGCGTTACACCGAAGCACGCCTGTCGCGCTATTCCGAAGTGCTGCTCAGCGAACTGGGCCAGGGCACCGCTGACTGGGGCCCGAACTTCGACGGTACCTTGCAGGAACCACTGGTGTTGCCGGCACGTTTGCCGAACATCCTGCTCAACGGCACCACCGGCATCGCTGTCGGTATGGCCACCGACGTGCCGCCGCACAATCTGCGCGAAGTCGCCACTGCCTGCGTGCGCTTGCTCGATGAGCCGAAAGCCACGGTCGAACAGCTCTGCGAACACATTCAAGGCCCGGACTACCCGACCGAAGCGGAAATCATCACGCCGCGTGCCGACCTGCTGAAAATGTACGAAACCGGCAAGGGCTCGGTGCGCATGCGCGCCGTGTACCACGTCGAGGACGGCGACATCATCGTCACCGCGTTGCCGCACCAGGTCTCCGGGGCCAAAGTGCTGGAGCAGATCGCCGCGCTGATGCAGGCCAAGCCGTCGAAAGCACCGCAGATCGCTGACCTGCGTGATGAATCCGACCACGAAAACCCGTGCCGCATCGTAATCATTCCGGTCAACAGCCGCGTCGATCACGAAGCGCTGATGCAGCACCTGTTCGCCAGCACCGAGCTGGAGTCGACCTACCGGGTCAACGTCAACATCATCGGTCTGGATGGCAAGCCGCAACTGAAGAACCTGCGTGCATTGCTGGTCGAATGGCTGGAGTTCCGCGTGCTGACCGTGCGCCGCCGTCTGCAATTCCGCCTCGACAAGGTCGAGCGTCGCCTGCACCTGTTGGACGGTTTGCTGATCGCCTACCTCAACCTGGATGAAGTGATCCACATCATCCGCACCGAGGAGCACCCGAAAGCCAAGCTGATCGAGCGATTTGCCCTTAGCGAGATCCAGGCCGACTACATCCTCGACACCCGTCTGCGGCAGTTGGCGCGTCTGGAAGAGATGAAGCTGCGCGACGAGCAGGACGAACTGCTCAAGGAACAGGCCAAGCTGCAAGCCCTGCTGGGCAGCGAAGCCAAGCTGAAGAAGCTGGTGCGCACCGAGCTGCTCAAAGACGCTGAAACCTATGGCGATGACCGTCGTTCGCCAATCGTCGAGCGCGCTGAAGCGAAAGCGCTGACCGAACACGATCTGCTGCCGAACGAGAAAGTTACCGTCGTGCTGTCGGAAAAAGGCTGGATCCGTTCGGCCAAGGGCCATGACATCGACGCCACCGGCCTGTCGTACAAGGCGGGTGACGGCTTCAAGACCTCGGCGGCGGGGCGTTCCAACCAGTCTGCCGTGGTGATTGACTCCACTGGCCGCAGCTATTCGGTCGCCGCCCACACCTTGCCGTCGGCGCGTGGCCAGGGCGAACCGTTGACCGGCCGTCTGACCCCGCCACCGGGTGCGACCTTCGAGTGCGTGCTGATGCCGGAAGACGATGCGCTGTACGTGATCGCCTCCGACGCCGGTTACGGTTTCGTGGTCAAGGGCGAAGACCTGCAAGCCAAGAACAAGGCCGGTAAAGCCCTGTTGAGCTTGCCGAACAACGCCAAGGTGATCGCGCCGCGTCCGGTGACTGATCGCGAGAATGACTTGCTTGCCGCCGTGACCAGCGAAGGGCGGATGCTGGTCTTCAATATCAGCGATTTGCCGCAGCTGGCGAAGGGCAAGGGCAACAAGATCATCGGTGTACCGGGTGACCGTGTCGCCAGCCGTGAAGAGTTTGTCACGGACATTGCTGTGATTCCCGCGGGTGCAACCTTGATCCTGCAAGCAGGCAAACGTCCGTATAAACTGAAAGCTGAAGACCTCGAACACTACAAAGGTGAGCGTGGACGGCGTGGCAACAAGCTTCCACGTGGCTTCCAGCGGGTCGATGCACTGCTCGTCGAAAACCTCAATTAGGCGAAAACGCCCATCTAGAGGCGTCGATCTACGATTTAACGCGTAGATCGACGCTTTGGCGCTGGAGTCGGAACGCATATTCACGGATGATATGGCCTTTCCAAGCGCCGGCGTGGCCGAGCGTTCTTCATATTTATTGAGTATTTTCACTGTGGTCAGCCTTGTGGCGGCCACCTGGACGGGATGATGACTGCTCTGCGCCCCCTTATTTTCCTGCTCGCCGGCGTTTTGGGCCTGGCGGGTTGCAGCGTTCACCAGCCGGTGTCGCTGTATCAGCTGGACAGCGGAAGTCCGGCTCAGCCTGCGCAAAGCACAGGCATGGCGGTTTTGTTGGGTCCGGTAGTCATTGCTGATTACCTGCAACGTGAAACTTTGCTGCAACGTCAACCGGACGGCAGCCTGCAAGCCTCAACCGACGGTCGCTGGGCTGGCAGCCTTTCGTCGGATATCGATCAATTGCTGATGCGGCAGGTGGCCGGTCATCTGGACAGCCAGCGTGTGGTATTGGCACCCGCCACTCTGGGGTTTGCCCCGGATGTGCAGGTATTGCTGACCATCACGCGTCTGGACTCCGGTGAGAAGCAACCGGCGATCCTCGATGCACAATGGCGTCTGATCGACCGTCGTGGTCAGGTGCGCGATAACCGCATCGTTCATCTGCAGGAGCTGCATGCCGGTTCCACGGCTTCGCAGGTGCAGGCGCAGGGGATTCTGCTGCAGCGTCTGGCCGAGCAGTTGTCGGTGGCGCTCAAGCCATTGGCCAACCAGCCTCCGGTGGCCGAAGCACCGCGTAAGGCAGCGCCTAAACCGGCAGCGCCGGCGGCGGATGCAGAGAAGCAGCCGAAGATTCCGATGGCTTCGCCGATTCGTACCGATATGGAAGTGTTCCGCTTCTGAGTGTGGTTTGAGTCAAAACAAAGCCCGCCTTGTGCGGGCTTTGTTGTGTCTGGGGGCTGGAGGACAGTTGTCGTCAGTGCTGACGCCTTCGCGAGCAAGCCCGCTCCCACATTTGATCAGCGGCGGGCACACACCCTGTGGGAGCGGGCTTGCTCGCGAAGGGGCCGGAACAGGCGCCATAAAAGATCGCAGGCAACAAAAAAGCCCGCAGACGATCGCTCGTCTGCGGGCTTCTGTGTTTCAGGCCTAAGGCTTACGCCCGGCGCTCATGCATCCGCGCCAGTTGTCGCTCGAGCATCGACGGATAAGGCTCCATCAACCGCTCGACACAGCAGGCCCCCTCAGGGCTGGCGATCGGGCGGATCCGCGCTCGCTGACGAATCAGCGCATCGTCACCGATCTTGCGCTCGACCAGCAGCAGGTTGCGACTGTGTTGCGACAGGGCCAGGGCATCCTGAGCCGAATCGGTCAGCAGCAGGTCGATCTGGCTCAGGCCGAACAGCTCGTCGCCCAGGGTCAGGCCCAGTTGCAATTGCAGGGTGATGCCGCTGTCGGCGACTTCGATCTGCAACTGATGGCCCAGCGCCCGCAGCAACTCGCCGCAGCAGATGGCGTTGGTCAGGTAGTCGTCACCGCTGTCTTCGGTGTGGAACAGCATCAGTGTGCTGCCATCGTTCAGGGTTTCGATTTCGCCCTGATACAGCGAAGCGGCCTGATCGAGACAATCGCGATAGCGCTCCAGCAACTCTTCCAGACGGGCGCGCGGCAGGCGCCGCAGTTGCTCTTGCGAACCCAGCTGAATCGCCAGCACCGCGCTGTGCTGCGGCACGCTTGGTGTCGCTTTACGCGGAGCCGGAACAGCTTCGGTCAGCGACTCGTCGCGCAGATCGGCAAACGGGTCTTCGTCGTCATCATCGTCTTCAACGGTGCTGACCACGTGGCGCGGCGCCGGTTTTTGCGCGGCCATCGGGCGGGTTTCGTCAAAGCTCGGGTCACGCAGGTTGCGCACTTCGAACTCTGGCTCATCCTCTTCCTCGAACTCGGGTTCTGGCTCAGGTTCAGGCGCAGGCTCCGGAGCGTAGTTGGCGTGCAGCTGACGCGCCAGATCGCCGATTTCGTCCTGACGATCTATGCCCGGCGTGTGTTCGTCGATGCGCCGCAGCCAGACGCGCAATTGCAGCAACGGCGTCGATAGATAGCGCCCCATGCGCAGGCTCAGGGCCAGCGACAGGGCCAGCAGAATCGCACTGAGAATGCCCATGCTCTGCAGGCTGATGGTCATCGGCTGCTGGAACTGATCCATGTCCAGGCTGATGCGCAGTTGCCCGGCAGTCACGTCCTGGAAGGTGATCTTGCTCTCGTACATGCCCTCGGCTTCGCCCAGCAGGCTGTGCTTGGGACGCTGACCGGATTCGGCGAGGATGCGGTTGTCCACGCTATAGATAGCGGCGTGTGCCACCAGCTTGTTCTTGGTCAGGTTGTTGAGCAGCACGTTGAGGCTGAGGATGTCGTTGGACACCAACAGTTCAGTGGCGGAGGTGGCAGTCTGCGTGGTCAGGCTTTCGCCCAGCGCATCGGCCTGCTCGTGCATGGCCTGCTTGAACTGCAAGCCCATCACCCCGGCATAGATCACCAGGGCCAGAGCGACCAGGATCACGTTATGGCTGGCAATGCGCAATGCAATCGGCACACGGCGGTGGCGCAGTGCACGGAAGATCAGCAGGAAGAAGTTATCGGTTTTAACTGGCGTGGGCCGGTTCACTGAGCTCGGCTCTTTTGTCCGTGAAGTTGACGCGCAGTATAGCGACAGGCCCTAGACCGGCAAAGCGCTCGCGGTGCCCGATGGTCACTGAAAGTGGGTAGAATGCGGTTTTTTTCCAGTTGCGGGGGTGCGCGTTGCGCGAAATCGTCCTGATTAACATCACGGGAGTCGACCGTCCGGGTCTGACTGCGGCCATTACCGGCGTTCTGGCACAAGGTGGTGTGAACATTCTCGACATTGGTCAGGCGGTGATCCACGACACCCTGTCGTTCGGCATCCTGGTCGAGATTCCCGACTCCGAGCAAGGCAAAGCCGTGCTCAAGGACATCCTGTTCAAGGGCTACGAGCTCGACCAGCAGGTGCGCTTCACCCCGGTGTCCGAAGAGGATTACCAGCAATGGGTGGGCAATCAGGGCAAAAAACGCCACATCGTCACCCTGTTGACCCGCAAAGTAACCGCCGGCCAATTGCAGGCGGTCAGCTCGATCACCGCCAAATATGGCCTGAACATCGACCATATCGACCGTCTGTCGGGTCGCATGCCGCTGGACACTCCGGCGGACAAGGGCAAGGGCTGCATCGAGTTCTCCGTGCGTGGTGAAGCGGCTGATCCGCAGGCGCTGCGTGCCGAATTCCTCAGCGTTGCGCAGGAGCTGAACGTCGACATCGCCTTCCAGGAAGATTCGCTGTTCCGCCGCAACCGGCGTCTGGCGGTGTTCGACATGGACTCCACGCTGATCGAAGCCGAAGTCATCGACGAACTGGCCAAGGCCGCCGGTGTCGGTGAGCAGGTCTCGGCCATCACCGAGCGCGCGATGGCCGGCGAACTGGACTTCCGCGCCAGCTTCAAAGAGCGCCTGGCGTTGCTCAAAGGTCTGGATGTCAGCGTGCTGGACTCGATCGGCGCTTCGCTGCGCCTGACCGAAGGCGCGGAAACCCTGTTCGCCGAACTCAAGCGCCTGGGCTACAAGACCGCGATCCTGTCCGGCGGCTTCACTTACTTCGCCAAGCAGTTGCAGGCCAAACTCGGCATCGACTACGTGTTCGCCAACGAACTGGAAGTGGTCGACGGCAAGTGCACCGGCGTGGCCATCGAGCCGATCGTCGATGCGCAGCGTAAAGCGGATCTGCTGAAGGAACTGGCGCACAAGGAAGGCTTGCGTCTGGAGCAGACCATCGCTGTGGGCGACGGCGCGAATGACCTGCCAATGCTGGCGATTGCCGGGCTGGGTGTGGCGTTCCGCGCCAAGCCGCTGGTCAAGCAGTCGGCGAAGCAGGCGATTTCCACCCTTGGGCTGGATGGTGTGCTGTATCTGCTGGGCTTTCGCGATCGCGACGGGCAGCTCTGACATCTCTATCGTCTGACTGGCCTCTTCGCGAGCAGGCTCGCTCCCACATTGGACTCGGTCTCCTGTGGGAGCGGGCTTGCTCGCGAAGGGCTCAACCCGATCTAAAGCGATTTCCACAACGAATCGAAATCCTCCTCGCCCCCGCCATTCTGCGCGGCCTCCAGCGAGCGATAGGCAAACTGATTGAAACTGTGCGTACTCGCCACCCGTCGATCCAGCCCGGCGCGGTGTTCTTCGCCGTGGGTGTTGATCAGCACTTTATTGCCTTCCTGAAACGGCAGGCGCGGGGCGAGCAAGGTCGCGGGCAAGTCGATGGCGCTGATCTCCGGTAGCAGCAGACCGCGCAAATACTGACTGTGATCATCTCGCGAGCGCACCAGTTGCAAGCCGCAGGGTTCGGCGTGTGGCGCCACCAGTTCTATGCCCATTTGCGGCCCGCTGCCGCGTACCTGACGAATCCAGCGCACCACCGCGATGCTCCAGCCCTGATTCGCACTGTCCTGAATCCCGAGCATTTCCCCGGCCTGCAATTCGACGGGTACTTCGCTTGGCCACGCCAGACAATAGCCGCCGGGACTGTGGTTGATCACCGGCAAACTGTAGGTCGGATAGTGTGGAGGGCTGTCCGTGTTGCTTTCGTCCTCGCCCAGATGGTCGTACTGGATTTCCTCGTAGGGCAGCAACTCTTCAGTTGCGCCCTGCGGTGCGGCGTCGAAGGCCTGGCTCCAGCTGTCCTTTTCGCCCTGGACCACCACGCGACTGAAATTGGCCGCGCGAGCACCGGGATGTTTCAGCAGTTCGCTGAAGCTGCGTTCGCCGCCCAGGTAAAAGTGCAGGGCGCTCATGCCGACGCACACGGTCAGGCTGCCTTGACCGGCGGTGCGCTGAAAACTGCGCTCAGCGGCCTGGCCCCAACTGGCGTGCACATGTTGCAGGGTGTCGAGGCTCAGTCCTGCCGGGACCGGCAGCGGCGTCGACGTCTCTTGCTGCAGTAAATGCGCTTCGATCATGTTCACCAGCGGTTGCGGATCTAAGCCCAGCAATGCGCCCTGTTGTTCTTTGCGAAACATGCTGCGGTAGCGCGGGCCGGCGTCCAGTTCAGCGCTGATGGCGAACAGTCCATCCTGCGGGCTGCCGGGATGCAGCTTGAGCAGGGCACTCCACGGCTCCAGCACTTCGGCCAGCCGGGCGATCTGGTTCTGGCGCAGTTGATTGCAACGGGCGCTGCCCAGCAGCAGGGCGGCGATGTAGGTCTGTTCCAGGCTCAGTTCGCTGCTCAGGCTCGCCAGATCGTCATGCACCCGACGCTGTTGCAACTGCAAGGCGCAAGCGCAGCGATACAACTGATGCAGCTCGAACCACAGATGTTCCGGCGGCGGACTGTACAGCTGCGTCGCCCGCAGCAGTTGCCCCTTGAGCGCATGCGCGGCCCGTTGCAGGGCCTGACTGACCAGTGCCGCCCGATCCTTGTGATACTTGGGGACAATGCGCAGAACGATCTGCTTGTAGCCGATAGCCAGATGACTTTGCAGCGCCTGGCACAAGTTGCTGATCTTGCGAGAGCGCTCATCGAGCATGATTGCCTGATGCAGAAAGTGCCGCTCCAGATGCTGGCAGACGAAGTAAACCTCGGGGCGCAGCAGCTCCAGCAGTTGCAGGCGATTGTCACTAGGGGTGAGCAATTGGTTGAGTTCGCCCAGGCCTAGGTACAACTGGCGGGCGGTTTCGCCGATGTTGGCCTTGGGCAGGCCGGCGATCCAGCGCTTGAGATCGCGCGGGGTGGCTTCGCAGAACGACAGGCGCGTTTGCGTCGGGATCGGGGCGCGCAGGGAGGGTTGGGGGCGTGACTCACTCATGCCGTGACTGGCTCCAGCGGCGAAATTGGCAACACCAAGAACTCTAGCAGCTGTAGTCTGTTTCGCCGGATGGCGTCAGGCTTTTTGACCACTGGTCTGCTGGCCGGATGCCATTCAACAAGCCCTACTAGTCTCTCAGACGTGCGATCGGAAACGCACGGTTGCACGGCCTGCCGTCAACCTCGGGCAGGTCTCCCGAAACTTCAAGGAGATGAGGTTCATGTCTAAATATGCAGTGGCAAATCAATGGGGCGGTAGTTCGGCACCGTGGCATCCGGGTGGAACCTGGGTGCTGGGCGGGCGGGACAACCAGCAAGTCGTCGCCATCGAGATCAAGTCGGGCGATGGCGGCAAAAGCTTCACCGGCACCATGACTTACGCCGGCGAAGGCCCGATTGGCTTCAAGGCGCAGCGCACCGGTCAGAATCAATACAACGTCGAGAACCAGTGGGGTGGCAATGATGCCCCATGGCATCCGGGTGGCAAGTGGGTGATCGGTGGACGGGACAATCAGAACGTTGTCGCGTTGAGCGTCACTTCCAGCGATGGAGGGAAAAACCTCAGTGGCACCAATACCTACGCCAACGAAGGGCCGATCGGCTTCCGTGGGCAGATAGAGTAACGGCGCCTCCCAGGTCGTGTCCGCCCCTTCACAGACGTGTGAAAGGGCGGATCAGCCGGCTCAGGCCGTCGGCAGGGCCAGAGCCTGGCCCATTTGCACTGGCGAACCCGCCACCAGTTCTTCAGCCCATTTCACTTGATCCGGGCCAAACAGCACGATCGCCGTCGAACCCAGTTTGAAGCGCCCCAGTTCCGCACCTTTTTCCAGATGAATCGGCGCACGGGCGGCTTCGTCGTAGCGGAAGGTTTTCAGTTCGCGCTTCGGTGGGGTGACCAGACCGGCCCACACGGTTTCGATCGAAGCGACGATCATCGCGCCGACCAGCACCACGGCCATCGGCCCGCGTTCGGTGTCGAAAATGCATGCTACACGCTCGTTGCGGGCGAACAGCTCCGGAACGTTTTCCGCAGTGGTCTGGTTGACCGAGAAGATCCGGCCCGGGATGTAGACCATCTCGCGCAGGGTGCCGGCCAGCGGCATGTGCACGCGGTGGTAATCCTTCGGCGACAGGTAAATGGTGGCGAAGTCGCCGCCCATGAACGGCGCGGCATTCGCAGTGTCACCGCCGAGCAGTTCCAGCACGCTGAAGCTGTGGCCCTTGGCCTGGAACACCCGACCGTGTTCGATCGGGCCGAGCTGGCTGACCGCACCGTCGGCCGGGCTGAGGATCGCGCCCGGAGTCTGATCCAGTGGCCGCGCGCCGTCTTTCAGGGCACGGGTGAAGAACGCGTTGAAGTGCTCGTAGGCGGTCAGGTCTTCGACCAGCGCTTGCGACATGTCCACCTGATAACGCTTGGCGAACCACTGGGTGAAGGCATTCTTGAACCAGCGCACGCGGCACTCGGCGACGCAGCCGGCCAGGCGCGACAGCAGGTGATGAGGCAGCAGGTACTGGCTGAGGATAAACAGACGCTCTTTCATTAGTTGTCCTTAGAACCTTGAATCTCGACAGGCGTGTCAGGGTGGTTGCCCCATTCGCCCCAGGAACCGGCGTAGCCCTTGACCCGCGGATAACCGAGGGACTTGGCCACCAGATAAGTGAAGCCCGACCGGTGATGGGTCTGGCAGTGGGTAATGATTTCTTTGTCCTTGGTGATCCCGAGGTCTTCGAGGATCTGCGGCATGTCCGTGCGGATTCGCAATTGACGCGCCTTGTCCATGCCGGCGGTCCACTCGAAGTTCACCGCACCGGGGATGTGTCCACCCTTGGCGGCCAGCACTTTCTCACCGGAATATTCCAGTGGCCCACGGGCATCCCAGATCGCCAGATCGGTGGCGCCGAGACGACTTTGCAGATATTCACGGGTTGCCGTCGGCTCGTCGTGCAGGGTCAGCGCCACCGGGCCGCCCACTGCAGGCGGTACCTGGATCGACATCGGCATGCCCGCTTTCAGCCATGCCGGCAAACCGCCGTCGATGTAGTGGTATTTGTCATGACCGATCACGTCGAGCAGCCAGATGAAACGCCCGGCCCAGCCACCACCCTCGTCGTCGTAGACCACGTAAACCGCGTCCGGACGATGCCCCAGCTCACCGAACAACGCCTCCAGATCGGCTTTGGCCGGCAGCAGCCCCGGCGCCGGTGGCTGGCCGAGCTGGGTGCGCTTGGGGTCGACAAAGCGTGCGCCGGGAAGGTGACCTTCGGCATAACGGGCAGGGCTGGTCAGATCCACCAGAATCAGTTCAGGGGAATCGAGACGCGGGAGCAGGTCGCTCGGCTCGATGACGAGCGGCAAGCCAGAGAAGTCAGACATGTGAGGTCTCCAGAGCACAAAGGGGGGGATTGTAGCGCAGCCTCATCGGCCACGGCTGCTAAAGCTGTGCAGGGCCTTTTCGATGCACTGCGCGGTTTTGCCGAAAGCCTGCACGCTGATGTCGGCGAACGGCCCACCGCCCTGGTCGGCGACGACGATCATGATCACCCGGCCGTTATTGACCAGCGAACGCAGGAACAGATGCTCGCCACGGAACAGCGCACGCAGGCCCGGCGGCAACAATGCGGAAAATTGTGCGTTGTTCTCGGGGTTGATCCGCACCTGTGCCTGTTGTGCGAGCAGGCGCTGCAAGACTTTGCTCTGACTGACGACAAAGTTCAGCGCGCCGGCTTCCTTCGGCAAACCGAAGGTCTGGTTCACTCGCAGATTCGATTGCGTGCGGTCGGCCATCAGAATCATCACCCGGCGCATGCCGCTGGCGACCAGCGCATCACGGGCGGCGACGGTCAGGCTCATGGCATTGGTGAAGCGGCTCGGCTCGGCCAGCAGTTCGGCGCATTGCCGGCGCCATTGAGTCAGATCCTCGGCATTCGGCGCCGCCGCCGGCAGCATCCCGGCCGGCAAGCGATGGGTGCCCCATGGCCATAATAATGAAACGGCCGGGTGCCACAGATCGGGCATGGCATGCTGGCGCGCGCTGTTGGCGGCTTGCTGGTGCAGTTGCTGCTGCACTTCGTCCATCGAGATTTGCAGATAAAGGCTGGTCAGGTACTGCCAGCGCTCGCTGTGCGGACTGTCCCAGGCCTGTTGTGCCGACAGCGCCAGGCCGTTGGCCAGCAACACGGTGTTGGCCGGTTGGTTGAGCCAGCGGCGCAGGGTCGGATCGTCGTCGAGGCGATTCTGCTGGCGCAACGGATGTTCGCTGTCGCGGGCGATGCGCAGAACTTTCACCAGTTCGCGCTGTTCGCTGAGCAGCAGTTTATAACCCTGCTGCACCCAGATCGGCAGGTGCCAGACTTGCACCAGCGCTTCGGCGATCTTCAGCAGGCGCACGCCAAACAGTTGCTTCTCGACCGTGCGCGCCGATTCGCCCTTGTGGATAACCCGCAGCTCCCACTCTTCGAGCAATTCGGGAAACGTCAGCGCCAGCGGCCATAACGGCGACAGAAACAACAGGCTGCCCCAGTGAATGTCCTGCCACAGGCGTGCGAGGCGGCTGGCGAAAAAACCGTTGGCCTGTTGTGTCGCGTGCTGGCTGATCATCTGCAGTTGGCGCAACGCTTTGGGGATCTGCATCTGCGGTTCCACCGGTAGACGCGCGAGCAATTCTTCGGTACGCGCCAGGCCCAGACGGTTGATCGCCACCTCGAGATTTTCCGCCGGAGCGGCCATGGTGCCGTGGGTGTGACGATTTGCCTCACGGATGATGCTCAAGGCCAGCGCCGGGCTGTCCTGCATCAGGTCGGCGATATCGCGCAACGAGCTGCGGTTGTCGCGGATCGCCCGACAAACCTTGTCGTGAGCCTCTTGCGGCACGGGCAGGCGCACGCCATCGAGCAGTTTGACCCAGCCCTCGAGCGTGGTCGGTTTTTCGTGTGGGACGTTCGTTTCATTAGCCATGTCTGGACGAGATCTTCACTGACTGTAGACGCGCCCGGCATGGGCTAAATTGGCTTTTCGCCTGAACTGGCTATAGTCTGGCGCAGTTTTGCCGATAAGTAGAAGAAGAGATTTTTTAACTTCCGAATATGACCTTGAACCCGACTTAAATAAGTACTTTCTACCTATGGCTAAAATTATCGGCATCATCGTCGTATTCGCGAGCGTGCTCGGCGGATACGTGCTCTCCCACGGCAAAATTGCCGCCCTGATCCAGCCCTTCGAGGTGATGATCATCGGTGGTGCGGCCCTCGGTGCATTCCTCCAGGCCAACCCCGGTTACATGACGATGCACGTGCTCAAGAAATCCCTGAGCATGTTCAGTTCGCGCTTCAGCCACACGTTCTATCTGGAAGTGCTCGGCCTGATCTACGAGATCCTCAACAAGAGCCGCCGCGAAGGCATGATGGCCATCGAAGGCGACATCGAAGACGCTGCTGCGAGCCCGATCTTCGCCAAGTACCCGGCCGTGCTCAAAGACGAACGCATGACCGCGTTCATCTGCGATTACCTGCGCATCATGTCCTCCGGCAACATGGCTCCGCATGAGCTGGAAGGCCTGTTCGACATGGAACTCTACAGCCTCAAGGAAGACCTCGAGCACCCGTCCCATGCGGTGAACGGCATCGCCGACGCCATGCCCGGTTTCGGTATCGTCGCGGCGGTACTGGGTATCGTGGTGACCATGGCGTCCCTGGGTGAAGGCGATCAGAAATCCATCGGCCTGCACGTGGGTGCGGCACTGGTCGGTACCTTCTTCGGTATTCTCGCGGCCTACGGTTTCTTCGGGCCGTTGGCGCATTCCCTGGCGCACGATGCCAAGGAAGAACTGAACGTCTACGAAGCCATCAAGGCCTCGCTGGTAGCGTCGGCTTCCGGTATGCCGCCATCGCTGGCCGTGGAGTTCGGGCGCAAGGTTCTGTACCCGGCGCACCGTCCAAGCTTTGCCGAGCTGGAACAAGCCGTTCGCGGTCGCTAAGCCATGGAAAATAATCAGCCGATAATCATCAAGCGCGTCAAGCGCATAGCCGGTGGGCACCACGGCGGGGCGTGGAAAATCGCCTTCGCCGACTTCGCCACGGCGATGATGGCGTTCTTCCTGGTGTTGTGGCTGCTGTCCACCGCAACGCCTGAGCAGAAGATCGCCATCGCCGGTTACTTCAAGGATCCGGTCGGCTTCTCCGAAAGCGGTACGCCGTACATCATCGATCTGGGTGGCACGCCGACCCTGGCACCGGAAAACACCCTCAACCCTGAGGTGAAGTCGCAGCCGCAACCGGACAAGGTCACGGTCGACACCGAGCAGGTCGAAGGCATGGCCGAGCAGGTCGAGAAAGAACGCCTGGAGCTGTTGCTGCAAGAACTGCAGAACAAGGTCGACGAGAACCCGCAGCTGCAGAAGTTCAAGGATCAGATCCTGTTCGAGATCACCCCGAACGGCTTGCGCATCCAGATCATGGACGCGGAAAACCGGCCGATGTTCGACTCGGGCTCGGCACGTCTGAAGCCGTACTTCGAAGACATCCTGCTGGCCATGGCCGACACCATCAAAGCGGTGCCGAACAAGATCAGCATCAGCGGCCACACCGACGCCAAGCCGTACATCGGCACCGGCGATTTCGGCAACTGGGAGCTCTCGGCCAACCGTGCCAACGCAGCACGGCGTGCGCTGGTGGCCGGGAGCTATCCGGATTCGCAGGTGGCGCGGGTTGTCGGTTATGCCTCGTCGGCGCTGTTCGACAAGGAAAACCCGTTCAACCCGGTCAACCGCCGCATCGACATCGTGGTCCTGACCAAAAAGGCCCAGGCCGCCATCGAAGGTTCGCAAGGTGCCGACGCGGCCAAGCCCGCCGCCGAAGGTCAGAACGGCGCCGCTCCGGCGACGCCGGTCGATCCGAACGCGCTGCCGGCGGACCAGCAACCGGTGCCGGCACACGAGTTGCGCGAACGCCTGAACCTGTTCGACGACGCCGCACCGAAACCGGCCGCGCCGGGGACTGCGGCGCCAGCGCCAACAGCTCCACCAGCTGCTGCGCCGGCCCCCGCGCCGAAGCAGTGACCGACAAAAAAGCCGACAGTGATGTCGGCTTTTTTGTGGCTGTCGATTGGCCTCAGAAACCGCGCCGAATCCGGTTCTTCAGTTGTTCATGGAAAAGATCGGCGTTGCGCTTATAGGTGCCGCTGAAGGATTCGTTGCTCGAATCCAGCGTCATCGAGCGCTTGCTCGATACTTCTTCACGATAGGCATCGATGAAGAAATTCAGATCACTGGCCGTGCTCAGCTTCGGCCACTTGTCCAGATACTCCGGCAGCTTTGCCGGCCCGGTGCGGAACGAGCAGATCCGTCGGTTGCTGATCGTCGCTTCGCCGATTTCGAACGGCACCCACCACGACAACGCGGTTTTTTCCGAAACCACTGCCAGCAGGTGCGTGCATTCGGTGATGTTGCGGGTGATCACCCCGGTGATGTCATCGGTGGTCTGCGATTCTGGGTCGAGCACGTCGAGGTAGGTTTTGATATTGGCCTGCATCAATTGCGCATTGATCGCCATGGCCTGCGGGCGATCCATGTGGCGGTAGCTGATGAATACGGGCATCAGAAGTGTCCTTTGAGGGCGAGTTCACGGTAGTAGGCGCCGAGCGCCGTGAGGCGGCAGCCCGTGGAGTTAATGGCGGCGTAGTACATGTGCTCGGCATCCACCGGTTCGATCAGGCTGTGGCGATTGCACATTTGCAGTTGCTTGAAAATGTCGCCGTGCTCGGGGTCGAACAGTGCTTCGGTGGGCTCGTAGCTGGGATCGAGTCTGAAAACGAAGCTCGGCTCCGGGAACCAGTCCTTGAGTTTGCGCAGGGTTTCCTCGGCAATCAGCGGTGCGACCTCGCGTAACGGCACAAACTGCGAGACATTGGTCTTGAACACCGGACGCTGTTCCCAGGCGCCCAGCGCATTGTCGACAAACGAGTAAACGCTACCGGGGGTGACCTTGCCGAGTACGTTGGCAGCGCCGCCGTGCAGCGCTTGCAGCAACAGATCCGTGAATACGCCATGACCGCGACTTTCCAGGGCGTACTGCTCTTTTTTGCAGGCCGTGAGAATGGTCACGCCTTCGCCGATCACACTGCTGCCGCCACGCAGATTGCGCATGGCGCCTGCTGCGCCGGCCTGGCAGCAATCGAGAATGATGATTTTGTTCTTGATGTGCGGGGCCTTGTCAGCCCACTCCAGAATGTCGCTGATGCGGATCCCGTCTCCGCCAGGCTGATAGTCCTGGGGAATCAGGAGTCCTTCGTCGATGCTGGTGTCAAACTGACCATGGCCGGCGAAGTACAGCAGTGCCACGTCACAATCGCCTGAGAACAGGCTCTGGATCTGCTGTTTCATGTGGCTGAGCGTGAGTTTTTCTTCGGCTGAAGTCAGCACTTTGCTGCTGAAGTTCGGTCGCCCGTTGGCATGACGCTCCAGCACCGACGCCATGGCCATGGCGTCGTTGTTACAGCCGCTCAAGGGCGAGACGTGGTCGTAGTGGTTGATGCCGATAAACAGTCCCTTGCGCATGGTTACACCGCCGTGTGCTGACGGATCGCACCGATGATGCTGTTGGTGTTCCACGCGCACTCGGCGTGCGCCGCCTCACGCACGACGCTGGAAATACGCTCGGCGCCGAACGGCTTGATCGCGATGATCACTTTGCCCATGCGCTTGGCGATCTCGATTTCCTTGTTGATCCACTTGCTGTAGGTCGAATACATCCCGGCCATGATCAGCACCGCCGAGCACGGGCGAATCTTGTTCTCGATGGCTTCTTCGAGTTGCTTGTCGGTCTGCGCGCCCATGATCGGGTTGTGCGGCGGCACGGAAAAATTCTTGAAACTGAAATCCGGTCTGGCGCCGAGCAGGCGTACCAGATTGTCGTGAGCGTGGGCGTAGTTCCACGAATGGCTGATGAACAAATGGTAGGTCTGCATGGGGTTCCTCGAAGGTCGCGAAGGTGCGAAGGAGGACCCCAATCTAGGCATCTGACGCGAGCCTACAAGGGCTGGGCGGTGAAAGAGAAATGTCCTGCAAACAGGTGCGAACGAGTCTGTCAGAAAAGTCTGACGTTTAACGGAATCGAGGATTTGTCAGGCGCGGTCCGACATCCGGCAACCCTCGGGCGAGAGGCTGCCGGTGCAGATGTTTAGTAGCCGTTTTCCGGCAGGCTGGCGATGATCGAGCGGTAGCTGTTCATCCGCTGCTGCTGCACGCGGCCGTCTTCCAGGGCCTTGAGCAGTGCGCAACCGGGTTCGCGATCGTGCTTGCAGTCGCGGAAGCGGCAGGTGCCGAGCAGGTCGTTGAACTCGATGAAACCGGCTTCGACGTCGGCGCGGCTGACGTGGCCCAGACCGAACTCACGGATACCCGGGGAGTCGATCAGCTCGCCGCCGCCTGGGAAGTGGAACAGGCGTGCGGTGGTCGTGGTGTGCGTGCCCTGACCGGACAGCTCCGACAACGGGCCGACGCGGGTCTCGACTTCCGGCAGCAGGCTGTTGACCAGCGACGACTTGCCGACGCCGGACTGGCCGACGAACACGCTGATGCGCCCGTCGAGCTGCTTCTGCAACTGTTCCATGCCATTGCCGTGATGCGCCGAGACTTCCAGCACCGGATAACCCAGCGTGCGGTACACCGCCAGCAGGGCGTTGAGTGCCGGGGCGTTCTGCTCGTCGATCAGGTCGAACTTGTTCAGCAACAGCAACGGGCGGATGCCGGCGTGTTCGGCGGCGACCAGGTAGCGGTCGATCAGGTTGGCATGCGGCTCGGGCAACGGTGCGAAGACGATGACGATCATGTCGACGTTAGCGGCCACTGGCTTGAGCTGGCCACGGCTGTCCGGGCGGCAGAGTTCGGTGTTGCGCGGCAGTTGCGCGACGATCACCCCGATGCCCTGGTTGCCGGCGCGCCAGACCACCCGATCACCAGTCACCAGCGCCGGCAGGTTGGCGCGCAAGTGGCAACGGAAAACCTGGCCAGCCAGTTCGCCGTCCACAGCCTCGACTTCGACCTGTACGCCGAAGTGGGCGATCACCAGGCCGTGCTGCTCTGGGCCGAGGTCGCCGCCTTCGAGGGCTTCTACCGCCGAGGACTCGCGTTTGGCAGCGCGCGCGGCGCGCTCGCCCTGAATCTTTTCGATGCGCCAGTTTTGACGACGATTGAGTTGGCGTTTGGCCATGGGTGTTCCGTCTGAAGAATGCAGCGATTAGGTAAAACGGCCGCGAGTTTAGCACGCCCGGGCACCGGCCTAGGCTAAACTGCGCAGCATTGCCTAGGAGCCCGAATATGCAAAACCCGCAGAACCTGATCTGGATCGACCTGGAAATGACCGGTCTGGATCCGGAAAACGACGTCATCATCGAAATGGCGACCATCGTCACCGACAGTGACCTGAACACCCTGGCCGAAGGCCCGGTGATCGCCATTCACCACAGTGACGAAGTGCTCGCCCGCATGGACGAGTGGAACACCCGCACCCACGGCAACTCGGGCCTGACCCAGCGCGTGCGTGACAGCCGTATCAGCATGGCCGAGGCCGAGGCCGAAACCATCGCTTTCCTCGAGAAATGGGTACCGAAGGGCAAGTCGCCGATCTGCGGCAACAGCATCTGCCAGGATCGTCGCTTCCTTTATACCCACATGAAGGCACTGGAAAGCTACTTTCACTACCGCAACCTCGACGTGTCGACGCTCAAAGAGCTGGCCGCACGCTGGGCACCGGACGTGCGCGACAGCTTCAAGAAGGGCAGCACTCACCTGGCGCTGGACGACATCCGCGAGTCGATCGCCGAGCTGCAGCACTACCGCAAGCATTTCATCAAGTTCTGATTGAGGGGTGTCTGCCCTGACGTCTTCGCGAGCAAGCCCGCTCCCACCATTTGGAATGCGTTCCCCCTGTGGGAGCGGGCTTGCTCGCGAAGAGGGCGTCAGAGTCCCGTAAGATTCAAGTCAGAAATGCATCCCGGAGCGCGCCCCCTTCTGGTGCGGCGCTGAAATGGCTAGACTGCGCGCCTTCCTGCCAGGACCGCCGCCATGTTGCTGATGCTCTATCTGATCGCCATTACCGCTGAAGCCATGACCGGCGCGCTGTCTGCCGGGCGGCGCGGCATGGACTGGTTCGGGGTGGTGTTGATCGCCTGCGTCACGGCATTGGGCGGCGGTTCGGTACGTGACGTGTTGCTGGGGCATTATCCGCTGACGTGGGTCAAGCACCCGGAATACCTGGTGCTGACTTCGGCCGCCGCGATGCTCACTGTATTCACCGCACGCTGGATGCGTCATCTGCGCTCACTGTTTCTGGTGCTTGATGCGGTCGGTCTGGTGGCGTTCACCCTGATCGGCTGCATGACCGCTCTGGAAATGGGCCACGGCATGCTGGTGGCCTCGGTCAGCGGTGTGATCACCGGCGTCTTCGGCGGCATCCTGCGTGACATCTTCTGCAACGACATCCCGCTGATCTTCCGCCGCGAGCTGTACGCCAGCGTCTCGTTCGCCGCCGCGTGGTGCTACATGCTCTGCCTGTACCTGAATGTGCCGAGCGAACAGGCGATTCTGATTACCCTGTTCGGCGGTTTTCTGTTGCGGTTGCTGGCCATTCGTTTCCACTGGGAAATGCCCAAGTTCGTTTATAACGACGCACCTTGACGTCACGCTGGCGGGCGCGTGGAAATATTCTGTCGGGAATGTTGAATAGATGCTGCGCCTTTAAAAAGGGTAAAAAATAAAGCCTAAAAGGGGTATTTTGTCATGAAATACCCTATTTAAGTCTTTTTACCTCATTTAGACGGCTGCCTGAATCATGCACTCACTCACCCCGGAATTTCTTGACGCCTTGCGCTTCGACGGTCTTCAGATTGCGACGCTTCGTGCATTGGGAGAGTTTCGGGGTAAGCAACAACTGTTCGTTGCTCAATCGCCGCAGGTCCTCCAAGGGCTTACGCAGATAGCCGTAATCGAATCCACGGAGTCATCTAACCGACTGGAGGGTGTAACTGTCGCGCCAGCGCGGCTGAAGTCACTGATGAGCAAAAACACTGATCCCAAGAGCCGATCCGAACAGGAAATTGCTGGCTATCGGGACGCACTGTCACTCATCCATGAATCTGCCGATGGGATGCCATTTTCCGAAGGTGTACTTAGACAATTACACAGCCTTCTTTACCGCTATCTACCTCAGGATGGTGGTGAATGGAAGGCGATGAACAACGACATCATCGAGCGTCATGCCGATGGTTCATCGCGGATTCGCTTCCAACCTGTTCCTGCTCATATGACCCCTATTGCGGTGACTGAAACCCTGGGGCATTACCACCGGGCGCTGGCATTGAATCTGGCTGACCCTTTGGTTTTAGTGCCGCTTACGGTCCTCGACTTCCTTTGCATACACCCCTTCTCTGACGGAAATGGTCGCGTCGCTCGTCTGCTGACATTGCTGCTGCTCTATCAATTTGATTACCGAGTCGGGCGATTTATCAGTCTTGAACGGATATTCGAGGAGTCAAAGGAGGGCTATTACGCAACACTCGAACTGAGTTCTCAGGGATGGCACGAGGGCACGCATGATGTTCGGCCATGGATGGATTATTTTTGGGGGGCATTGCTTAGAGCGTACAAAGAGTTCGAAGAGCGAGTGGGTACGATTGAGAAGCGTCGAGGTGGTAAAAGCGACCGAATCAGAGACGAAGCCTTGAAGCGAGTCCTCCCTTTTTCCATCTCGGAAATTGAAGAGTCCTGTCCGGGAGTCAGTCGCGATACAGTGCGCCTGGTTTTACGATCACTGAAAGCAGAAGGGCTGATTGAGCCGACAGGTAAGGGGCGCACAGCCAAGTGGAGAAAGCCGGCATAGCCTCAATTACGGCGTTCAGCGTGCTGTTTCAGCGCCCACTCAACATGTTCACGCACCAGCTCTGATGGGTAGTCACGGCGCGCCTTCAAGGCTTCCAGCACCGGAATGCTCGATGGCGCGTTGCCCAGCCCGACCGCCAGATTGCGTAGCCAGCGCTCGTAACCGGCACGGCGCAGCGGTGAGCCTTCGGTGCTGCTGAGAAATTTATCCTCGTCCCACAGAAACAGTTCCGCCAGTTCGGCGTTGTCCAGGTTGTGCCGTGGCTTGAAATCGCTTTCCCCGGAGGGTCGGGCGAAGCGGTTCCACGGGCAGACGATCTGGCAGTCGTCGCAGCCGAATACGCGGTTGCCGATCAGTGGGCGCAGGTCTTCGGGGATGGCGTTTTTCAGCTCGATGGTCAGGTACGAGATGCAGCGCCGGGCGTCCAGCACATAGGGGCCGACGAAGGCGTTGGTCGGGCAGATGTCCAGGCACGCCGTGCAGCGCCCGCAATGTTCGCTGCTGTGCGGTTCGTCCACCGGCAGTGGCAGATCGACGAATAGTTCGCTCAAGAAGAAATAACTGCCGGCCTTGCGGTTCAGCACCAGGGTATTTTTACCGATCCAGCCCAGCCCGGCCTGCTCGGCGATGGCTTTTTCCAGCACCGGGGCGCTATCGACGAAGGCGCGAAAACCGAACGGGCCGATCTCGGATTGAATCCTGTCAGCCAATTGCTGCACACGTTTACGGATCAATTTGTGGTAATCGCGGCCCAAGGCATAACGCGAAACGTAGGCTTTCTCCGGTTGCGCGAGCATTTGCGCCATTTGCGTGTCGCCGGGCAGGTAGTCCATGCGCAGCGAAACCACGCGTAACGTACCCGGAACCAGTTGCTCCGGATGCGAGCGTTTACTGCCGTGGGCGCCCATGTAATCCATTTCGCCGTGGTAGCCGGCGGCGAGCCAGCGCTCCAGGTGCTGCTCATGCTCGGCCAGGTCCAGACCGCTGATGCCGACTTGCTGGAAGCCCAGCTCGCGGCCCCAATCCTTGATCGATTGGGCGAGGGTGGGTAGATCTGTGGTGATGGCGGACATGAGGCGAGAGAAACCGGAGCTGAGGTGCGTATAATTCTGCCAGACATCGGAGCCCGAAGACGCATGCCGCACACGAAAGATCAATTACCCGACGCGCTGTATGGCGCCGCACAGGTGCGAGCACTCGATGCGCGGCTGATCGCTGCGGGCACGCCGGGCTTCGAATTGATGCAGCGCGCCGCGCACGCGACCTGGCGTGCACTGGTACGGCAATGGCCGTCGGCGAGCGAAATGACGGTGCTGGCCGGGCATGGCAACAACGCCGGTGATGGTTTTCTGATCGCCGCGCTGGCGCACCGGGCCGGGTGGGCGGTGCGGGTGCTGGCCGTCGGTGATCCGCAACGTTTGCAGGGCGATGCAGCACAGGCTTATGCGCAGGCCATCAACGATGGCGTCGCCGTGCAGGGTTGGACCGCGCAAAGCGAGCTGCGCGGGGTGATTGTCGATGCCTTGATCGGCACCGGGCTGGCCGGCGATGTACGTGAGCCGTATGCCGCTGCAATCAAGGCGATCAATGCCAGTGGCCTGCCGGTGGTGGCGGTGGATATTCCTTCCGGATTGTCTGCCGATACTGGACATGTCCTCGGCGTTGCGGTTCACGCTGACCTTACCGTGACTTTCATCGGCTTGAAGCTCGGCCTGTTCACCGGGGCGGCGGCGGATCAGGTCGGGGCGTTGGTGTTTAACGATCTGCAAGCCGCCGCCGACATTTACCGTGACATTCCTGTCAGCGCTCTGCGTCTCTCGGCGGCTAATCTTCCACGATTGGCCCCGCGTGCGCCCGCTGTACACAAAGGGCGCTTCGGGCACTTGCTGCTGATCGGCGGCGATCAGGGTTTTGGCGGGGCGATTCTGCTCAGTAGCGAAACGGCCTTGCGCAGTGGCGCCGGGATGGTGTCGCTGGCAACCCGTGCGGAACATGTCCCGGCAGCACTGACGCGGATGCCGGAAGTCATGGTGCTCGGCACGTCGTCGGCCAATCAGTTGATGGGGCTGCTGGAAAAGGTTTCGGTGCTGGTGGTTGGTCCGGGACTCGGACAGGCGAGTTGGGGGCGGGCACTGTTGTCCGCTGCCGCCAATGCGCCGCTGCCACAGGTTTGGGACGCCGACGCATTGAATCTGCTGGCGAGCGGATTTGTCAGTCTGCCCGAGGAATGCGTGATCACCCCGCATCCGGGCGAGGCGGCGCGCCTGTTAGGGATCAGCACTACCGAGGTGCAGGCAGATCGTCCGGCCGCCGCGCGGGCGTTGAGCAAAAAATACTCGGCCGTCGTCGTGCTCAAAGGCGCCGGCAGCCTGATCGCCCACCCCGATGGGCGTCTGGCGCTGTGTCATCAAGGCCATCCGGCCATGGCCACCGCCGGCCTGGGCGACGTACTCGCCGGCTTGACTGGCGCGTTGTTGGCCCAAGGCATGAACGGCTTCGATGCCGCGTGCCTGGCAGTCTGGCTGCACGCCAATGCCGGCGCGCAACAAGGTAAATTCGGCCGTGGACTGGCGGCCAGTGATCTGATTCCAGTCATTCGTCAGTTGTTGGAGGAGCATGCACCGTGTCTGAAGTAACCCTGTACCTGGCCGATGAACAGGCCATGAGCGACTTTGGCGCACGGATCGCCCGCGTTACCCGGGGCCACGGCCTGATTTTCCTGGAAGGCAATCTGGGCATGGGCAAAACCACCCTGTCGCGGGGCATCATTCGTGGGCTGGGGCATGTCGGCGCGGTAAAAAGTCCGACCTTCACCTTGGTCGAACCCTACGAGATCGGTGATGTGCGCGCCTTCCACTTCGACCTGTATCGCCTGGTCGATCCGGAGGAGCTGGAGTTTCTCGGGATCCGCGACTATTTCGAAGACGATGCCCTGTGCCTGATCGAGTGGCCCGATAAAGGTGCAGGCTTTTTGCCAAAGCCTGACCTGACCATTACCATTAGCCCGCAAGACAGCGGGCGTTCGCTGAAAATTTTATCCCAGGGCTCGCGTGGCGAGGCCTGGTGTGCCGCTTTGGCATTGGAATCCAATTAAATGATGGGGTTAGGTATGCGCTTTCGCGCGTTGGTGGCTGCCGTTGGACTGATGTTGATGGCAGTAACCGTCAACGCTGTGGCCGAGACAAAGGTCAACAGCGTGCGCCTGTGGCGGGCGCCGGACAACACGCGACTGGTCTTCGACCTGAGCGGTCCGGTGCAGCACAGCGTCTTCACCCTGACCGCACCGGATCGGCTGGTGATCGACATCAATGGCGCCACCCTGGGGGCGCCGTTAAAGGTCTCGACTGCTAACACGCCGATCACCGCGATGCGCTCGGCCCAGCGCACGCCGACCGATCTGCGAGTGGTCATCGACCTGAAAAAAGCCGTCACCCCGAAAAGTTTCTCGCTGGCGCCGAACGCGCAATATGGCAACCGTCTGGTGGTCGACCTGTTCGACAACCCGGCCGATGCCGCGCCGCCACCTGCGCCAACGCCATCGGTCGCCACCGTGCCGGCAGTGCCGGTGACACCGTCTGAACCGGCGATCAAGTTGCCACCGGCCCCGGCCGGCAAGCGCGACATCATTGTGGTGATCGACGCCGGTCACGGCGGCGAAGACCCGGGTGCGTCCGGCTCGCGCGGCCAGCGTGAGAAAGACGTGGTGCTGCAGATCGCCCGCGAGCTGCAGCGTCAGGTCAACGGCATGAAAGGTTTCCGCGCCGAACTGACCCGTACCGGCGACTACTTCATCCCGTTGCGCGGCCGTACCGAAATTGCCCGCAAGAAGGGCGCCGACCTGTTCGTTTCGATCCACGCCGACGCTGCGCCGTCTGCGGCAGCCTTCGGTGCCTCGGTGTTTGCCCTGTCCGATCGCGGCGCGACATCCGAGACCGCCCGTTGGCTGGCCGACAGCGAAAACCGTTCCGACCTGATCGGTGGTGCCGGCAATGTCAGCCTCGACGACAAGGACCGCATGCTCGCCGGCGTACTGCTTGACCTGTCGATGACCGCTTCGCTGACTTCCAGCCTCAACGTCGGCCAGAAAGTTCTGACCAACATCGGTCGCGTGACTCCGTTGCACAAGCAGCGCGTGGAGCAGGCCGGGTTCATGGTGTTGAAGTCGCCGGACATCCCGTCGATCCTCGTCGAAACCGGATTCATCTCCAACGCCAACGAAGCGAACAAGCTCTCGGCTTCAAGCCACCAGCAGGCGCTGGCGCGTTCGATCAGCAGCGGCGTGCGCCAGTTCTTCCAGCAGAATCCGCCACCGGGTACCTACATCGCCTGGCTGCGTGACTCCGGCAAGATCGCCCAAGGCCCGCGCGATCACCGCGTGAGCCCGGGCGAGACGCTGGCGATGATCGCCGTGCGTTATCAGGTGTCCCCCGCGACGCTGCGCAGTGCCAACAACCTCAGTAGCGATGAGCTGAAGATCGGCCAGCACCTGACTATTCCCGGCACCGAACTGGCGTCCAAAGAATGAATCAGGTGTTGAACGCCGCACGCATCGAACTGCTCAGCCCGCGGCTGGCGAACCAGATCGCCGCCGGCGAGGTGGTCGAGCGCCCGGCTTCGGTGATCAAGGAGTTGCTGGAAAACAGTCTCGACTCCGGTGCCAAACGCATCGATGTCGATGTCGAGCAAGGAGGCGTCAAGCTGCTGCGGGTGCGTGACGATGGCAGCGGCATTTCCGCCGACGACCTGCCGCTGGCGCTGGCGCGTCACGCCACCAGCAAGATTCGCAATCTCGAAGATCTGGAGCAGGTGATGAGCCTGGGCTTCCGTGGTGAAGCACTGGCGTCGATCAGCTCCGTGGCGCGCCTGACCCTGACCTCGCGCACACGCGATGCCGATCAGGCCTGGCAGGTCGAAACCGAAGGTCGCGACATGGCGCCTCGCGTTCAGCCGGCGGCGCATCCGGTCGGTACGTCGGTGGAAGTGCGCGACCTGTTTTTCAATACGCCGGCGCGGCGCAAGTTTCTCAAGACCGAAAAAACCGAATTCGATCACCTGCAAGAAGTGATCAAGCGTCTGGCGCTGGCGCGTTTCGACGTGGCCTTCCATCTGCGCCACAACGGCAAGACCATCCTCAGCCTGCACGAGGCCCACGATGATGCAGCCCGCGCCCGGCGTGTGGCGGCGATCTGTGGTTCGGGCTTCCTCGAACAGGCGCTGCCGATCGAGATCGAGCGCAATGGCCTGCACTTGTGGGGCTGGGTCGGGTTGCCGACCTTCAACCGCAGCCAGGCGGACTTGCAGTATTTCTTCGTAAACGGCCGTGCGGTACGCGACAAACTGGTGGCCCACGCGGTGCGTCAGGCTTATCGCGATGTGCTGTTCAACGGTCGTCATCCGACCTTTGCGCTGTTTTTCGAAGTCGATCCGGCGGCGGTGGACGTCAACGTGCACCCGACCAAGCACGAAGTGCGCTTCCGTGACGGGCGCATGGTGCATGACTTCCTTTATGGCACGTTGCACCGCGCCTTGGGTGATGTGCGTCCGGAAGATCAGCTGGCCGGCTCTGTCACCACAGCCGTGGTGCGTCCAACCGGTATCGAGGCCGGTGAATTCGGCCCGCAGGGCGAAATGCGTCTGGCGGCCAACGCGCTGCTGGAACAGCCGCAGGCGCAACCGGCGTTCAATACTTCGTCGGGCGCCAGCGCTGGTGGCGCTTATCAGTATCAGTACACGCCGCGTCCGCAGTCGGCTGTGCCGGCCGCCGAGGCACAAGCTGCTTACCGCGAGTTCTTCGCACCGTTGCCGGAAGCGAATGCCAACGCGCTGCCAGCCGGCCAGGAAGACATTCCACCGCTCGGTTACGCGCTGGCGCAGCTCAAGGGCATCTACATTCTCTCCGAGAATGCTCAGGGTTTGGTGTTGGTGGACATGCATGCCGCGCACGAGCGGATCATGTACGAACGCCTGAAAATCGCCATGGCCAGCGAAGGCCTCAGCGGTCAGCCGCTGTTGGTGCCGGAGTCGCTGGCGGTCAGTCAGCGAGAGGCCGATTGCGCTGAAGAACACGCTGCATGGTTCCAGAAACTGGGCTTCGAGCTGCAGCGTCTGGGCCCGGAAACATTGGCAATCCGGCAGATTCCGGCGCTGCTCAAGCAGGCCGAGGCCAATCGTCTGGTGGGTGACGTGCTGTCGGACCTGATGGAATACGGCACCAGCGACCGGATTCAGGCGCACCTGAACGAACTGCTCGGCACCATGGCCTGCCACGGCGCGATCCGTGCCAACCGGCGCCTGGCCCTGCCGGAAATGAACGGCCTGCTGCGCGACATGGAAAACACCGAGCGCAGCGGTCAATGCAACCATGGCCGACCGACCTGGACCCAACTGGGCCTGGACGATCTGGACAAACTGTTCCTGCGCGGTCGTTGATGAGCCAGCTTCCTCCAGCGATTTTTCTGATGGGCCCGACCGCTGCGGGCAAGACCGACCTGGCCATCGAGCTGACCAAGGTGCTGCCGTGCGAGCTGATCAGCGTCGACTCGGCGCTGGTCTATCGCGGCATGGACATCGGCACCGCCAAGCCATCGAAAGAACTACTGGCCGAGTTTCCGCACCGGCTGATCGACATTCTCGATCCGGCCGAGGCCTATTCGGCTGCGGATTTCCGCCGCGATGCCCTGCAAGCCATGGCTGAAATCACCGCACGCGGGAAAATTCCGCTGCTGGTTGGCGGCACCATGCTCTATTACAAGGCGTTGGTTGATGGCCTGGCGGACATGCCGGCGGCGGATCCCGAGGTCCGTGCGCAGATCGAAGAAGAGGCTGCACGCCTTGGCTGGCAAGCCCTGCACGATCAGTTGGCGATCATCGATCCGGTGTCGGCGGCACGCATTCATCCGAACGATCCGCAGCGCCTGAGTCGGGCGCTGGAGGTTTATCGGGTCAGCGGTCAGAGCATGACTGCCCTGCGTCAGCAACAATCTGCGCAAAGTACTGAAGCAGCCGCTTCGGGACGGCAACAATTGCCCTATACTGTCGCGAACTTGGCCATTGCTCCGGCAAATCGCCAGGTACTGCATGAGCGCATTAAACAAAGATTCACAAATATGCTGGAACAGGGGTTCATCGACGAGGTCGTAGCCCTGCGTAAAAGAAGTGACCTGCATTCCGGGTTGCCGTCTATACGTGCGGTAGGCTACCGCCAAGTCTGGGACTACCTGGATGGCAAGCTGTCGTTAGCTGAAATGCAGGAACGCGGCATCATTGCCACGCGTCAATTGGCCAAGCGCCAGTTCACCTGGCTGCGCAGCTGGGAAGAACTGCACTGGCTGGACAGTCTTGATTGCGACAATCTGCCACGCGCCTTGAAATACCTTGGGACCATCTCCATATTGAGCTGAGTCCTTGCAATTGCCGTCTATCCTTGGGGGTGTGGCGGCCAAAGCCATCTGAATTACCTATTTTTATTATTGAATCCTTAAAGGAGTGCGGCACATGTCAAAAGGGCATTCGCTACAAGACCCTTACTTGAATACTTTACGTAAAGAGAAAGTTGGGGTTTCCATCTACCTGGTCAACGGTATCAAACTGCAAGGCACGATCGAGTCGTTCGACCAGTTCGTTATCCTGCTGAAAAACACCGTCAGCCAGATGGTTTACAAACACGCTATCTCGACAGTCGTGCCAGTACGTCCAATTCGTCTGCCTAGCGCAACCGAATCCGATGCAGGTGACGCTGAGCCAGGTAACGCCTGATAGGAGTCTCCTTTGTTCTTTGAGCGCCACGGTGGTGGTGAGCGAGTCATCCTCGTTCACTTGGAAGGTCAGGACCCTGAGGCGCGCGAAGATCCGCAGGAGTTTCAGGAATTGGCTAATTCGGCGGGCGCCGAGACCGTTGCGTTTTTTAACGTACCGCGTCATCGGCCAACCGCCAAATTCCTGATTGGCAGCGGCAAGGTCGAGGAATTACGCGACCTGGTCCATGCCGAAAAGGCCGATCTGGTGATTTTCAATCACATCCTCACGCCCAGTCAGGAACGTAACCTCGAACGTGTTTTCGAGTGTCGCGTGATCGACCGTACCGGCCTGATTCTCGATATCTTCGCCCAGCGCGCCCGTACCCATGAAGGCAAGCTCCAGGTAGAACTGGCCCAGCTTGATCACATGAGCACCCGCCTGGTTCGCGGCTGGACTCACCTTGAGCGTCAGGGTGGCGGTATCGGCATGCGTGGCCCGGGTGAAACCCAGCTCGAAACCGACCGGCGTCTGCTGCGGGTTCGTCTGCGTCAGATCAAGGGTCGTCTGGAAAAAGTGCGCAGCCAGCGCGAGCAATCGCGACGCGGCCGCTCCCGTGCGGATATCCCTACCGTGTCTCTGGTGGGCTATACCAACGCCGGCAAATCCACGCTGTTCAATAACGTAACCAAATCCGAGGTGTACGCGGCCGACCAGTTGTTCGCCACGCTGGACCCGACCCTGCGCCGTCTGGAACTGGACGACCTGGGGCCGATCGTTCTGGCGGACACGGTAGGGTTCATTCGGCACTTGCCGCACAAGCTGGTCGAGGCATTTCGGTCTACGCTCGAAGAGTCGAGCAATTCCGACCTGCTGTTGCACGTGATTGATGCGGCCGAACCGGATCGCATGTTGCAGATCGAGCAGGTGATGGTGGTACTGGGCGAGATCGGAGCCCAGGACTTGCCGATCCTCGAGGTATACAACAAACTCGATTTGCTTGAAGGCGTTGAGCCACAGATCCAGCGCGATGCCGATGGCAAACCGCAGCGGGTCTGGCTGTCGGCGCGCGATGGCACGGGGCTGGAATTGCTTGAGCAAGCCATTGCCGAGTTGCTGGGCAGTGATTTGTTTGTGGGGACATTGCGCTTGCCGCAACGGTTCGCTCGACTGCGTGCGCAGTTCTTCGAACTTGGTGCGGTACAGAAAGAAGAGCATGACGAAGAAGGCATCTGCCTGCTGGCCGTTCGTTTGCCCCGTGTCGAGTTGAATCGACTGGTAAGCCGCGAAGGATTGCAGCCGATGGAATTCATCGAGCAACACACTTTGCAATAAAAGCCTGGCAAAGCGGTTGTGCCGCAACGGCAGGCATTCTGTAGCATTGGTCGGCGCGCCGTGGGTGCGTCTTTGCTTTATCAGATGGAGAGCGCTATGGCTTGGAATGAGCCGGGTGGCAACTCGAATAATCAGGATCCTTGGGGTGGCAAGCGCCGCAATAACGGCGACCGCAAGGGGCCACCGGATCTCGACGAGGCCTTCCGAAAGCTGCAGGAAAGCCTGAACGGGTTGTTCGGTGGTGGTAAGAAACGCGGTGGTGATGACGGCGGTGGTTCGGGCAGGAGTGGTGGCGGCTTCGGCGGTCTGCTCGGCATCGGCCTTGTCGTGCTGGCGGCTGTCTGGCTGTACAGCGCGGTCTATGTGGTCGACGAACAGGAGCAAGCCGTGGTGCTGCGCTTCGGCAAGTACTACGAGACCGTCGGCCCCGGCCTGAACATCTATTTCCCGCCGATCGACAAGAAGTACATGGAAAACGTCACGCGTGAGCGTGCCTACACCAAGCAGGGCCAGATGCTGACTGAAGACGAGAACATCGTCGAAGTGCCGCTGACCGTGCAGTACAAGATCAGCAACCTGCAGGACTTCGTGCTGAACGTCGATCAGCCGGAAATCAGTCTGCAGCATGCGACCGACAGCGCCCTGCGCCACGTGGTGGGTTCGACCGCCATGGATCAGGTGCTGACCGAAGGTCGTGAATTGATGGCCAGCGAAATCAAGGAGCGTCTGCAACGTTTCCTCGATACCTATCGCACCGGTATCACCGTCACCCAGGTCAACGTACAGAGCGCAGCGGCACCGCGTGAAGTGCAGGAAGCCTTCGACGACGTGATCCGCGCCCGTGAAGACGAGCAGCGTTCGCGCAACCAGGCGGAAACCTACGCCAACGGCGTCGTGCCGGAAGCCCGTGGTCAGGCCCAGCGTATCCTCGAGGATGCCAACGGTTACCGCGACGAAACGGTTTCGCGCGCCAAGGGTGAGGCGGATCGCTTTACCAAACTGGTCGCCGAGTATCGCAAGGCCCCTGAAGTCACCCGCCAGCGTCTGTACCTGGACACCATGCAGGAAGTCTTCAGCAATACCAGCAAGGTACTCGTGACCGGCAACAAGAACGGCCAGAGCAACCTGCTTTACCTGCCGTTGGACAAAATGATCCAGAACAGTTCGGGCAGCAATGCACCGGTTACCGGTTCGGCTGCCGCCAGCAACAACACGGACGTCGCGCCGCATGTCACTGACCTGCCGCAGACACGTACAAGGGAGACCCGCTGATGAGCAATAAATCGCTGATCGCCCTGATCGTTGGCGTTGTCGTGGTGCTGGTGGGCTGGAACTGCTTCTATATCGTGGCTCAGACCGAGCGCGCGGTGCTGCTGCAATTCGGTCGTGTGGTTCAGGCCGATGTCCAGCCGGGCCTGCATGTGAAAGTGCCTTACGTTAACCAGGTGCGTAAATTCGACGCACGTCTGATGACGCTGGATGCACCGACACAGCGCTTCCTGACCTTGGAAAAGAAAGCCGTGATGGTCGATGCCTACGCCAAGTGGCGCGTGAAAGATGCTGAGCGCTTCTACACCGCGACTTCCGGCCTCAAGCAGATCGCCGACGAGCGTCTGTCCCGTCGTCTGGAATCCGGTCTGCGTGACCAGTTCGGCAAGCGCACCCTGCACGAAGTGGTGTCGGGTGAGCGTGATGCGCTGATGGCTGACATCACCGCGTCGCTGAACAAGATGGCGGAAAAAGAGCTGGGTATCGAAGTCGTCGATGTCCGGGTCAAGGCCATCGATCTGCCGAAAGAAGTGAACCGCAGCGTGTTCGAACGTATGAGCACCGAGCGTGAGCGTGAAGCTCGCGAGCACCGCGCCAAGGGTAACGAGCTGGCCGAAGGCATCCGTGCCGACGCCGATCGTCAACGCCGCGTGCTGCTGGCTGAAGCCTATCGTGAGTCCGAAGAGATTCGCGGTGATGGCGATGCCCAGGCTGCTGCGATCTACTCCAAGGCCTACGGCCAGGATCAGGAGTTCTACGGTTTCTACCGTAGCCTGCGTGCCTACCGTGAAAGCTTCGCGAACAAATCCGACGTCATGGTTCTCGACC
Organism: Pseudomonas sp. URIL14HWK12:I6; assembly: GCF_000514195.1. Classification (NCBI taxonomy): domain Bacteria; kingdom Pseudomonadati; phylum Pseudomonadota; class Gammaproteobacteria; order Pseudomonadales; family Pseudomonadaceae; genus Pseudomonas; species Pseudomonas sp. URIL14HWK12:I6. The sequence goes on from NZ_AZVL01000003.1 coordinate 461,118, forward strand.
CAAGCAGCGACTTCTTCCGTTACCTGGAAAAGTCCAAGCCTTGATACGACGTTGACCTGAATCATTCCGCCCGGCGGCTAAAACCTCGGGCGGGGTGATCCTTTGGGAAAACGTGTGTATGATGCGGCAGCCGGGAAATTCCCGGCTTTTTTGCGTCTGCACATTTGATTGCTGTTTTTTGTTGCAGGCATCGGGTTGAATGGCCCGAGCGTTTTTCGAGGAAAGTGATGGGCGAAGCCGGTAACAGGCCTTTCGCCGCGTCGTTCATGCGCGTGCGTTTTGAACGGATCGGTCATTTTCTGCTTCACTCAAGGCTCGCCCGCAGGCTGGCCGCCCGGATCAAAGGGGAATGGCGTAATGGCAACGGTAGACCGCTGGCTGCTGCCAGATGGCATCGAAGAAGTACTGCCACCGGAAGCGGCGCGCATTGAAGTCGCGCGTCGTCAGGTGTTGGATCTGTTCCAGAGCTGGGGTTACGAGTTTGTCGTGACTCCCCATATCGAGTACCTGGAATCCCTGCTGACCGGTGCGGGCCAGGACCTGGATCTGCGTACCTTCAAGGTCATCGACCCGCAGTCGGGTCGGCAGATGGGGTTCCGTGCCGACATCACGCCGCAAGTGGCGCGCATCGATGCGCACACCCTGCGTCACGAAGGCCCGAGCCGTCTGTGCTACGCCGGCAGCGTGCTGCATGCCCAGCCGCGTGCACTGTCGTCCTCGCGCAGCCCGATTCAACTGGGTGCCGAGCTATACGGCGATGCCAGCCCGAGCAGCGACGTTGAAGTCATCAGCCTGATGCTCGCCATGCTGCAACTGGCCGATGTGCCGGATGTGCACATGGACCTTGGCCATGTCGGCATCTACCGTGGTCTGGCGCGTGCCGCCGGTCTGTCCGGTGAAGTCGAGCAGCAGTTGTTTGATGCGTTGCAACGCAAGGCCATCGACGAGGTCATTACCTTGACCGAAGGCCTGCCGGCCGATCTGTCCGGCATGCTGCGGGCATTGGTCGACCTGTGTGGCGGCCGTGAAGTACTGAGTGCGGCCCGTGAGCGTCTGGCCAATGCACCGGCGCCGGTGCTGGCGGCGCTGGAAGATTTGCTGGAGATCGCCGATCGTCTGGCGACGCGTTTCCCGGAGTTGCCGCTGTACTTCGACCTGGGCGAGCTGCGCGGCTACCACTACCACACCGGTGTGGTGTTCGCGGTGTTTGTCCCGGGCGTGGGCCAGTCCATCGCTCAGGGCGGTCGTTACGACGACATCGGCGCCGACTTCGGTCGTGCCCGTCCGGCGACCGGTTTCTCTACCGATTTGAAAACCCTGGTGACCCTGGGGCGTGCTGAGATCGAGCTACCGTCTGGCGGTATCTGGATGCCTGACAGTACGGATGCGGCACTCTGGCAGCAGGTTTGCCAGTTGCGCAGTGAGGGTCAGCGTGTCGTTCAGGCATTGCCTGGACAACCTTTGGCCGCCGCCCGTGATGCGGACTGCGACCGGCAATTGATTCAGCAGAACGGGCTTTGGCAAGTATCGCCACTGGCTTCTTGAGTTTTCCTGCCGGCCATCGCCGGCACCAAGTTTGCGCGAATGAGGACAAGTGTTATGGGTAAGAATGTCGTAGTCCTGGGCACCCAATGGGGTGATGAGGGCAAAGGCAAGATCGTTGATCTGCTGACCGAACATGCTGCCGCCGTAGTGCGCTACCAAGGTGGCCACAACGCTGGCCACACCCTGGTGATCGACGGCGAAAAAACCGTCTTGCACCTGATCCCGTCGGGCGTGCTGCGCGAGGGCGTGCAGTGCCTGATCGGCAACGGCGTGGTGGTTGCACCTGACGCCCTGCTGCGTGAGATCACCAAGCTGGAAGAGAAAGGCGTACCGGTGCGCGAGCGCCTGCGTATCAGCCCGTCCTGCCCGCTGATCCTGTCCTTCCACGTGGCGCTGGACCAGGCCCGTGAAAAAGCCCGTGGCGAGCTGAAGATCGGTACCACCGGTCGCGGCATCGGCCCGGCTTACGAAGACAAGGTTGCACGTCGTGGCCTGCGCGTGGGCGATCTGCTGAACATGCCGCGTTTCGAAGACAAGCTGCGTGAGCTGGTGGATTACCACAACTTCATGCTGGTCGGTTACTACAAAGAGCCGGCCATCGAGTTCGAAAAGACCCTGGCCGAGTGCAAGGAATACGCCGAGCTGCTCAAGCCGCTGATGCTCGACGTGACTGCCGAGCTGCATGACCTGCGTCGCGCCGGCAAAGACATCATGTTCGAAGGCGCTCAGGGTTCGTTGCTCGACATCGACCACGGTACCTACCCGTACGTGACCAGTTCCAACACCACCGCCGGTGGCGTGGCGACCGGTTCGGGCGTTGGCCCGATGTTCCTCGACTACATCCTGGGCATCACCAAGGCTTACACCACTCGCGTCGGTTCGGGTCCATTCCCGACTGAGCTGTTCGACGACGTGGGTGCGCATCTGGCCAAGCAAGGTCACGAGTTCGGCGCTACCACCGGCCGTGCCCGTCGTTGCGGCTGGTTCGACGCCGTCATCCTGCGTCGCGCTATCGATGTGAACAGCATCTCGGGCATCTGCCTGACCAAGCTGGACGTACTCGATGGTCTGGAAACCATCAACATCTGCACCGGCTACAAGGACGCGCAAGGCAATGCCGTGGCGCCGACCGACGCTGACAGCTACGTGGGCCTGCAGCCTGTGTACGAAGAAGTGCCGGGCTGGACCGAATCGACCGTGGGTGCCAAAACCCTGGAAGAGCTGCCAGCTAACGCTCGTGCCTACATCAAACGCGTTGAAGAGTTGATCGGCGCGCCGATCGACATTATTTCGACGGGCCCGGATCGCAACGAAACCATCGTTCTGCGTCATCCGTTCGCTTGATAAGTCGTTGATGTAAAAAACAAAGGCCCCTTAATCGGGGCCTTTGTCGTTTATGCCTGTTGGACGGCATGACCTTTGCTGTAAATCTTCCTACAAGAGTGCCATCAAATTAATGGCGTCAGAAGTAGAGGGATTCACAGTGTCGGCCGTTCTCTCACTGTTACAAAGCCGTTTGTTGCGGCCCGTGTTCGTTACCCTTGGTATCGCCCTTTTGGTGCAAGTGCTGGTGGCAGTCGCCCTGACACGAAGCACGGTCACGGCGCTGGAAGCCGATCTCGGCGCTCGTCTGGACGCTGACAGCCAAAAGCTCTCCGGCGAGCTGGAGCAGGCCGGGCGTGAAGTCACCTCAAGCCTCGATAACCTTTCCTCAAGTACCCGGCAGCGCCTGACCGCCGGCCTGTCTTCCCGTCTGAAGGAAGAGCAGGCGCAACTGCGTACGACACTGGAAAAAGATCTCAAGGACTCGGCCAATGACATGGCTCAGTTGCTCGCCTCGGTGGCGCCGCGCGCCATGTGGGACAGCGACGTGCCGACCCTGTCCGAATTTGCTCGTCGCGCCCAGCGCAATCCCAACGTGTTGTTCGTGGTTTACGACGATGCCACCGGACAGCACCTGACGCGTTATCTCAACCGCGAAAACCCGATCAACAAGGCCTTGCTGGAAAAGGGCCAGGGCGAACGCGCGCTGGATAAAGTGCTGGACGCGGCGAAAAACGATCCGTCGGTCTACTACCTCGAGGCCTCGATCAATCCCAACGGCGTGGAAATCGGCAAGGTGCTGATGGGCGTATCGACGGCTTCGGTGGACACCGATCTGGCGGCGCTCGACCAGCGCTTCTCGGCGCTGATCGCCAGCAGCGATCAACTGGTCGGCGACAGTCTCAAGGGTGCCGCTGCCGATAGCGCGACGGCAATGCAGGCGCGTCTGCAGTCGGCGCAATCCACCGCGACCGAGATGAAAGCCAATACCAGCAGCACCGTGCAGGAAGCCGCCGCGACCTTGCGCTGGCGCATCGGCATGGGCCTGGCACTCGTCGGTTGCGGCGTGCTGCTGTTGCTGGCGGTGGTGCTGGGGCACCGGGTGGTCAATCGCTTGAAGATGCTCAACGCGGCGATGGACGATCTGGCGGCAGGCGAGGGCGACCTGACCAAGCGCGTGCAGATCAACAGCAAGGACGAGATCGGCGACATGGCCTCGGCAGTCAATCGCTTTGTGGATAAGTTGCAGCCGATCGTGCGCGAGGCGGGCGACGTGGCCCAGCGTACCGGTGTGGAAATCGGCGCCATGACCCTGCGCAATGCCGGTGCCGACGCAGCGGCCGGGATGCAGCGTGACGAAGTGGCGGAAAGCCTGCGCGCGCTGTCGCAAATGGCTGACGAGGCGCAATCGGAAAGCCATGCCATGCAGGCGGCGTTGAAGCAGGTGGTGGATATTCGTCAGGCCACCGATGAAAACACTCGTACCTCGGCGAAAGTCGGCAGCCTGATCGAGGCGCTGGCAGGACAGGTCGACACCGGGGCGAAAGTCATCGAGCGGCTGGCGCAACAAAGTGAACAGATTGAAGTGGTGCTGACGGTGATTCACGGCATAGCCGAGCAGACCAACTTGCTGGCCTTGAATGCGGCGATCGAAGCGGCGCGGGCCGGTGAGACCGGCCGCGGTTTTGCCGTGGTCGCGGACGAGGTGCGCGCCTTGGCGAGCAAGACGCAAAGCTCGACCGGCGACATTCAGGCGCACATCGTCGCGTTGCAGCAGGGCGCGCGTGAGGCGGTAGAAGCGATTGGTCAGGCGGGGCGTCAGGCCAGCGAAGGTTTGCTGGTGTTGCGCGACAGCGCACGGTTGCAGCAGTCAGTGCAGGCCTCGGTCGAGCAGGTGCACGCGGCAATCGGTCTGGCGACGCAGGCAGCGGCGCATCAGGCGCAGGGCGCGCAGGCAGTGCGCGGACGGGTCGAAACGATTCATGCCCAGGCCGAAAAAGCGGCGCAGGCGGTGGTGGAAACCACGGCCAGTGGCAAGGTACTGGATGGGCTGGCGGCGCAGCTGAAGGCCAGTCTGGGGCAGTTCAGGGCCTGATGTTTCCCCCTTCGCGAGCAGGCTCGCTCCCACATTCGATCGCATTCCTCTGGTGGGGCTCGGTCAAGCTGTGGGAGCGGGCTTGCTCGCGAAGGCGATTTCAGCGGCTCAGATACATCCGCGTCGTCAGCAGATACACCGGCAACCCCGACACCACAATCAACAACGCCGCATAAGGCGCTGCCGCCGCGAACTCGACATTTGCCGTATGCGCCCAAACCTCGGTCGCCAGCGTGTTCAGCCCGGTCGGACTGAGCAACAGCGTCGCCGTCAATTCCTTCATCGCATCCAGAAACACCAGCGCAAACGCCGCACCCAGTGCCGGGAAGATGATCGGCAGGGTCACCCGGCAAAACGCGGTGAATGACGATGCCCCCAACGTGCGTGCCGCTTCTTCCAGCTGCGGCGCAGCCTTGTTCAGTGCCGTGCGAATCGGCGCCTGTGCCAATGGCAGGAACAGCAGCGCATAAGCGATCAGCAGCAATGCCGAGGTCTGGTACAGCGCCGGCACGTAGTGCAGGGCGAAATACACCAGCGTCAGCGCGATTACCAGGCCCGGCAAGGCGTGGAGCAGATACGGCAAGCGTTCGGCCCAGATCGCCAGTTGGCCCTTGTAACGCACCACCAGCAGCCCGACCGGCACCGCCAGCAGCAGGCACAGCGCTGCGCCACCCAGCGACAAGGCCAGCGAAGACAGCAGGGCTTCGGTGATCGCCGCGACCGGGAACGCTGCCGAAGAGCCGACCGCCAGCCAGTACGCGAGCATGCCCAACGGGATCCCGCTGCCGACAATCGCCAGCAACAGGCAATACAACTGACCGGCAACCGCCCACCGCCCCAGGCGTACTTGTTCAGCCTGCCGCGCTGCGCCCTGGCCGGTGCGCACATGGCGCCCTTTACCGCGCACCCGCAGCTCCAGCCACAGCAGCATCAGACACAGCGCGAGCAGCACCGCCGAAAGCATCGCTGCATTGGCGTTGCTGAATTCCAGTTCGAATTGCTGGTAGATCGCGGTGGTGAAAGTTTGCAGGCCGATGATCGACAGCGCGCCGAACTCGACCAGCATGTGCAGGGCAATCAGCAGCGAACCGGCCAGCAGCGATGGCCAGAGCAGCGGCAGGGTGATGCGGAAGAACACGCCCCAGCGATTCTGTCCCAAGGTGCGGGCGGACTCTTCAAGGGACGGATCGAGGTTGCGCAGGGTCGCCGCGACCGGCAGAAAGATCAGCGGATACTTCGACAGGCTCATCACCAGAATCGCCCCGCCGAGGCCTTCGAACTGCGCGCTCAACGACACCCAAGTGAAGCTGCTGACAAACGCTGGCACCGCAAACGGCAGGCACAGAATCACCCCCCACAGGCGTCGTCCGGGCAGATTGCTGCGCTCCAGCAGCCACGCCAGTGACAGGCCGATCACGCCGCAAGTCAGCGTTACGCCGACCATCAACGCCAGGGTGTTGCGCAGCAGACCGAATACATAAGGGCGCCACAACAGGTGCAGCGCTTCGGCCCAGCCGGCCTGCCAGGCTTTCAGGCCGACATAGGCCAGAGGCAACAGGCTCATGACCACCAGCAATAAGACCGGCAGCACCAGCCAGATTGACGGCCGCTTGCGTCGTGGTACGAAACCCCCGCGCGCGGCGGGGGCGGATAACGATGTGGCCATCAGTTCAGGCCAACTTCACGTTCCAGGTCCAAGGCTTCTTCGGCGTTGCCCAGATCGGCCGGGGTCACGTTTGGCGCTTGCAGTTCGCTGAACGGCTTGAGCCCGCGATCCGATTCCATACCTTTGTGCAGCGGGTATTCGGCGGTGGTCTGAGTGATCACGCGCTGGCCTTCCTCACTGGCCATGTAGGCAAGGAATTGCTGGGCTTCTTTTGGATGTTTGCTGGATTTCAGCACGGCAGCGCTAGATACAGTGATCAGTCCGCCGACGTCGCCGCCGGTGAAGTAATGCAGTTTCGAGTCGAGTTTGCCTTTTTCGCGTTGCAGGGCGAACCAGTAGTAGTTGTTCACCAGCACGGTGGCGACTTCGCCGTTTTCCACGGCTTTGAGCGCGACCATGTTGTTGCTGTAGGTCTTGCCGAAAGCGCGCAGGCCGGTCAGCCATTCTTCGGCGGCGTCGCGACCGTGCATCTTGATGATCGCCACGGCCTGTTCCTGAAATGCGCCGCTGGTCGGGACGAAGCCGACTTTGCCTTGCCACTTCGGATCGGAGAATTCCATCACCGACTTCGGCAGGTCTTTCTCATCGACCAGTTTCGGGTTGTAGGCAACCACGCGAACCCGCGCGGTGACACCGATCCAGGTGCCGTTGCCGGCGACGTATTGCTTGGGCAGCACCGCCAGCGTGGCGTCGTCAGTCTTGGCCAGCAGGCCTTGCTCGCCGAGGTTGTTCAGCGGAGGAGATTCTTCGGTGTAGATCACGTCGGCGGGGGAACGGTCGCCTTCTTCGATGACCTGGCTGGCGAGCTGGTTGCTGCTGCCCTTGCGTACGTTGACGTGAATGCCGGTCTTGGCCTCGAAAGCCTTGGCGATCGCATCGCCGACTTCCTTGTGTTGACCGTTGTAGAGCGTCAGGGAAACCGCATCGGCTGCCTGGGTGAGGGGAGTGGCGAGTGCCAGGCCGAGCAGGGTGAAGGTCAAGCCGCGGCGCAGGGTATTTCGAAACATCATTCGCAGGGTTCCTCACTGTCGCATTGCAAAAACTTGCAACAATGATAAACGATATTGTTTCTCAAGTGCGCCTTGCGGGTCGGTTGAGTGTTTGCTAGAGGCTGGTCGCCACAAGGTCTTGCAGGTTTTCAAACGCCAGAAACACAAAAACCCGCTTTCGCGGGTTTTTTGGGAAACTCAACGTCGTAACCTTGAGTTTGAATTGGTGCCCAGAAGAAGACTCGAACTTCCACGACCGTAAGGTCACCAGCACCTGAAGCTGGCGTGTCTACCAATTTCACCATCTGGGCATTCATCGCGAGCGTTGCCGCTGTTGATGTGGCGCACTATACGGAGCGCTTTTTGATCTGTAAACCCCTGATTTAATTTTAATTAATCAGTTTTAACAAACCCGTTCCTTAGAATGCAAAAAACCCGCTTTCGCGGGTTTTGTGTGAGCCTTGAAACTGATCTAGTCTCAAACTCGAAATTGGTGCCCAGGAGAAGACTCGAACTTCCACGACCGTAAGGTCACCAGCACCTGAAGCTGGCGTGTCTACCAATTTCACCACCTGGGCATCTCGTCAACGTGTGTACGTCGTCGATGGCGCGCACTATACGGAGCGCCTTTTTAACTGTAAACCCCTGTCAGCAAAAAAAATGAATTTTTTTACCAGCGGTGTTCAAAAGGGCTTTCAGGCGTCGATACAAGGCTCCAGAAGGGCCTTATATAGTCGGAAATTTCCCGTTTGATGGCGCCTATGCCAAACTAACCCGCATATAGACAAGGTGAAAACTCTCTAATGGCCGATTGGCAGTCCCTCGATCCCGAGGCCGCTCGTGAAGCGGAAAAATATGAAAACCCTATTCCCAGCCGCGAACTGATCCTGGCGCATCTCGCCGATCGGGGTTCGCCTGCTGCCCGCGAGCAACTGGTCGAAGAGTTTGGTCTGACCACAGAAGACCAGATCGAAGCCCTGCGCCGCCGCCTGCGTGCCATGGAGCGCGACGCTCAATTGATCTACACCCGCCGTGGCACCTATGCGCCGGTGGACAAGCTCGACCTGATCCTCGGCCGCATTAGCGGTCACCGTGACGGTTTCGGCTTCCTGGTGCCGGACGACGGCAGCGATGACCTGTTCATGAGCCCGGCGCAGATGCGTCTGGTGTTCGATGGCGACCGTGCGCTGGCCCGTGTTTCCGGTCTCGACCGTCGTGGCCGCCGTGAAGGCGTGATCGTCGAAGTGGTGTCCCGTGCCCACGAAACGATTGTTGGTCGCTACTTCGAAGAGGGCGGTATCGGTTTCGTTGTTGCCGACAATCCGAAGATCCAGCAGGAAGTGCTGGTTACGCCAGGCCGCAACGCCAACGCGCAGATCGGTCAGTTCGTCGAGGTGAAAATCACCCACTGGCCGACGCCGCGCTTCCAGCCGCAAGGCGATGTGGTCGAAGTGGTCGGCAACTACATGGCGCCGGGCATGGAAATCGATGTCGCGCTGCGTACCTACGACATTCCGCACGTCTGGCCTGAAGCGGTGCTCAAAGAAGCCGCCAAGCTCAAGCCGGAAGTCGAAGAGAAAGACAAAGAGAAGCGTGTCGACCTGCGCCATCTGCCGTTCGTCACCATCGACGGCGAAGATGCCCGCGACTTCGACGACGCGGTCTACTGCGAAGCCAAGCCGGGCAAGTTGCGCCTGTTCTCTGGCGGCTGGAAGTTGTACGTGGCGATTGCCGACGTTTCCAGCTACGTGAAGATCGGTTCGGCGCTGGACAACGAAGCCCAGGTACGCGGCAACTCGGTGTATTTCCCCGAGCGCGTGGTGCCGATGCTGCCTGAGCAGCTCTCCAACGGCCTGTGCTCGCTGAACCCGCACGTCGATCGTCTGGCCATGGTTTGCGAGATGACCATCTCCAAGTCCGGCGAAATGACCGACTACTGCTTCTATGAAGCGGTGATCCATTCCCACGCCCGCCTGACCTACAACAAGGTCAGCGCGATGCTGGAAACCCCGAAAGCCACCGAAGCGCGCAAGCTTCGCGGCGAATACACCGACGTGGTGCCGCACCTCAAGCAGCTCTATGCGCTGTACAAAGTGTTGCTGGCTGCCCGTCACGTGCGTGGCGCGATCGATTTCGAAACCCAGGAAACCCGGATCATCTTCGGTTCCGAGCGCAAGATTGCCGAAATCCGTCCGACCACCCGCAACGATGCGCACAAGCTGATCGAGGAATGCATGCTGGCGGCCAACGTGGCCACCGCCGAATTCCTCAAGAAGCACGAAATCCCCGCGCTGTACCGTGTCCACGACGGCCCGCCACCGGAGCGTCTGGAAAAACTGCGCGCCTTCCTCGGCGAGCTCGGCCTGTCCCTGCACAAAGGCAAGGATGGCCCGTCGCCAAAGGACTATCAGGCCCTGTTGGCGAGCATCAAGGATCGTCCGGATTTCCATCTGATTCAGACCGTGATGCTGCGCTCCCTGAGTCAGGCGGTGTACAGCGCCCAGAACGAAGGCCACTTCGGCCTGAATTACGAAGCCTATACCCACTTTACCTCGCCGATCCGTCGTTACCCGGACCTGCTCACTCACCGCGCCATCCGCAGCGTGATCCATTCGAAACAGGACACTCCGCACGTTCGTCGTGCCGGGGCGATGACCATTCCGAAGGCGCGCATCTATCCCTACGACGAAGCGGCGCTGGAGCAACTCGGCGAGCAGTGCTCGATGAGCGAGCGCCGTGCCGACGAAGCCACTCGCGACGTGGTGAACTGGCTCAAGTGCGAGTTCATGAAGGATCGCGTCGGCGAATCGTTCCCGGGTGTGATCACCGCCGTGACCGGTTTTGGCCTGTTCGTCGAGCTGACCGATATCTACGTCGAAGGCCTGGTGCACGTTACCGCGCTGCCGGGCGACTACTACCACTTCGACCCTGTGCATCACCGCTTGGCGGGCGAGCGCACCGGTCGCAGCTTCCGTCTCGGCGATACCGTTGAAGTGCGCGTGATGCGCGTCGACCTCGACGAGCGCAAGATCGACTTCGAGATGGCAGAAAAAACCATCAGCGCGCCGATCGGTCGCAAGAAACGTGGCGCCGATACCGCAGCACCTGCGAGCAAGGCTGTGGAAGACAAGGCTCCGGCGAAAACCGCCAGCCGTCGTCCGGCCAAGGAAAAAGCCGTCGAGGCCTATCGCCCGAGCGATGCCGTGGCGAAAAACGCCGAGCTGCGCAAAAGCCGTGAATTGAAGAAGGCCTTGCTGGCCGAAGCCAAAAGCGGTGGTAAAGCGGCGTCTGGGGGAAAGACCGGACGGTCGGCGCCTGAGAAGGCCGTCGGCGGCAAGCCAGCCAAACCGAGCAAACACCGTAAAGGCCCGCCGAAAGCGGGTTCGGCTCCAGCCAAAAGTGGCGGGTCGCGTAAACCGAAGGCGAAGTCATGAGTCAGTTGGAAAAAATCTACGGCGTTCACGCGGTAGAAGCGTTGCTGCGTCACCACCCTAAACGCGTCAAGCAGATCTGGCTGGCCGAAAGCCGCAACGATCCGCGCGTGCAGACCCTGATCGAGCTGGCCAACGAAAATCGTGTGCAGATCGGTCAGGCAGAGCGCCGCGAAATGGACGCCTGGGTTGAAGGCGTGCACCAGGGCGTGGTTGCGGACGTCAGTCCGAGCCAGGTCTGGGGCGAGGCGATGCTCGACGAGTTGCTCGACCGTACCGAAGGCGCACCGCTGTTGCTGGTGCTCGACGGCGTGACCGACCCGCACAACCTCGGCGCCTGCCTGCGGTCGGCGGATGCTGCCGGCGCGCTGGCGGTGATTGTGCCCAAGGACAAGTCGGCTACCCTGACGCCGGTGGTGCGTAAAGTGGCCTGCGGCGCGGCGGAAGTGATTCCGCTGGTGGCGGTGACCAACCTGGCGCGCACTCTGGAAAAGCTCCAGCAGCGCGGTCTGTGGGTGGTCGGCACGGCGGGTGAGGCCGAGGTCAGCATTTATGACCAGGACCTGACCGGCCCGACCATCCTGATCATGGGCGCCGAAGGCAAAGGCATGCGTCGCCTGACTCGCGAGCACTGCGACTATCTGGTGAACCTGCCGATGGCCGGCAGCGTCAGCAGTCTCAACGTGTCCGTGGCCACCGGTGTGTGCCTGTTCGAAGCACAGCGTCAACGCGGCGCCAAGGCCAAAGTTGCCGCGAAGAAGTAGTCTTGAGCTGAAATCGGTTCAAATGTGGGAGCGAGCCTGCTCGCGAAAGGGGTGTGTCAGCCGACAATAATGTTGCCTGATATATCGCATTCGCGAGCAGGCTCGCTCCCACAGTGTTTTGTGTCAGGTCGAAGATTGGCGGTTGTTCAAATAATCACCAATTGCCTTGCACCTGCGCAGTCCCTTCTCTACAATTGCGCCCCTTGCTGTGACGGCAGGCACGCATGTGCCCCGCGCCAGCAAGTCCATAAGTGTCATTCACTCCTTGTCTGACCGTTTTTGAGCGGCAGGCTACAACCCGTAAGGAGCATTCATGCGTCATTACGAAATCATCTTTCTGGTCCACCCTGACCAGAGCGAGCAAGTCGGCGGCATGGTTGAGCGTTACACCAAGCTGATCGAAGAAGACGGCGGCAAAATCCACCGTCTGGAAGACTGGGGCCGTCGTCAACTGGCCTACGCAATCAACAATGTTCACAAGGCTCACTACGTGATGCTGAACGTTGAGTGCACTGGCAAGGCCCTGGCCGAGCTGGAAGACAACTTCCGCTACAACGATGCTGTGATCCGTAACCTGGTCATCCGTCGCGACGAAGCCGTTACCGGCCAGTCCGAGATGCTCAAGGCTGAAGAAAACCGCAGTGAGCGCCGTGAGCGTCGCGACCGTCCTGAGCACTCCGACGCTGATGGCGTTGAGGGTGATGACAGCGACAACAGCGATAACGCTGACGAGTAATCCACGGACCTTTTAAGGAGCCTATCAAATGGCACGTTTCTTCCGTCGTCGTAAATTCTGCCGCTTCACCGCTGAAGACGTGAAAGAGATCGATTACAAAGATCTCAACACTCTGAAAGCCTACGTATCCGAGACCGGCAAAATCGTTCCAAGCCGCATCACCGGTACCAAAGCTCGTTATCAGCGTCAGCTGGCCACCGCTATCAAGCGCGCCCGCTTCCTGGCCCTGCTGGCCTACACCGACAGCCACGGCCGCTGAGACCGGGCAGTCGACAAGTAGCAAAGGATTGAATGCATGCGTGCCTTAGCTGAGTTCATCATGCGAGGCCGTATGCAGGCCACTCTCGTGGTGGCCGGATGTGCAACATTGCCGTTGTTGTATTGGTTGGGTGCTGCCGCCGGGAGCCTTGTGCTCCTGCGGCGCGGACTGACGGACGCCCTGGGTGTTCTGTCTCTGGGGCTGCTGCCGGCTTTGGTCTGGTGGCTGTATGCCGATGATCCACGGGCACTTCTGGTGCTGCTGGGGTCTTCAGGGCTTGCGTTGGTGTTGCGCGCAAGCGAGTCCTGGGTTCGCACGCTGCTGGTCAGCGTAGTGATTGGAGTGGTGTTTTCAGTGGTGCTCGGGGCAGCGTTTGCGGCCCAGATCGAGATGCTCGCGCAGGCCTTGATAAAGGTCATGCCGGCGCTTCTTGGTGAAACCTACAAGCAATTGTCGGTCGATGAGCAAGCGCGCTTCGCGTCCCTGATTGCACCAGTCCTGACCGGACTGATTGCGGCTCTGTTGCAGATCGTCAGCGTGCTGAGCCTGATTGTCGGGCGGCATTGGCAAGCGTTGTTGTACAACCCGGGTGGTTTTGGTCGCGAGTTTCGCGCCATCCGGATCCCGCTGGGGCCGGCGATGTTGCTGCTGGCGTTGATGCTTCTGGGCCCGAATCTCGGTGCACAGATGGCCATGTTGACGCCGTTGTGCAGTGTACCGCTGGTGTTCGCCGGACTCGCCCTGATTCACGGGCTGGTCGGGCAAAAGCGACTGGCCGGTTTCTGGCTGGTGGGGTTGTACGTCACGCTGCTGTTGTTCATGCAGCTGCTCTATCCGTTGCTCGTGGTTCTGGCCATTGTCGACAGCCTGATTGATTTTCGCGGTCGTCACGTGTCGAAAGACACCGATAACGCGAACGGTGAAGGTTAAAAGTTAAGAGGATTTCCACATGCAACTGATCCTTCTGGAAAAAATCGCCAACCTGGGCAACCTGGGCGACAAAGTAAACGTTAAGGCCGGTTACGGCCGTAACTACCTGCTGCCTTTCGGCAAGGCTACCGCTGCGACCGCTGCCAACCTGGCTGCGTTCGAAGAGCGTCGTGCCGAGCTGGAAAAAGCTGCCGCAGACCGTAAAGCATCGGCTGAAAGCCGTGCTGCCCAACTGGCCGAGCTGGAAGTGACCATCACTGCCACCGCTGGCGACGAAGGCAAGCTGTTCGGTTCGATCGGTACTCACGACATCGCTGACGCACTGACCGCTTCCGGCGTTGAAGTGCAGAAGAGCGAAGTTCGTCTGCCGAACGGCACCATCCGCAACGTGGGTGAATTCGACGTGGCTGTGCACCTGCACGCCGAAGTTGAAGCCACCGTACGCGTTGTCGTGGTAGCAGCTTAAGCAATACTTGTCGGCTGGCACCCTCGGGTGCTTGCCGGTAACATCGGGCACGATCCTGTTTACAGGTCGTGCCCTTTGTCTTTCTGGTACTCCCGTTTTCAAACCTGACTCCAAGTGGCCATGAACGAAATCACCGCTCCCGAGCAATACGATCTGCAAACCGCTGCCCTGAAGGTGCCGCCGCACTCCATCGAGGCCGAACAGGCCGTACTCGGTGGTCTGATGCTGGACAACAACGCCTGGGAACGCGTGCTCGATCAAGTCTCCGACGGCGATTTCTACCGACATGACCACCGTCTGATCTTCCGTGCGATCGCCAAACTGGCCGATCAGAACATGCCGATCGACGTCGTGACCCTGGCCGAGCAACTGGACAAGGAAGGTCAGACGTCGCAGGTCGGCGGCCTCGGTTACCTCGGCGAGCTGGCGAAAAACACGCCGTCCGTCGCCAACATCAAGGCCTATGCGCAGATCGTTCGCCAGCGCGCGACGTTGCGCCAGTTGATCGGTATCAGCACCGAAATTGCCGACGCCGCGTTCAACCCCGAAGGCCGTACCGCTGAAGAGATCCTCGACGAGGCCGAACGGCAGATCTTCCAGATTGCCGAGGCGCGGCCCAAGACCGGCGGCCCGGTGGGGGTCAACGAACTGTTGACCAAGGCCATCGATCGCATCGACACCCTGTTCAACACCGCCGACGCGATCACCGGTCTGTCCACCGGTTATACCGACCTCGACGAGAAGACCAGCGGTCTGCAACCGTCCGACCTGATCATCGTCGCCGGCCGTCCGTCGATGGGTAAAACCACCTTCGCCATGAACCTGGTGGAAAACGCCGTACTGCGCAGCGACAAGGCGGTGCTGGTGTACTCCCTCGAGATGCCAGGCGAATCGCTGATCATGCGTATGCTTTCGTCCCTCGGTCGTATCGATCAGACCAAGGTGCGTTCCGGCCAGCTCGAAGACGACGACTGGCCGCGCCTGACCTCGGCGGTCAACCTGCTCAACGATCGCAAGCTGTTCATCGATGACACCGCCGGCATCAGCCCGTCGGAAATGCGTGCGCGAACCCGACGTCTGGTGCGCGAACACGGCGACATCGGTCTGATCATGATCGACTACCTGCAGCTGATGCAGATTCCCGGCTCCAGCGGTGACAACCGGACCAACGAGATTTCCGAGATCTCCCGATCCCTGAAAGCCCTGGCCAAGGAATTCAACTGCCCGGTGGTGGCGCTGTCGCAGCTCAACCGTTCCCTGGAACAACGTCCCAACAAGCGTCCGGTGAACTCCGACTTGCGGGAATCCGGAGCGATCGAGCAGGACGCAGACGTCATCATGTTCGTGTACCGGGACGAGGTGTATCACCCGGAAACCGAGCACAAGGGCATCGCCGAAATCATCATCGGCAAGCAGCGGAACGGCCCGATCGGCTTTATCCGCCTGGCGTTTATCGGTAAGTACACCCGCTTCGAAAACCTCGCGCCGGGCAGTTACAACTTCGACGACGACGAGTAAATTCTTCATCGTTTGAGCTGACGCCTTCGCGAGCAAGCCCGCTCCCACACCTGGAATGCATTCAAATGTGGGAGCGGGCTTGCTCGCGAATGGGCGTGGCGCAATTTCCGACCACAGCCGTCGGAATTGGTCAAAATTTGTGCTATATTCCGCGCCCGCGAAATTCAATGAAAGCCAACACCGGTTATCGACATGCAAGCAGCCAAGCCGTTATTTGACTATCCAAAGTACTGGGCCGAATGTTTCGGGCCAGCGCCATTCCTGCCGATGAGCAGGGAGGAGATGGATCAGCTCGGCTGGGATTCCTGCGACATCATCATCGTCACCGGTGATGCCTACGTCGATCACCCGTCGTTCGGCATGGCGATCATCGGCCGGCTGCTGGAGTCCCAGGGCTTCCGCGTCGGGATCATTGCCCAGCCGAACTGGCAGTCCAAAGACGACTTCATGAAGCTCGGCGAGCCGAACCTGTTCTTCGGCGTCGCGGCCGGCAACATGGACTCGATGATCAACCGCTACACCGCGGACAAGAAAATCCGGTCCGACGACGCCTACACCCCGGGTGGCATGGCGGGAAAGCGTCCGGATCGCGCGAGCCTGGTCTACAGCCAGCGCTGCAAGGAAGCCTACAAACACGTGCCGATCGTCCTCGGCGGCATCGAAGCTTCGCTGCGCCGCATCGCCCACTATGACTACTGGCAGGATCGTGTACGCAACTCGATCCTGATCGACGCCAGCGCCGACATTCTGCTGTACGGCAACGCCGAGCGCGCCATCGTCGAAGTGGCCCAGCGTCTGTCCTACGGGCACAAGATCGAAGACATCACCGACGTGCGCGGCACCGCGTTCATCCGTCGTGACACGCCGCAGGGCTGGTACGAAGTCGATTCCACGCGCATTGACCGTCCGGGCAAGGTCGACAAGATCATCAACCCGTACGTCAACACCCAGGACACCCAGGCCTGCGCCATCGAGCAAGAGAAGGGCCCGGTGGATGATCCCGAGGAAGCCAAGGTCGTACAGATCCTGGCCAGCCCGCGCATGACCCGCGACAAGACCGTGATCCGCCTGCCGTCGATGGAAAAGGTGCGTAACGACCCGGTCCTGTACGCCCACGCCAACCGTGTGCTGCACCTGGAAACCAACCCGGGTAACGCCCGCGCGCTGGTGCAGAAGCATGGCGAGGTCGACGTCTGGTTCAACCCGCCGCCGATTCCGATGACCACTGAAGAAATGGACTACGTGTTCGGCATGCCTTACGCACGGGTTCCGCACCCGGCGTACGGCAAGGAGAAGATCCCGGCCTACGACATGATCCGTTTCTCGGTGAACATCATGCGTGGCTGCTTCGGCGGCTGCACTTTCTGCTCGATCACCGAGCACGAAGGACGGATCATCCAGAACCGTTCCGAAGAGTCGATCATTCGCGAAATCGAAGAGATCCGCGACAAGGTTCCAGGCTTCACCGGCGTCATCTCCGACCTTGGCGGCCCGACCGCGAACATGTATCGCATCGCCTGCAAGAGCCCGGAAATCGAATCCGCGTGCCGCAAGCCGTCCTGCGTGTTCCCGGGCATCTGCCCGAACCTGAACACCGACCACTCGTCGTTGATTCAGCTATACCGCAGTGCCCGCGCCTTGCCGGGTGTGAAGAAGATCCTGATCGCCTCCGGCCTGCGTTACGACCTCGCGGTCGAGTCGCCGGAGTACGTCAAAGAGCTGGTGACCCACCACGTCGGCGGTTACCTGAAGATCGCCCCGGAACACACCGAGGAAGGTCCGCTCAACCAGATGATGAAGCCGGGCATTGGCAGCTATGACAAGTTCAAGCGCATGTTCGAGAAGTACACCAAGGAAGCAGGCAAAGAGCAGTACCTGATCCCGTACTTCATCGCCGCGCACCCGGGCACCACCGACGAAGACATGATGAACCTGGCGCTGTGGCTCAAGGGCAACGGCTTCCGTGCCGACCAGGTGCAGGCGTTCTATCCGTCGCCTATGGCCACCGCCACCGCGATGTACCACTCGGGCAAGAACCCGCTGCGCAAGGTCACCTACAAGAGCGACGGCGTGACCATCGTCAAGAGCGAAGAGCAGCGTCGTCTGCACAAGGCGTTCTTGCGTTATCACGACCCGAAAGGCTGGCCGATGCTGCGCGAAGCGTTGATTCGCATGGGACGTGGTGACCTGATCGGTCCGGGCAAGGATCAGTTGATTCCGCTGCATCAACCGGCTACCGACAGCTACCAGAGCGCCCGTCGCAAGAACTCGACACCGGCCGGCAGCCACAAGGTCGCGAAAGAGAAGACCACCAAGATTCTCACCCAGCACAACGGCCTGCCGCCGCGTGCCAGCGACGGTGGCAATCCTTGGGACAAGCGTGAACAGGCCAAGGCTGCGGCATTCGCCCGCAACCAGCAGGCGGCCAAGGAGCGCAAGGAAGCAGCCAAGGGCAAGGGGCCGAAACCGGCTCGCAAGCCAGTCGTACCGCGCTAATCGCTTTTTGTTTCAACAGAACGCCAACCTTCGGGTTGGCGTTTTGCATTTCAGGGTTCAAGAAGTGTGCTGAAACGACTGGCCCTTTCGCGAGCAAGCCCGCTCCCACAGTTGGAATGCGGTCTCCTGTGGGAGCGAGCTTGCTCGCGAAGGCGTCATCTCAGGCGCCGCATCTACCACTGCCGCCACATTTAGGCGCAACTTCCTCGAACCATTTCCCCGCATCGCCCGATTTTGGTGCTGTACTGCCCTGAGCATTCCGGGAAAGCGCCCAAGCCCTTGCATGGCATAAGTCTTGCGCGCTTTCGAATACGCTTAGGCTCGCAGGAGGCACGCCGTGTCGATTCATGTCGCATTGCATCACGTCACGCATTACCGCTACGACCGCGCTGTCGAACTCGGCCCGCAGATCGTACGCCTGCGTCCGGCCGCCCACAGCCGCACGCGGATCCTCTCGTATGCGCTGAAGGTCTCGCCCGAGCAGCATTTCATCAACTGGCAGCAAGACCCGCAGGGCAACTACCTCGCGCGGCTGGTGTTCCCCGAGAAAACCGATGAGTTGCGCATCGAGGTCGATCTGCTGGCCGAGATGGCGGTGTTCAACCCCTTCGACTTCTTCCTCGAACCCTATGCCGAGAAAATCCCCTTCACTTACGCCGCAGATGAACGCAAGGAATTGGCGCCGTACCTCGAAACTCTGCCGCTGACCCCGGCATTCAAAGCCTATCTGGACGGGATCGACCGTACGCCGCTGCCCGCCGTGGATTTCCTGGTGATGCTCAACCAGCGTCTCAGCGAAGACATCCGCTACCTGATCCGCATGGAACCGGGCGTGCAAACTCCGGAACACACCCTCGAACATGCCTCCGGCTCCTGCCGCGACTCGGCGTGGCTGCTGGTGCAACTGCTGCGCAACCTCGGGTTGGCCGCGCGGTTTGTCTCCGGTTACCTGATTCAACTGACTGCCGACGTGAAGAGCCTCGACGGCCCGTCCGGCACCGAGGTGGATTTCACCGACCTGCACGCCTGGTGCGAGGTGTACTTGCCAGGCGCAGGCTGGATCGGTCTGGATGCTACGTCCGGATTGTTCGCCGGCGAAGGGCATATCCCGCTGGCCTGCAGCCCTGATCCATCCTCAGCCGCGCCGATCAGTGGTCTGGTCGAGCCGTGCGAATGCCAGTTCAGCCACGAAATGTCGGTGGAGCGGATCTGGGAAGCGCCACGGGTGACCAAGCCCTACACCGATGAGCAGTGGCTGGCGATTCAGGCGCTGGGCCGGCAGATCGATGCCGACTTGCTGGAAGGCGATGTGCGCCTGACCATGGGCGGCGAGCCGACCTTCGTCTCCATCGATGACCCGGACGGCGCCGAGTGGAACACCGCCGCGCTGGGCCCGGACAAGCGCCGCCTCTCCGCCGAACTGTTCCAGCGCATGCGCCAGCACTATGCGCCGAAAGGTCTGGTGCATTTCGGTCAGGGCAAGTGGTACCCCGGCGAGCAATTGCCGCGCTGGTCGCTCAACTGCTATTGGCGCCGCGATGGCGTGCCGATCTGGCACAACAGCGCGCTGATCGCCGATGAGCAGCAGGACTACGGCGCCGATGGCGAACTGGCGGGACGCTTTCTCGCGAGTGTTGCCGAACGCCTGAAACTGCCGGCACGTTTCGTGTTTCCAGCCTATGAAGACAATTTTTATTACCTCTGGCGTGAGGGCGCATTGCCGAGCAACGTCAGCGCTGAAGACTCGCGTCTTGAAGAACCGCTGGAGCGTGCGCGTCTGCGCAAGGTTTTCGCGCAGGGCCTGGATAAAGTGATCGGCCAGGTGCTGCCGCTGGCCCGCACCGCCAAGGGTGATCAATGGCAGAGCGGGCGCTGGTATCTGCGCGACGAGCATTGCCGGCTGGTGCCGGGGGATTCGCCGCTGGGTTATCGCTTGCCACTCGGCTCACAGCCGTGGGTGAAGGCGGCGGAGTATCCGTTCATTCATCCCAACGACCCGAATCAGGACTTTCCCGAGCTGCCGGACACCACCCAGCTCAACAGCCATGCCGAACCCGCAACGGCCGCCGAACGTGCGCCGACAATCGACGAGTCCGCCGACTGGCTGACTCGCACCGCCTTCTGCGCCGAAGCGCGCGAAGGGCGTCTGTATCTGTTCATGCCGCCGCTGGAGCGGGTCGAAGACTATCTGGAACTGGTGGCGGCCATCGAAGCCACCGCCGAAGAGCTGCATTGCCCGGTGCTGCTGGAAGGTTACGAGCCGCCGAGTGATCCGCGCCTGAGCAACTTCCGCATCACCCCGGATCCGGGCGTGATCGAGGTCAACGTGCAGCCATCGGCGACCTGGGACGAGCTGGTCGAGCGCACCGAGTTTCTCTATGAACAGGCGCGGCAAACCCGCCTGACCACCGAAAAATTCATGATCGACGGGCGCCACACCGGCACCGGCGGCGGCAACCATTTCGTCCTCGGTGGCGCGACCCCGGCGGACTCACCGTTCCTGCGCCGCCCGGATCTGCTACGCAGCCTGATCAGCTACTGGCACAACCACCCATCGCTGTCCTACCTGTTTTCCGGCCTGTTCATCGGCCCGACCTCGCAGGCGCCACGGGTCGATGAAGCGCGCAACGACGCCCTGTACGAACTGGAAATCGCCTTCGCGCAGATGCCTGAACCGGGCGAAGCGTGCGCGCCGTGGCTGGTGGATCGCCTGCTGCGCAATCTGCTGATCGACGTCACCGGCAACACTCACCGCGCCGAGTTCTGCATCGATAAACTGTATTCGCCGGATGGCGCTACCGGGCGTCTCGGGCTGCTGGAGCTGCGCGCCTTCGAAATGCCGCCGCATGCGCGGATGAGCCTGGCTCAGCAGTTGTTGCTGCGTGCGCTGGTTGCGCGATTCTGGCGCGAGCCCTATGCGCCGCCGAAACTGGCGCGCTGGGGCACCGAGCTGCACGACCGCTTCATGCTGCCGCACTTTATCGAGCAGGATTTCGCCGACGTCATCGTTGAACTGAACAACGCCGGTTATCCATTGCGCGCCGAGTGGTTCGCTGCGCATCTGGAGTTCCGTTTTCCCAAGGTCGGCGATTACGCGGTCAGCGGCATCGAGATGGAGCTGCGCCAGGCGCTGGAACCTTGGCATGTACTGGGCGAGGAGGGTACGGCGGGCGGCACGGTGCGTTATGTCGATTCGTCGCTGGAGCGTTTGCAGATCAAGCTCAGCGGCTTGCCGCCGCAGCGCTATCTGCTGACCTGCAACGGTATTCCGCTGCCGCTGCAACCGACCGGGCGCATCGGTGAGTTCGTCGCCGGCGTGCGCTTTCGGGCCTGGCAACCGGCCAATTGCCTGCAACCGACCATCCCGGTGCACGCGCCGCTGGTGTTCGACTTGCTCGACACCTGGATGCAGCGTTCACTGGGCGGTTGCCAGTACCACGTGGCGCACCCGGGCGGGCGCAATTACGAGACGTTACCGGTCAATGCCAACGAAGCTGAGAGCCGGCGCATGGCGCGGTTTTTCCGCATCGGACACACGCCGGGGAAACTTCCGATACCGAACCTGACAATCTCCGACGAGCTGCCGATGACGCTCGATTTGCGACGTTTCTAAGTCCTGCACGACATGCGGATTTTTCGTATATCCGCACGTCATGTGCCTGCGTTAGTCTGACCGTTCCCTGCTGTCTGCCGAGCTTTCCATGCCTGACCTGCTAGACCGCTACCCGCTGACCGCGGGCACTTATCACGAACTGCTGAATGACAGCGGGGACGTGCGCCCGCACTGGCGGCGGCTGTTCGATCAATTGCAGCGCAGCACCCCGGCGCAACTGGTGCAGCGGCAGGCGTTGCTGGCCCGGCAGATTCAGGAAAACGGCGTGACCTACAACGTCTATGCCGATCCCAAGGGCGCTGACCGCCCGTGGGAGCTGGACCTGCTGCCGCACGTGATCGCTGCTGATGAGTGGCAGCACCTGTCGGCGGGGATTGCCCAGCGAGCACGCCTGCTCAATGCGGTACTGGCCGATCTGTATGGCCCGCAGCGGCTGATCAGCGAAGGGTTGTTACCGGCGGAGCTGGTGTTCGGCCACAACAATTTTCTCTGGCCCTGTCAGGGCATCGCACCACCGGAAGATGCCTTTCTGCATCTGTACGCCGTGGATCTGGCGCGCACGCCGGACGGGCGCTGGTGGGTCACGGCGGATCGTACTCAGGCACCGTCGGGCGCGGGCTATGCGCTGGAAAATCGCACCATTGTGTCGCGCGCCTTTCCCGAGTTGTACCGCGATCTGAAAGTGCAGCATCTGGCTGGGTTCTTCCGCACCCTGCAGGAAACCCTCGCGCGTCAGGCGCCGTGTGCTGACGACGCGCCGCTGGTGGTGTTGCTCACGCCAGGGCGCTTCAACGAAAGCTACTTCGAACATCTTTATCTGGCGCGTCAGCTCGGTTATCCGCTGGTGGAGGGCGGCGACCTCACCGTGCGCGATGCCACGGTGTACCTGAAAACCCTCAGTGGTCTGCGCCGGGTGCACGCGATCATGCGCCGGCTCGACGATGACTTCTGCGATCCGCTGGAGCTGCGCACCGATTCGGCACTTGGTGTGCCTGGCCTGCTGGAAGCGGTGCGTCAGGGCCGGGTGCTGGTGGCCAACGCCTTGGGCAGCGGCGTGCTGGAGTCGCCGGGGTTGCTTGGATTTCTGCCGAAGATCAATCAGTACCTGTTCGGCGAAGAACTGCTGCTGCCGTCCATCGCCACCTGGTGGTGCGGCGAGGCGCCGGTGCTGGCGCAGGCGTTGGAAAAGCTTCCCGAGCTGCTGATCAAACCGGCGTTCCCCTCACAAAGCTTCGCGCCGGTATTCGGCCGCGATCTGAGCGAACAACAGCGCCAGGCGCTCGCCGAGCGCATGCAGGCGCGGCCATACGCCTATGTCGCGCAAGAACTGGCGCAGCTGTCCCAGGCGCCGATCTGGCAGGCCGAAGACGGCCAACTGCAACCGCGAGCGATCGGCATGCGCGTGTACGCGGTGGCCAGTGGTGACGGCTATCGCGTATTGCCCGGTGGGCTGACCCGGGTCGCCGCCGAGGCCGATGCCGAAGTGGTGTCGATGCAGCGCGGCGGGGCGAGCAAGGACACCTGGGTGTTGGGCGATCGTGCGCCGAGTGGCGAGCAATGGAAAACCCAGCGCAACGTCGGCGTACACGATCTGGTGCGCCGCGACCCGTACCTGCCCTCGCGGGTGGTGGAGAACCTGTTCTGGTTCGGCCGTTACTGCGAGCGTTGCGACGACAGTGCGCGACTGCTGCGGATCATGCTCGCGCGGTATGTCGATGGCGATGATCCGCAAGCCTTGCAGGCGGCCGTGGAGCTGGGCGAGCGGCTGATGTTGCTGCCTGAGGAGGGTGAGCTACCGGAGCGGCTGCTGGCGGCGCTGCTCGGCGAGGACTGGTCGTTCAGCCTGCGCTCCAACCTGCAGCGCTTGCAGTGGGCGGCCTCGCAGGTGCGCGGCAAGCTTTCACGGGAAAACTGGCAGGCGTTGGTCGAGTTGCAGCGCGAGGCGCTGGAACTGGACACCGAAGAGCCGGACTTCGGCGAGTTGCTGGATTTCCTCAACCGGCTGGTGATGTCGCTGGCGGCGCTCTCGGGGTTCGCGCTCGACGACATGACGCGCGACGAAGGCTGGCGCTTTCTGATGATCGGCCGGCGCATCGAGCGGTTGCAGTTTCTCAGCAGCAGTCTGGCGGCGTTTCTGCGCGGCGCCGGGGCGTTCGATCAGGCGGGGCTGGAATGGCTGCTGGAGCTGGGCAACAGCAGCATCACCTACCGTTCGCGGTATCTGGCGGTGGCGCAGTTGATTCCGGTGCTCGACCTGTTGCTGCTGGATGAGCAGAACCCGCACGCGGTGTTGTTCCAGTTGAAACTGGTGACCCGCACTTTGAAACGCTTGAACGATGATTTCGGCGTACCTCGCGAGGCGGGGTTGCCGCAGTTGGTCGAGCGTCTGGCGCGGTTCGATCTGGGGTGTCTGGAGAACCCGCTGTTCGGAGAGAACAGCGTGCGTGCCGCGCTCGATGGTCTGGCGGATCTGCTGCAAGAGATTGCCGAGGCCAGCGGGCAAGTCTCGGATCGGCTGGCGCTGCGCCATTTTGCCCATGTCGATGATGTCAGCCAGCGCACGGTGTCCGTCTGATGAGCGCGTACTACCAGATCTTTCACGACACCTGTTACCACTACGACAGCCCGGTTTCGCTGGCACAGCAACTCGCGCACCTGTGGCCGCGTGAGTGCACGTGGCAACGCTGCACCGAGCAGCAATTGCTGATCAGCCCGGAGCCGACCACGCGGCGGGATGAACTGGATGTGTTCGGCAATCCGCTGACCCGACTGGCCTTCGAACGCCCGCATGACGAGTTGCAGGTCAACGCCCGGCTCACGGTTGAGGTGCTGGCGCGGCCACTAGCGGATTTCAATCTGTCCCCGGCGTGGGAGCAGACGCGTGATGCGCTGACCTACAGCAGCCAGCCATTGTCCGCCGAAATGCTGGAGGCGTGTCGCTATCGGTTTCAGTCACCCTACGTGCATTTGAAACGCAGTTTCGTCGAATTTTCGGAAAGCTGTTTTCCACCGGGAAGGCCCTTGTTGCTGGGCGTGCAGGCCTTGATGCAGAAGATTTTCAGCGAATTCACCTTCGATGCCGAGGCCACGCAAGTGGCGACGCCGCTGGTCGAGGTGCTGGAGCGCCGGCGTGGCGTGTGTCAGGACTTCGCGCATCTGATGCTCGCTTGCGTGCGCTCGCGAGGGCTGGCAGCGCGCTACATCAGTGGCTATCTGCTGACCCAACCGCCGCCGGGGCAGCCACGGCTGATCGGCGCCGATGCGTCGCATGCCTGGGTGTCGGTGTTCTGTCCGGTATTGGGCTGGGTGGATTTCGATCCGACCAACAACGTGCAGCCGGCGCTGGAGCACATCACCCTGGCATGGGGCCGGGATTTTTCCGATGTGTCGCCGTTGCGCGGGGTGATTCTGGGGGGCGGCAACCACGACCCGGAGGTCCGCGTCACGGTGATGCCATTGGAATAACACAGCAACCCATGTGGGAGCAACTGTCTTACTGCCACCATTCGTCACCGCCACTCTGTGCCGTCTCGCAGCATGGCATTCAATCTGATCAGCAGTATTCGCATACAGGCGATGAGCGCGACTTTCGCGCTCTTGCCCCGTTCTCTTAAGGATTCATAACGGGCCTTGAAGTCGGCCTGACAACGGATAACGACCCAGCACGACATGTAAAGCGCACGTCTGACGCGCGCTCTCCCTCCGTAAATCTGACGTTTCCCGCTGTGATTTCCACTGTCGTCGTTGTAGGGGGCGATTCCCGCCAGTGCGGCGATCTCCCTGCGATCCAGCTCGCCGAGTTCGGGCAGATAAACCAACAAGCTGGCGGTCGCCACAGTGCCGATGCCTTTGACGGAGATAAGCCGATCGGCTTTTTCCGCATCCAGCTCACGCATGCTTTGATCGATGGCTTTGCCGAGCTGCTTGATCTGGGTTTGCAGGTAGCGAATATGGTCCCTGATCGCCTCTACAACCGCAGGCAACTGGGCCTGCTGCAGCCGGCGCTTGTTGTCGTCGCGCTGCTGGACGAAGTGCTCGCGTAATTGAATCAACTCGCGCAGGGCTTCACGCTCAGGCGAGATGGGCTTTTCGCGAGACGCATGCAGCGCTT